>NZ_JBSGBG010000038.1:0-98483 GCF_053601135.1 Actinosynnema sp. NPDC004786 | reverse complement strand
CGGCGGGATGACACGGACACCGGACCCACAACCCAACGAAAGATCCAGGCGGGGTTGTCCATCCTGCTGATCTGCCCGTCCGGCGAGGACGCTTTTAAAAGCTTTTAGCGCCGGACGTCCCGGCAACGTCACCCGCGAACCACGGACCCAACCGGACCGAACCCCGGACCGAATCCCGACCGGACCCCGACCGAACCCCGGACCGACGCCCTACCGGACCATGTCCTTGCGCAACTCCCGGGGCAGCGCGAACGCGATCTTCTCGTTCGCCGTGGTGATCTCCTCGACCTCGCCGTACCCGTGCGTCGCCAGGAACTCCAACAACTCCATCACCAGGATGTCCGGCACGGACGCGCCCGACGTCACGCCGACCGTCGTCACGCCCTCCAGCCACGCCAGGTCGACCTCGCGCGCGTAGTCGATCAGGTACGCCGCCCGCGCGCCCGCCTGCAGCGCCACCTCGACCAGCCGCACGGAGTTGGACGAGTTCTTCGACCCGACCACCAGCACGAGGTCGCACTCCGGGGCCATGGTCTTCACGGCGGTCTGCCGGTTGGACGTGGCGTAGCAGATGTCGTCCGACGGCGGCTCCTGGAGGTCCGGGAACCGCTCCTGCAGCTGCCGCACGCGGACCATCGTCTCGTCGACCGACAGGGTGGTCTGGGACAGCCAGACCACCTTGGACGGATCCCGCACCACGACCTTGTCGACGTCCTCGGCGGTGTCCACGAGCTGGATGTGCGAGGGCGCCTCGCCGTACGTGCCCTCGACCTCCTCGTGTCCTTCGTGGCCGATCAGCAGGATGTCGTAGTCCTCGCGCGCGAACCGCTTGGCCTCGTTGTGGACCTTGGTCACCAACGGGCACGTGGCGTCGATCGTGCGCAACCCGCGCTCCGCGGCCTCCGCGTGCACGGCCGGCGACACGCCGTGCGCCGAGAACACCACCAGCGCGCCCTCGGGCACCTGGTCGGTCTCGTCCACGAAGATCGCGCCGCGCCGGGACAGCGTCTCCACGACGTGCTTGTTGTGGACGATCTCCTTGCGCACGTAGACCGGCGCGCCGTACTGCTCCAGCGCCTTCTCCACGGTCACGACGGCACGGTCCACGCCGGCGCAGTAGCCACGCGGCTTGGCCAGGAGCACTCGCTTGTCCATGGCCACCAGGGTACGGCGTGCCGGATGTAGGCATCCGACGGCCGACTGCGGCAGGCTGTAGGGCATGAAGCCACTGCCCCTGACCGTACGCCTCGCCGCGGGGCTGGCGGTCACCGCCGTCGAGCAGGCCCGGAAGCTCCCCCGGCAGCTCGCGGGTCTGCCGGTCACCGTGGTCAGTGAGGCCCTGCAGCTGTCCATGCGGGTCCAGCAGCGGGTGACGGAACTCGCAATCAAGGGTGACGACGTGCTGTCCGTGCTGCGGCCGGTGGAGCAGGAACCCGAGTGGGCGACGTTCGACGAGGACGAGCCGGAGGCGACCGCCGAGCCGCGGGGCGACGACCCGTGGGCGGAGGAGGAGCAGGCGATCGCGGCCGAGCCGCCCGCGGTGCTGCCGAACTACGACGAGCTGACGTTGGCGCAGCTCAGGGCGCGTTTGCGGACGTTGAGCGAGGAGGACCTGGAGGAGCTGCTGGCGCACGAGCGCACGCACGCGGCCCGACCAGAGTTCACCGGCATGCTCACCCGCCGCATCGCGAACCTGAAGAGCCAGTGAACGCCGGGAGCCCGAACGTCGAGAGGTCCCAGCCGCCCGGCCCGGAGAGGTCCAGCCCCGAGAACCCGTGGCCGGTGCGGACGGTCGCGCGCAAGATCTTCGACTGGATCAACCGCCTCGGTGACGTGTGGGTGGAGGGCCAGGTCACCCAGTTGAGCGCCCGTCCGGGCACCGCGACCGCGTTCCTCACCCTGCGCGACCCCTCGGTGGACATGTCGATGCAGCTGACCGCGCCGGTGGGCATGGTGCGGGAGCTGCAGCTGTCCGAGGGCAGCCGGGTGGTGGTGCACGGCAAACCCAACTTCTTCCCCAACCGGGGCACGCTGAGCCTGCGCGTGGACGAGATCCGCCAGGTGGGCATCGGGGAGCTGCTGGCCCGGATCGAACGGCTGCGCAAGCTGCTGAACGCCGAGGGCCTGTTCGACCCGCGGCGCAAGCGCAGGCCGCCGTTCCTGCCGAACAAGATCGGTCTGATCACGGGTCGGGCGTCGGCGGCGGAGCGGGACGTGCTGACGAACGCGCACGCGCGCTGGCCGGGCGCGCGGTTCCGGGTGATCAACGTGGCGGTGCAGGGGGCGTTGGCGGTGCCGCAGATCCTCACCGCCCTGGCGACCCTGGACCGCGACTCCGAAGTGGACGTGATCGTGCTGGCGCGCGGCGGCGGCAGCGTGGAGGATTTGCTGCCGTTCTCCGACGAGGCGCTGTGCCGGGCGGTGTCGCAGTGCCGCACGCCGGTGCTGTCGGCGATCGGGCACGAGCCGGACACGCCGCTGGTGGACCACGTCGCGGACGTGCGCTGCTCCACGCCCACGGACGCGGGCAAGCGGGTGGTGCCGGACGTGGCGGAGGAGGCCGAGCGGATCCGGCAGCTGCGGGACCGCAGCCGGCGCGCCCTGCACGGCTGGGTGGACCGGGAGCGGAAGCTGCTCGCGGCGCTGCGGACGCGGCCCGCGCTGTCCGACCCGTACGGCCCGCTGGACCGGCGCGCGGAGGATGTGGACCGGTTGCGGGAGCGGGCGCGGCGCGCGGTGCGCAACCGGCTCGACTCGGAGACCGCGGCGCTGACCGCGACGACGGCGCGCTTGACGACCCTCGGGCCTGCCGCCACGCTGGCGCGGGGGTACGCGGTGGTCCAGCTCGTCACCCCGGACGGGGTCGACGGGGTGCTGCGGTCGACCTCCCAGGCTCCCGAGGGCGCCCGGCTGAGGGTGCGCGTGGCCGACGGCGCCGTGCACGCGGTCGTGACGTCCGGCGGACCCGGCGACGAAGCCCAAGAAGGAGGCGGTGGTGCCGAATCCGGCACGTGAGCCCACGTTCCTGCCCTTGACGGTGGCGGCCGCGGGCGCGGCCGACGACGAGGGCGCGGTCGCCGTGCGCGGTCGCGCCGAGTCGGCCGACCGGGCCGCCGCCGACTGCTGGCTGTCGCTGGTGGCCGGCTGCACGTCCGGCCGGCAGGCGTTGATCAACCGGCTGCACGACCTGTCCGCGGCGACGTCCGACTACGCCGGGATGCGGTGGTGGCTCGGGCACGGCTCGGTGCACCGCCGGCGGGTCGCCGACGCCGAGCACCGCATCGACGACGCGGTGCGGGAGGGTGACGGCGCGGAGTTCGCCGAGGCGTTCATCGGCTACGACCAGGCGGTGGCGACCGTCGTGGTGCACGTCCAGAACCGATTGGGGAAGTTGTCCACGTGAGCGAGCTTGGCTACGAGCAGGCCAGGGACGAGTTGGTGGAGGTGGTCCGCAGGCTGGAGGCGGGCGGGTTGTCGCTGGAGGAGTCGCTGGCGCTGTGGGAGCGCGGCGAGGCCCTCGCGAAGACCTGCGAGCGGCAGCTCGCGGGCGCCCGGGAGCGGATCGATCAAGCACTCAGTGTGACCGAGGAGGACGTGGCCGAGGGGTGACGACGTGCGAGGATTGGCCTACCGGCCGGTAGTCGCACCGCAGGAGGAACCCCCATGGTCACAGGCAGCAGCCCGTCCGAGCGTCGGCGAGAGGCACCCGACCGGAACCTCGCGCTGGAACTCGTCCGGGTGACCGAGGCGGCCGCGATGGCCGCCGGTCGCTGGGTGGGCCGCGGTGACAAGAACGGCGGCGACGGCGCGGCGGTGGACGCCATGCGCAAGCTGATCGGCACGGTGTCCATGCGCGGCGTGGTGGTGATCGGCGAGGGCGAGAAGGACGAGGCGCCCATGCTGTTCAACGGCGAGGAGGTCGGCGACGGCAACGGGCCGGAGTGCGACGTGGCGGTCGACCCGATCGACGGCACCACGTTGATGGCCAAGGGCATGCCGAACGCGTTGGCGGTGCTCGCGGTGGCGGAGCGCGGCGCGATGTTCGACCCGTCGGCCGTGTTCTACATGGAGAAGCTCGCGACCGGGCCGGAGGCGGCGGACGTCATCGACATCACCGCGCCGATCGCGGAGAACATCCGCCGGATCGCGAAGGCCAAGCACAGCGACGTCTCCGACGTGACGGTGTGCATCCTGGACCGGCCGCGGCACGAGTCGCTGGTGCGCGAGGTGCGGTCGGCGGGCGCGCGGATCCACTTCATCTCCGACGGCGACGTGGCGGGCGCGATCTCCGCGGCCCGGCCGAACACCGGCATCGACCTGCTGGTCGGCATCGGCGGCACGCCGGAGGGCATCATCGCGGCGGCGGCGTTGAAGTGCATGGGCGGCGCGATCCAGGGCCGGTTGTGGCCCAAGGACGACGAGGAGCGGCGGAAGGCGCTGGACGCGGGCCACGACCTGGACCGGGTGCTGCTGACCGACGACCTGGTGCGCGGCGACAACGTGTTCTTCTGCGCGACCGGCGTCACCGACGGGGACCTGGTGCGCGGCGTGCACTACCGGGCGGGCGGCTGCACCACCCAGTCGATCGTGATGCGGTCGAAGTCGGGCACCGTGCGGATGATCGACGGGTTCCACCGGCTGACCAAGCTGCGCGAGTACTCGTCGGTCGACTTCGACATCCCCGCCGCCGAGGACGCGCTGCCGCCGCTGCCGTGACGCCGATCGGCACGCCGCGCCGTCAACTGTGAACTCTCGGTCACCGCCACATACCGGCCGATCGGCTGTGGTGATCAGGTCGAGTTCATCCCTAGTTTCCGTTCCGTCCCCGAGCACCCTGCGCCGGGGACGGAGAGGAAGCGATGAAGGTTCGTACCCTGTTCACCGCCTTCGCGGTGGCGGTCGGCGCGGCACTCGCCTCGGCGGCCGGGGCGGCGGCGGCCCCGGCGACCGACGGCGGCGTCACCCCGTTCATCGTGGGCGGTGGCAACGCCACGCAGACCTACTCGTGGATGGTGTCCCTGCAGAGCACCACCGGCAGCCACTTCTGCGGCGGCTCGCTGATCAAGGCCAACTGGGTCGTCACGGCCAAGCACTGCGTGCAGGGCCGGTCGGCGTCGTCCATCCGGGCCCGCATCGGCACGACCAACCGCACCAGCGGCGGCACGGTCGCGACCGGCGCGCAGGTGGTCACGCACGCGTCGTACGACATCGCGCTGGTGCGCCTGTCCACCTCGGTGAGCCAGACGCCGATCGCGGTGGCGTCGACGTCCGGGGCGGTCGGCACGGCCACCCGCATCATCGGCTGGGGCCAGACCTGCGCCCCGCGCGGCGCCTGCGGCGCGCCGACGATCCTGCAGGAGCTGAACACGTCGATCGTGGCCGACAGCAGCTGCCTGGGCATCTACGGCTCGGTGGAGATCTGCACGAACAACCCGAACGGCAACTCGGGCGCCTGCTACGGCGACTCGGGCGGCCCGCAGGTCAAGTCCGTGAACGGCGTGTGGCAGCTCATCGGCGCCACCAGCCGCGCGGGCAACAACAGCTCCACCTGCGCCACCGCCCCGTCGATCTACATGGACGTGCCGGCGTTCCGCTCGTGGATCAGCCAGTACGCGGGCACGGTGTAACGCCCGCCGCGGTGTTCGAAGGGCCGTCCCCCTCCGGGTGGGGCGGCCCTTCCCGTTTCGTTATCGACCCGCCGACAACCGGGGCGTTCCGGGTGGCGTCTCCAGGATCAGGACACCGCACGATCTCCTGGGGGTGCGCGGATGCGCAGAGCAGCACTGGTCGTCATCGCCTTGCTGGCCACGGCCTGCGGGACGCCGGACGCGTCCGGCCCGGCCGCCGCGCCGACGTCGGGGCCGGCGTCTTCGTCTTCCCCCTCTCCCGCGCCGTCCCCCGACGGGCCGCCGGCGTCCTCCACGCCGGCCGCACCGCCCGAAGCTCCCGCGCCGCCGGAGACCACGCGGACGCCGGACCCGCAACCCGCGCCGCCGCCCGCACCACAGCCCGCGCCGCCGCCCCCGCCGGTGACCGTGGCCGGCACGCCGTGCGACATCACCGACGGCGCGTGCGTCAGCCTGTCCACCAACCAGAGCTGGCTGATCAGCGGCGGCAGGGTGAGCTACGGCCCGGTGCCGACCACCTCCGGCCGGCCGGGCTACGAGACGCCCGTCGGCTACTTCTCGGTGCTGTGGCAGGTTCGGGACGACTGGAGCATCCCCTACAACGGCCCCATGCCGTTCTCCACCTACTTCGTCGGCAACGGCATCGCGTTCCACGAGGGCAGCCTCACCGAGGAGTCGCACGGCTGCATCCACCTGTCACGCGAAGCGGCGGCGCACTACTTCGAAACCCTTCGGGTGGGTGACCAGGTTCAGGTCGCGGCATGACGCGGAGTGTTCAAACGACTCGGAAGGGGTAACCGAGGGTCGAGGAGTGATAGCGATGAGGAAGATGCTCGGCACGACGGCGATCGCCGCGACGGCCCTGACCTTCGGCCTCGCGACCCCCGCCACCGCCTCCGCTTCGACCGGCACGCCGTGCTCCGTGCAGAACGGCGCGTGCGTGCAGTTGTCCACCAACCAGGCGTGGTTGATCTACAACGGGAACGCCAGCTACGGCCCCGTCCGCGTGTCCCACGGGATGCCCGGCCACGAGACCCCGGTCGGCACCTTCCCGGTGCTGCGCAAGGTGAAGGACGACTGGAGCGTGCCCTACAACGGGCCGATGCCGAACGCGGTGTACTTCACCACCGACGGCGTCGCGTTCCACCAGGGCGACACCAACACGCAGTCGCACGGCTGCGTGCGCCTGGGCCCGCAGGAGTCGCTCGTGTTCTACGACAACCTGTTCCCGGGCGAGCAGGTGCAGGTGGTGCCCTAACCCGCGTTGCTCGAGTGGCCCGGGAACAGGTGCGCCCCGGGGTCGAGCAGCACGGCGATGTTGTTGACCGCGGTGGCGGCCTCGCCGAACCCGGTGGCGATGAGCTTCACCTTGCCGGGGTACTGGGCGACGTCGCCCGCCGCGTAGACGCGGTCCCGGGCGGTGCGCATGGTGGTGTCCACCAGCACCGCCCGGTGGTCCAGCTCCAGGCCCCACGACTCGATCGGCCCCAGGTCGGCGGTGAACCCGAGCGCCGCGACCACGGCCTGCGCGGGCAGCACCTTGCGGTCGCCGCCCTTCAGGCCCAGCTCCACCTCGGCCAGGTCGGGGTCGCCGCGCAGCTCCAGCACCTCGGCGTCGGTGATGATCTCCACGCCCAGGTCGCGGACCTGCCGCACGGTCGGCGGGTGGGCCCGGAACGTCGCCCGGCGGTGCACCAGCGTGACGCTGGACGCGATCGGGTGCAGCGCGAGGGCCCAGTCGAACGCCGAGTCGCCGCCGCCGACGACCACCACGTCCTGCCCGGTGTGCACGTTCAGCTGCGGCACGAAGTGCACCACGCCGCGGCCCAGCCAGCCGTCGCCCGCGGGCAGCGGGCGGGGCCGGAACTCGCCGATGCCCGCCGTGATCAGCACCGCGCCGGCGCGGACCACGCCGCCGTCGGCCAGCCCCACCTCCAGCCGTCCGTCCACATCGGACAGCGTGCGGGCCTGGCGGCCGAGCAGGTAGGTCGGGCGCCACTGGTCCGCCTGCCGCACGAGCGCGTCCACCAGCTCGCGCCCGCGCACCGCCGGGAACCCGGCCACGTCGAAGATCATCTTCTCCGGGTACATCGCGGTGATCTGGCCGCCCGCCTCGGGCAGCGCGTCGACCAGCGCGACCGACAGGTCCCGGAACCCCGCGTAGTACGCCGCGAACAGCCCCGTGGGGCCCGCACCGACGATCAGCAGGTCGACCTCAAGCTCCATGACTCGACCATAGGTGTTCCACGCCACTCTGTCCCGCTCCTCTTGTGCCCGGTCCGGGTGGCCGGTCCAGACTCGGTGGCATGGCTGAACAGGAGTACCGCGTCGAGCACGACACCATGGGCGAGGTCAGGGTGCCGGCGGACGCGCTGTGGCGTGCGCAGACGCAGCGCGCGGTGGAGAACTTCCCCGTCTCCGGGCGTGGCCTGGAACGCGCCCAGATCCGCGCGCTCGGCCTGCTCAAGGCCGCCGCGGCGCGGGTGAACGCCCGGTTGGGGGTACTGGAACCCGAAGTCGCCGAGGCCATCGCCGCCGCCGCCGACGCGGTGGCCGCGGGCGAGCACGACGCGCACTTCCCGGTGGACGTGTTCCAGACCGGGTCCGGCACGTCGTCGAACATGAACGCCAACGAGGTCATCGCGACCCTGGCCACCCGCGCCCTGGGCCGCGACGTGCACCCGAACGACCACGTCAACGCCTCGCAGTCGTCCAACGACACGTTCCCGACCACGCTGCGGCTCGCGGCGACGGAGGCGGTCGCGCGCGACGTCGTCCCGGCCCTGGAGCACCTGGTCTCGGTGCTGGACGCCCGGGCGGCCGACTGGACGTCCCTGGTGAAGTCGGGCCGCACGCACCTGATGGACGCCGTGCCGATCACGCTCGGCCAGGAGGCCGGCGCGTGGGCCACCCAGGTCCGGTACGGCGTCGAGCGCCTGACGTCGTCGCTGCCGCGCCTGGCGGAGCTGCCGATCGGCGGCACGGCGGTGGGCAGCGGGCTGAACGCGCCGGCGGGCTTCGGCGCGGCGGTGTCCGCGGAGCTGGCCGCCGTGACGGGCCTGCCGGTGACCGAGGCCCGCGACCACTTCGAGGCCCAGGCCACCCAGGACGGCGTGGTCGAGGTCTCCGGCCAGCTGCGGGCCACCGCGGTGGGCCTCTACAAGATCGCGAACGACCTGCGGTGGCTGGGGTCCGGCCCGCGCGCCGGGCTCGGCGAGCTGGCGCTGCCCGACCTCCAGCCCGGCTCGTCGATCATGCCGGGCAAGGTGAACCCGGTGATCCCCGAGGCCACGATGATGGTGGTGGCGCAGGTGATCGGCAACGACGCGGCGGTGGCGTTCGCCGGGTCGCAGGGCAACTTCCAGCTCAACGTGATGCTGCCGGTGATCGCCCGCAACGTCCTGGAGTCCGCCCGCCTGCTCGCCGCGGTGGCCCGGCTGCTGGCCGACAAGGTGCTCACCGGCGCGGAACCGCAGATCGAGCGGATGCGCGAGTACGCCGAGTCGTCCCCGTCGATCGTGACGCCCCTCAACCGCTACCTAGGCTACGAGGAAGCGGCCTCGATCGCCAAGCAGTCGTTGAAGGAGCGCAAGACCATCCGCGAGGTGGTCCTGGAACGCGGCCACGTCCCGGCCAAGCTCTCCGAGGCCGAACTGGACCAGGCCCTGGACGTCCTCCGCATGGCCAACGGCAACCGCTGACCCCTCACGTCCCGCGTGTCCTACGTCCAGAACGCGCGTGTCCTACGTTCGGAACGCGCGTGTCCTACGTTCGCGTCGCGTGAGTCCTACGTTCGGAACGCGTGAGTTCAACGTTCGGAACGCGCGAGCCGCGGTCGTGACCGGGGCCGGGGCGGGTGGTCGGCGTCGGCCGCCCGCCCCCGCAGCCCGATCACGCACCCCGCCGCCACGGCGACCGCGCCCACCACCGCCACCCCGGTCAACGCCTGCGCACCCAACGCCACCGACGCCGCCAGCCCCGCCACCGGCATCAGCCCGATCAGCACCCCGGCCCGGTCCGCGCCCAGCCGCGCCACCGCGAAGTACCACAGCCCGAACGCCACCGCCGTCAGCACGACCCCCAGCACGGCCAGCGCCACGCCCTCCCGCACCGTCGGCACCCGCCACCCGCCGACCACCGTGCCCAGGGCCGCACCGGCCACGGCCGCGATCAGGCAGCACCACGTCGCCACCGCCACCCCGCCCAGCCGCCGCACCACACCCACCGCGAACAGCGTGAACGACGCCTCGCCCGCCACCGTCAGCAACGCCAGCGCCAACCCCGGCCCGTGCCACGACCCACCGCCCGACAGCACCACCACCCCGGCCACCACGACGACCGCCCCCACCACCGCCGCCACGGCCGGCCTCCGCCCCGCGACCAGCGGCGCGACCAGCGCCAGCACCAGCGGGCTCGCCCCCAGCACGGCCGCGACGAACCCCGGCTCGGCGTACCGCTGCGCGTACAGCACGCACGCGGTGAACCCGAGCATCCCGGTCGTGACCAGCCCGAGCAGCGCCGGCCAGTCCCGCCGCCCCGGCACCGGCAGCCGCCCGCCCCTCAGCCACGTCCACGCCAGCAACGCCAGCGCGCCCAGCGCGTACCGCATCGCCTGCCCCGTGAGCAGCGGGTACGCCTGGAGCATCCCCGTCACCGGCACGGACGCGCCCACGATCACCGACGACATCGCACCCGCCGCGATCGCGGCCCTCCCGTGTCCCATGGTCGGCAACCCTCCGCCATCGGTGGTCCAGGCGTAAGCTCCACTCAGATGCCCGCCGACTGGACCACTTTCCGCGAGCTCCTCCTCCCCGCCGCGCACGGCCCGCGCGCGGTGGAGTCCGAGCTGCGCCGCGCCGTGCGGGACGGGCGGCTCGCGCCGGGCACGCGCCTGCCGTCCAGCCGCGACCTCGCCGCCCAGCTCGGCGTCGCCCGCGGCACCGTCACGTCCGCGTACGCCCAGCTCGTCGGCGAGGGCTACCTGACCGCCCGGCGCGGCTCGGGCACCACCGTCGCGGCCGCCCCCGCGTGGCCGGGCGGGGCCGCCGACGACCCCGGGCCCGCGCCGCGGTTCCGGTACGACCTCAAGCCGGGCCTGCCCGCGCTGAGCGCCTTCCCGCGCGACGAGTGGCTGCGGGCGCAGAAGTCGGCGATGACCGACCTGTCGACCGACGACCTCGGCTACCCCGACCCCGCCGGGTTCGGGCCGTTGCGCCGGGAGCTGGCGGACTACCTCGGCCGGGTGCGGGCGGTGGCCGCGCGACCGTCCGATGTGGTCGTCACCAACGGCGCGGCGGAGGGCATCTCGCTGCTGGGCCGGGTGTTGCGCGCGGCCGGGCACCGCAGCGTGGCGGTGGAGGAGCCGAGCCACTTCGGCGGCGCGGAGATGTTGGCGTCACACGGTCTGGCGGTCCGACCGGTGCCCGTCGACTCCGGCGGGTTGCGCGTCGACGTGCTGTCCACAACGGACTGCCGGGCGGTCGTCGTCACGGCGGCGCACCAGTTCCCGTTGGGTGTCGTGCTGCACCCGGAACGTCGGCGCGCGCTGCTGGAGTGGGCGCGTGCGTGCGACGGCGTGGTGGTGGAGGACGACTACGACGCGGAGCACCGTTACGACCGGCCGGCGATGGGCGCGATGCAGGCGCTCGACCCGACGCGGGTGGTGTACCAGGGGAGCGCGAGCAAGGTGCTCGCGCCCGCGTTGCGGCTGGGGTGGCTCGTGCCGCCGCCCCGGCTGCGGGACGCCGTCGTGGAGCGCAAGCGGTTGGACGACCTGGGCACGGGGACGTTGCACCAGGCGGCGTTCGCGCGGCTGCTGGGCGCCGGCGGGTACGACCGCCACCTGCGCCGCACGCGGCAGCTGTACCGGGCGCGGCGGGACGCGCTGCTGGACGAGCTGCGGCTCGTGCTGCCCGAGTGGGAGCCGATCGGGGTCGCGGCCGGGTTGCACGTGGTCGTGCGGCTGCCCGCCGGGACGGACGACGTGGCGCTGGAGGAGCGGCTGGCGCGGCGCGGGGTGAACGTGCCGGCGTTGGCCCGGTACGCCCGCGGGCCGCTGTTCCCCGGGCTGGTGATCGGGTACGCGGCGTTGACGCCGGACCGGCTGCGGGAGGCCGTGCGGGAGCTGCGCGCGGCCGTCTGACCGGTTTTTGTCGGTGGTCGGGTGCACCATGGTCCCCGTGTTGTTCTCCGAGGTCGTCGAGACGTCCGCCGCGGTGGCGGCGACGCGCTCCCGCCTGGCCAAGGTCGACGCCCTGGCCGGGCTGGTGCGCCGGATGAGCACGCCCGCGGTGGTGTCGTTCCTGGTCGGCGTGCCCAGCCAGGGCCGCATCGGCGCGGGGTGGCGCACCGTGGTGGACCTGGACGTGCCGCCCGCGGCGTCGCCGTCGCTCACGGTGTCCGATGTGGACGCCGCGCTGGGGGAGTTCGCGTCCGTCGGCGGGAAGGGGTCGGCGGCGCGGCGGGCGGCGTTGCTGGCGTCGCTGTTCGGCCGGGCCACGGCGGCGGAGCAGGACTTCCTGCGGCGGCTCCTGACGGGTGAACTGCGTCAAGGTGCACTCGAAGGGGTGATGCTGGACGCGATCGCACGGGCGGCCGACGTGCCCGGCGAGGTGGTGCGGCGGGCGTTCATGCTGTCGGGGTCGCTGCCGGGGACGGCGGAGGCGGCGCTGCGCGGCGTGGAGGCGCTGGCGGCGTTCCGGTTGGAGGTGGGCCGGCCGGTGCGGCCGATGCTCGCGTCGCCGGCCGAGTCGCTGGCGGCGGCGTTGGTCGAGCTGGGGTCGTGCGTGGTGGAGCACAAGCTGGACGGCGCGCGGATCCAGGTGCACCGGGCCGGGGACGAGGTGCGGGTGTTCACCCGGACGTTGCGCGAGATCACCGGGACGGTGCCGGAGCTGGTGGCGTTGGTGCGCGGGTTGCCGTGCACGTCCGTGGTGCTCGACGGGGAGACGCTGGCGCTGGCCGACGACGGCAAGCCGAGGCCGTTCCAGGAGACGATGAGCCGGTTCGGGGCGCAGGACGTGCGGGAGCTGCTGTTGAGCCCGTTCTTCTTCGACTGCCTGCACCTGGACGGGGTGGACCTGCTGGACGAGCCGTTGCGGGTGCGGCTGGACGCGGTGCGGCGGGTGGCCGGGGCGCACGTGATCCCGGGGGTGGTGGAGCCCGCGTCGGAGGAGGCGGCGGCGCGGGTGCTGGAGGAGGCGTTGGCGGCCGGGCACGAGGGCGTGATGGTGAAGTCGCTGGGGTCGGCGTACGCGGCCGGGCGGCGGGGGCGGGCGTGGCAGAAGGTGAAGCCGGTGCACACGCTCGACCTGGTGGTGCTCGGGGTGGAGTGGGGCAGCGGTCGGCGGAAGGGGTTGCTGTCGAACCTGCACCTGGGCGCGCGCGATCCCGACGGCGGGCCGCCGATCATGGTCGGGAAGACGTTCAAGGGGCTGACCGACGAGTTGCTGGCGTGGCAGACGCGTGAGCTGATGGCGATCGCCACGGAGCGGACGGACTGGGCGGTGGTGGTCCGGCCGGAGCTGGTGATCGAGATCGAGCTGGACGGGGTGCAGGTGAGCCCCCGCTACCCGGGCGGCGTGGCCCTCCGCTTCGCCCGCGTGCTGCGGTACCGGCCGGACAAGGACGCCGCCGAGGCGGACACGATCGACGCCGTCCGCGCCCTCCTGCCGAAGTCCCCCACCGGCAGCCCGAGCGACACGATCGGGTGAACATGGGCCGAAGATGTACGGAAACACTGTTACCGCACCTCGGTTGAAACGAAGAGGAGGCCAACCAACCCCCGGCACGCGCCGCAACCACGACCTGACCACCACTCGCCCCGGACCTCGACCCTCAGCCCAACCACCGCCCACGACCGGATCACCGTGCCGGCAGCCGGAACCGCCACGCCACGAACCGCACCCACGCGCCCGCCCGGCCGGCGCGTGACCTGAGCAGCCAGGGATCCCGCCGACCCGGTCCGGCGGCGTCGCCGGCGTCGGATGCCAGCACGAGCGGCCCAGCTGGAAGCACCACGGCGGTGGGAGCGGAGCGAGGCGGCGCGGTGGGAGCGGGGGCACGGCGGGGGTGGGGGCGCGGTGCGAGCGGCGCACGGCGGGGGCGCGGTGGGAGCGGCGCGGGCGTGGAGGCGGGTGCGAGGCAGAGCGCGGCCAGGACGGCGGCGGAGCGGGGGCACGGCGACGGGAGCACGGCGACGGGAGCGCGGGGGCGGCGGGAGGCGGGTGTGCGAGGCGGCAGCGGGGGCGATCGAGTCGCGGGAACCGCAGTGGTGCGGCTTTGGAGGAAGCCACAAGAGCGAACCCTGTGCCGACCGGCGCAATGGTGGCCGCAACCAGGGCGGATTCGGCTCGGCGCGAGTATCGTCAAGTTCTCGTGCGGTTCATCGAAGGGCATCGGCCCAGCTACGACCTGACCTACGACGACGTCTTCCTCGTGCCCGGCCGATCGGCCGTCGACTCGAGGTTCGGTGTCGACTTGTCGACCTCCGACGGAACGGGGGCGACGATCCCGATCGTGGTCGCGAACATGACCGCGGTGGCGGGACGGCGGATGGCGGAGACCGTGGCGCGGCGCGGCGGGCTCGTGGTGCTGCCGCAGGACGTCGCGCCCGAAGCGGTGGCGGAGATCGTGCAGTGGGTGAAGGCGCGGCACGTCGTGTGGGACACGCCGCTGACCCTGCACCCCGGCGACTCGGTCGCCGACGCGGTCAACCTGCTGCACAAGCGCGCCCACGGGGCGGTGGTGGTGGTCGACGACGAAGGTCGCCCGACCGGTGTCGTGGACGAGGCGGCGTGCGCGGGCGTCGACCGGTTCACCCGGTTGCACGATGTCGCCGACGACCGCATCGTCACCCTTCCGATGGACACCCCTCCGCGTGACGTCTTCACCCGGCTGCACGGCGGCACGCAGCGGGTCGCGCTCGGGGTCGACGCGGACGGCCGCCTGCGCGGCGTGATGACCAGCCTGGGCGCGCTGCGCTCGGACATCTACCAACCCGCCCTCGACCACGCGAACCGCCTGCGCGTGGCCGCGGCCATCGGCGTGAACGGCGACGTCACGGCCAAGGCCGAGCAGCTCCTCCACGCCGGCGTCGACACCCTCGTCGTCGACACCGCCCACGGCCACCAGGAGAAGATGCTCGCCGCCCTCAAGGCCGTCCGCGAGGCCGGCCCGACCGTGCCCGTCGTGGCCGGCAACGTGGTCACCGCCGAAGGCGTCCGCGACCTGGTCGAAGCGGGCGCGGACATCGTCAAGGTCGGGGTCGGCCCGGGCGCGATGTGCACCACCCGCATGATGACCGGCGTCGGCCGCCCGCAGTTCTCCGCGGTCGCCGAGTGCGCCGCCGAGGCCCGTCGGCTGGGCCGCCACGTCTGGGCCGACGGCGGGGTCCGCCACCCGCGCGACGTCGCCCTCGCCCTCGCCGCCGGCGCGTCCAGCGTGATGATCGGCTCCTGGTTCGCCGGCACCTACGAGTCGCCCGGCGACCTGCAGCGCGACGAGCAGGGCCGCCTCTACAAGGAGTCGTTCGGCATGGCGTCGAAGCGGGCCGTGAGCGCGCGCACCCGCGCCGACAACGCGTTCGACCGCGCCAAGAAGGGCCTGTTCGAGGAGGGGATCTCGACCTCCCGCATGCGCCTGGACCCGAACAGCCCCGGCGTCGAGGACCTGCTCGACTCGATCACCGCGGGCGTCCGCAGCGCCTGCACGTACGCGGGGGCGCAGACGTTGGAGGAGTTCCACGCCAAGGCGACGCTCGGCGTCCAGAGCGCCGCGGGGTTCGCCGAAGGTCGTCCGCTTCCGTCGGGCTGGTGACCGCTCCTGCTGTCTAGGCTGTCCCGGTGGACGAAGCCGTGACGGTGGCGGACCTGGTGAAGGTCTACAAGGGCAACCCGAAACCGGCCGTGGCGGGGCTCGGTTTCGCGGTCCGCCGAGGCGAGGTGTTCGGCTTGCTCGGTCCGAACGGGGCGGGCAAGACGACCACCGTGGGCGTGCTGACCACCAGGGTCCGGCCGACCTCCGGCACGGCCCTGGTGGAGGGCGTGGACGTGGTCGCCGACCCGCGGCGGGCCCGTCGGATGCTGGCCGTGGTGCCCCAGCGCAACAACCTGGACCGCGCGCTGAACGTCCGGCAGAACCTGCTGTTCCACGCCGCCTACCACGGCGTGGGCCGCGTCGAGCGGCGTCGGTTGGCCGACGAGATCCTCCAGCGGATGGGCCTGGAGGGTCACGCCACGAGCCTGGTGGACAAGCTGTCCGGCGGTCAGGCGCAACGGCTGATGATCGCCCGCGCCCTGATGCACCGGCCGAAGGTGCTGTTCCTGGACGAGCCGTCGACCGGGCTGGACCCGCAGGCGCGGCTGTTCGTGCACGACCGGGTGGCCGCGCTGCACGCGGACGGCGTCACGGTCGTGCTCACCACGCACGACATGGACGAGGCGCAGAAGCTGTGCGACCGGGTCGGCATCGTCGACCACGGCCGGCTGCTCGCGCTCGACACCCCGGCCGAGCTGACCAAGACCCTGCCGGGCAGCACGACGCTCAGCGTGACCGTCGCGTCGGCCGCCGACCCGGACGCGGTGAGCGAGGCGCTGGCCGCGGTGGACGGGGTGCAGCGGGTCGAGCACGTGCAGGACATGTTCCGCCTCTACACCGACGTCGCGCCGGCCGTGGCGCTGCCGGACGTGCTGCGCACCCTGGAGCGGCACGGCGCGCCGGTCGCCGACCTGTCGATCGGCACGCCGAGCCTCGAGGACGTCTTCATCCACCTGACCGGCCGGGAGCTGCGATGACGTCGCTGCGCACGTTCAACGCGATCCTGTGGCGGGACGTGTTCGTCACCGGCCGGGAGCTGCCGAGCTTCCTCGCGCAGGTGATCATCCAGCCGTTCTTCATCCTGTTCATCTTCGCCAAGGTGCTGGGCGACATCGGGTTCGTGCAGGGCGACTTCGCCGCCGTGCTGCTGCCCGGGATCGTGGCGATGAACGGGTTCCTGGGCGCGTTGCAGAACACCACGCTGCCGCTGGTGCTGGACTTCTCGTGGACGCGGGAGATCGAGGACCGGCTGCTCGCGCCGATCCCGATCCCGCTGGTCGCGGTGGAGAAGATGGTGTTCGGCGCGGTGCGGGGCCTGCTGGCGGCGGTGCTGATGATCCCGATCGGGTTCGTCATGCTGGACATCAGCTGGCCCGCGTCCGGGCTGCCGGCGGCGTTCCTGGTGATCGTCCTGGGGTCGTTGGCGGGCGCGGCGGTGGGCATGGTGATCGGCACGTCGGTGTCGCCGCGGCACATCAACGTGATGTTCGCGGTGATCCTGACGCCGCTGCTGTTCACCGGTTCGGCGCAGTTCCCGTGGCCCGCGCTGGACAACCTGCGCTGGTTCCAGGTGCTGTGCGCGCTCAACCCGCTCACCTACGTGAGCGAGGGCATGCGGGCGGTGCTGGTGCCGGGGGTCGAGCACATCCCGCTGTGGGTGTGCTTCGTGGTGCTGCTGGCGTCGATCGCGGGGTTCGGGGCGCTGGGCATGCGGGGTTTCCTGCGGCGGGCGCTCGACTAGCCGGATCCGGGGTCGGGCCGGTGGTCGGGCGATGGGTCCGGGCGCGGCACGCCGTCCCACCGCTCGGCGCACCGGTTCTCGGGTGTGGCACGGGGTGCGCAACGCCCTGCCGGTGCTGGTCGCCGCCGTCCTGGCCCGGGTGGTGGCGGTGCTGCACCACGAGCATGGAGGGGCCCCGCCGACGTCCGCCGGCGGGGCCCCTCCCGGACCGGCCGTCAGGAGGCGTAGTCCTCCAGCATCTCGGTGACCAGCGCGGCGATCGGCGAGCGCTCCGAGCGGGTCAGCGTGACGTGCGCGAACAGCGGGTGGCCCTTCAGCTTCTCGATCACGGCCGCCACGCCGTCGTGCCGCCCGACGCGCAGGTTGTCGCGCTGCGCCACGTCGTGCGTGAGCACCACCCGCGAGTTGGCGCCCAACCGCGACAGCACGGTGAGCAGCACGTTGCGCTCCAGCGACTGCGCCTCGTCCACGATCACGAACGAGTCGTGCAGCGACCGGCCGCGGATGTGGGTCAGCGGCATGACCTCCAGCATGCCGCGGTCCATGACCTCCTCGACGACGTCCTGGCTGACCAGCGCGCCGAGGGTGTCGAACACCGCCTGCGCCCACGGCTGCATCTTCTCGCTCTCGGAGCCGGGCAGGTAGCCCAGCTCCTGGCCGCCCACCGCGTACAGGGGGCGGAACACCACGACCTTGCGGTGCTGGCGGCGCTCCATGACCGCCTCCAGCCCCGCGCACAGCGCGAGCGCCGACTTCCCGGTGCCGGCCCGTCCGCCCAGCGAGACGATGCCGACCTCGGTGTCGAGCAGCAGGTCCAGCGCCACGCGCTGCTCGGCGGACCGGCCGTGCAGCCCGAACGCCTCGCGGTCGCCGCGCACGAGCCGCACCTGCTTGTCCGGCGTGACCCGGCCCAACGCGCTGGACGTGCCCGCCAGCAGCCGCAACCCGCTGTGGCAGGGCAGCTCGGCGACGTGCGCCAGGTCGAACAGCGCCGGGTCGATCACGGTGTCGCGGTACAGCGCGTCCACCACGGACTGGTCGACGTCCACGTCGGACATCCCGGAGTACCCCGACAGCGTCACGTCGTGGGCCCGGTACTCCTCCGCGGCGAGCCCGACCGCGCCGGCCTTGACCCGCAGCGGCATGTCCTTGGTGACCAGCGTGACCGCGTTGCCGTCGGCCGCGAGGTTGAGCGCGCAGGCCAGGATGCGGGCGTCGTTGGAGTCCGTGCGGAAACCCGCGGGCAGCACCTCCGGGTCGGAGTGGTTGAGCTCGACGCGCAGCGTGCCGCCGGCCTCGCCGATCGGGACCGGGTGGTCCAACCGGCCGTGCCGCAGGCGCAGGTCGTCGAGCAGGCGCAGCGCCTCCCGGGCGAACCACCCGAGTTCCGGGTGGTGCCGCTTGCCCTCCAGCTCGCTGATCACCACGAGCGGCAGCACGACCTCGTGCTCGGCGAACCGCGTGGTGGCCAGGGGGTCTGAGAGGAGCACGGACGTGTCCACCACGTACGTGTTGGTCGTCGGCGCGCCACGGCGCCGGGACGTGCTGCGCGATGAGCCTGAGGAACGGCTCGCGGGTCGTCGTGCGTTCACGGCAACTCCCTCACGAACGCGGCACCCGCGTCCGCTCCTCGCTGGGCCAGGCACCACCCCGATCGACCGGACCGCCCCCTAGCCGGGGACGTGCCGGCCACGAGGGCCGGGTGCCGGCCCCCTCGCGCATACCGCCACGATCAGGGCCTCCCTGCGCGGTCCGCAGTGGACGCGTCCCGCCAACCGGAAGTTACCTCCGCCGGTCCCTCTTATGCAGGCAGCCACACAGGTGATTCGTCAACTCGTCACCCGGCCGCAAACCTGTGAAACAGGACCACCGCGGGTGCCGAAGGGCGGCACGGGACCGCCACATCGGCCCAACGCGCGTCGTCCGCCCAGCTCAGAGCCGGTACGGCCGGTGACGGCCGGTCGGTCACCCGCGGTCACGGGGCAGCCAGGGCACCGCGGCGGCGACCTCCTCCGCCAACGCCGCCGGCACCAGTGGTTGGTCCAGCAGTCTCAGATAGCGGTCGCCCAGGGTCTCCGCGCCGAGGTCCAGCCACGCGCGGACGAGGCGCACGCCCTCCACGTACGTCGTGGTGTACGCCCGCCACAGCGGGTCGCCGAGGAAGCGCAGCATCTGGCGGGCGCGGCGTTCGGGCACCAGCAGCCAGCGGCACAGGAAGTCGACCACGTCGTCGGGGTGGGCGCGCCGGTCGTGCAGCATCAGGGCCGCGTCCTGGCGGACGGTGAGCAGCCCGGCCAGCGCGTTCTCGACCCGTTCGCTCAGCTCGCCGTCCATCCGCAGGCCCAGGTCGGCCAGGACCTCCTCGGCCCAGCGGCCCCAGCCCGCCCCGACCACGGCGTGCAGGCCCAGCTCGGCCATGCCCTCGGCCATCAGGCACTGCGGCGTGTTGATCAGGAACAACGCCTGCTCGGCGTGCCCGCGCTTGCCGACCAGGCCCACCTCCTTGCGGCAGTGCTCGGTGTGGTGGCCGGGGTAGGACTCGTGCGCGACGAGCTGCGGCAGGCTCGACATCCGGTGGCCCAGGTCGGCGTTGATCGCCACGCGCGACCGGAAGCCGCCGAGGTAGTGGTTGAACCCGCTCCACGGCTTGTCGGTGACGATCTCGTACTCCACCACCTCGTCCGGGGGCAGCTCGAACCGCTGCCGCACGCGGTCGCGCAGCGCGCCGGACAGGGCGTGCACGGCGTGCGCGAGCCGGCCCCGCGGCACCTCGTCGCGGGCGCGGTGCTCGGCCAGCCGCCGGGCCGGGGTGCCGCGGCCGGGCAGCACCTCGGCCAGGGCGGCGTGCGCGCGGCGGTAGGTGTCGGGGTGGCCGGGGCGGATGTCGACCTGGAAGTACGCCCGCACCTCCTCCACGAACCCGACGCGCACGCCGGCGAGCTTGCGCGCGATCGTCTCGACGGCCACCAGGTGGGCGTCCAGGAACCGCTTGCGGTCCGGCGCCAGGTCGGCGCCCGCCAGTTCGCGGCGCAGCAGCGCGGCCTGCCGGCTCAGCGCGGCCGGGTGCGGCCTCGGCTCCACGTCCACGGCGCGGCGCAGGGCGCGGTCGCCGGTGAACGAGTCGACCAGGCCCGGCGACAGCCGGTCCAGGCGCAGCCCGAGCAACAGGTACTCACGCACGATCCGGTCGGCGTCCACGGACTGCAGACCCTACGAGATGACCGCCCGGTTTACCACAGTGGAACGGTGGCGACGAATTGTGGCGGCGAACGACACCGTAACGAGGGACAACCACCATCGATGGATCACACAATGGTGTTATCGAGATCCACGCGGGGCCGGGGATTCGGTAGTTTGCCGGACAGGCAACCACATCCGGCTTCGGAACAACGCTGGATCGACCGGGGAAACCCGCATTGAGGAGTGTGAAGTGCTGAAGAAGGCAGGTACGCTCGCCGCGGTCGTGGCCGGACTGATGCTGGTGGGCGCTCCCGCGTTCGCCGTCACCGGCGAACCCCACGAAGACGGGCGCGGGCCGAGTTTCGACGACGGCCACTACACCGCCATCGGGCAGCTCCACAACCAGCAGTACTTCGAGGACGGTTCGGGCGACACCACGATCGCCGACCAGTTCGGCCTGCTGAACCTCGGCAACGACTCCGACGTCGCGAGCCAGTTGAGCATCTGCGAGGTCGAGGTCAACGCGGTCCTCGGCATCCCGGTGCTCTCGAACAACGACGAGAACCTCTGCCTGACGTCGGACAACGACGACAACGACTCGGACGACGCCGGGGACAACAGCTCCGAGGGCTGATCCGCCGGATCCCGCCGCCGGGCCCCGGACGTGCCCGGTGGCGGAGGGTGGGCGTGCGGACCGGTGACGGCGCACCGGGCGCACCCCGCGGAATGGACGGCGGGAATTCAGGACACGGTGTCCGGATTCCCGCCCCCGATAACTAAAACCGGAAAAGAACGCTTTCACACGATGGTGTTCATCCGGGTGCGATCCACAACGCCGACCAGTAGGTTACCTGAGCAAGGGCAAACCGCCTGAGCCGCAGACTCCCCGAATGCTCGGATCGAGCGAGCAAGGTTATGGGCGTCACATCAATTCCCCACTAGAGGAGTGTGTTTACATGTTCAAGAAGGCAGGTGCCGTCGCCATCGCCGCGGCCGGTCTCATGTTGTTGGGCTCCCCCGCGTTCGCGACTCCGCACGGGGACTACGACGACGGCCACTACACCGCCATCGGTGAACTGCACAACCAGCAGTACTTCGACGACGACGCGGACGAGGAGACGGTCGCCGACCAGTTCGGCCTCATCAACTTCGGCAACGACTCCGACCTGCTGAGCCAGGTCAACCTCTGCGAGCTCGAGGTCAACGTCATCGCGATCCCGATCCTCTCGAACAACGACGAGAGCTACTGCATCGCGACCGACAACGACGACAACGACTCGGACGCGGCCGGGGACAACAGCTCGGAGGACTGAGCCCCAACGCTGGAGTTCTCGAGGGCGGCACTTCCCGGTCGGGGGGTGCCGCCCTCGGGCGTTGTCCGGGGGCGTTGTCCGGGAGTGCGGGCCGGAGGTGGGGACGCCGGGACGGCCGGGGGCTAGGAGCCGAAGCGGCGGTGGCGGACGGCGTAGTCGCGCAGGGCCCGCAGGAAGTCCGTGCGGCGGAACTCGGGCCAGTACGCCTCGGTGAACCAGAACTCGGAGTGCGCGGACTGCCACAGCATGAACCCGGACAGCCGCTGCTCCCCCGACGTGCGGATGAGCAGGTCCGGGTCGGGCTGACCGGACGTGTAGAGGTGCTCGGCGATGTGGTCGACGTCGAGGACCTCGGCCAGCTCCTCGATCGTGCCGCCGGACTCGGCGTGCTTCTGCAGCAGCTTGCGGACCGCGTCGGCGATCTCCTGCCGGCCGCCGTAGCCGACCGCGACGTTGACCTCCAGGCCGGTGCGGCCCTTGGTGCGCAGCGCGGCGGCGGACAGGCGGGCGGCGGTCTCCGTGGGCAGCAGGTCCAGCGCGCCGACGTGCCGGATGCGCCACGGGTTCCCCGGCTCGGCCAGCTCGTCCACGATGTCGGCGATGATGTCGAGCAGCGGTTCCAGCTCCTCGGCGGGCCGGTTCAGGTTGTCGGTGGACAGCATCCACAGCGTGACGACCTCGACCTCGGCGTCACGGCACCAGTTCAGCAGTTCCAGGATCTTCCGCGCGCCGGCGCGGTGGCCGTGCGCGACGTCGGTGAAGCCCGCCTCCTTGGCCCAGCGGCGGTTGCCGTCGAGCACCACGCCGACGTGACGTGGTCGTTGCTTGCCGTCGAGCCACCGGTTCAGCCGGTACTCGTAGACCGGCAGGAGGAGCTTGTCCTTGATGCGCTCGCGAAGACCCACGCTGGAAGAGCGTACGCCGGGTGGCCGCGGTCACGCCGCCGTGTGCTGCCCGGCCACCTACGCTCCCGTAACCTCGGACCGTGACCACGTCGACTCGCCCTCAGCCACCCGAGCCCGCCCTGCGGCCTCGTCTGCGGGGCTGGCTGCACCTCTGGTCGTTCGTCGTCTCCGTGGCGACGGGTGCGACCCTGATCGCCCTCGCCGCGGCGACCGTGTCGGCGAAGGCCGCGCTCGCCACGTCCGTGTACGGGGCGACGGTGCTCGGCCTGTTCGGCGTCAGCGCGCTGTACCACCGGGTGAACTGGGTGAGCGTGCGGGCGCGGACGTGGATGAAGCGGCTCGACCACTCGATGATCTTCGTGTTCATCGCGGGCACGTACACGCCGTTCGCGCTGCTGGCCATGCCCCCGGACACGGGCAACGTGGTGCTGCTGGTGGTGTGGCTGGGCGCGCTGGGCGGCGTGACCCTGAAGCTCGCCTGGCCGCACGCGCCGAGGTGGCTCGGGGTGCCGATCTACATCGCGCTGGGCTGGGTGGCGGTGTTCGTGCTGCCGGACCTGCTGCACCACGTGGGCGTGGCGGCGCTCGTGCTGCTGCTCGTGGGCGGCCTGCTCTACACCGCGGGCGCGGTGTTCTACGCCTCGCGCTGGCCCAACCCCTGGCCGCAGGTGTTCGGCTACCACGAGTTCTTCCACGCGGCGACCGTGCTGGCGGCGCTGTGCCACTACATCGCGATCTGGTTCGCGATCTACTCGTGAGCCGCGGCCCCCTCGCCGTCAGACCGGTCGGGCGTTGCGTCCAGGGTCCACCAGACGTCTTCTTCACCGCTGTCGACCGGATCGACAACACGACTTCCCCATGAAGCCGGAATGATCTTCCGAGCAGTGCCGGCGACCTTCACACCGGAGAGATCCGGAGGAACTTCGAACACCACCTCCGAGAAGTCCAGGTCGTCCGCGAACTTGACCCTGGAGAAATCTACCACTCGCTCGAAGTAGGCACCTTTGAAGTCCGCCGGAGCACTGAAAGAGCTATCCTCGAAGAACGCCATGTGCTCGAAACGGGCCTTCCGGAAGATCGCTGGCCACATCATCGCGACATCGGCGAACACCACGCGATCGCGAAACGTCGAGTCGTTGAACCACGCAAGTCCGCGGAACGTGCAGTCACGAAAGTCGGCAAAGCCGCTGAAGTCGTTGTAGTCGAGTAGTGTGTTACCGTAGAACGTTGCGGCACTGAAGTTGACCGAGCCGAGTGTGGACTCCCTGATCGAAAACTGGATCAACGTCGCACCGGCGAGGTTCACGTAGACATGGGAGTCTTCCGGAGTCCAGAAGAAATCCCGACTTCGACTTACTCCGGCCCGGGGCCTGAGGTGCCTTGCGATCACGTCCTGCACAGCCAGTCGAACCTCCAATTCTTCTGAGCGCGCCTGGTCCGAATCGCTTGAGTGCGCCGCCCTATCGGCCGCCACCTCGCCTAAGGACCTGCGAGAAGACAGCGTCGGAGGACCCAGGTCCGGAATCTTGGAGGGCGGGACGAACGGCATCCGAAGATACGCGCACAGCAGGCCCAACACTGTCACCCGCATGGGGGCAGAAGCGCCGGCCAAGCGCTCGAGCGCATATACGCCAGCCAGGCGGACCGCCGCCTTGTCACTACCCAACTGCTCGGCAGCCTTGGTGTAGGATTCAAGGATCCGCCGCTCTGCGGCATCCGAATCCGCCCGGTTCGCCACTTCGCGCTGATGATCGAGCAACTGATATTGGTGAACTAACGCCAACTCGGTGTAGCGCTGCCGACGCGCAGCCAAGAGAAGTGCCGCAGCACCTCCTGTGCCCACGACTATGCTGGCCGCCGTTCGGACAACATCAAGTTTGTTCCGGTCGCTTTCCGAGCCACCGCCGAGAAACAACAGGAGAAGCACGACCGCAAGAACTCCTCCCCCGAATGCGAGCACCGCACTTATGGCGATCGCTTTGCGACTCAGGGGCGGAGGAACAGAGTCGGCGTGAACTTTTCCATTAGTTGCGTCGCTGCCCACACACCTATATCGTCGACCAGAGGGCTGCTGTAACAACGCCCGTGCGGTTTGGATGTCGCGATCACTGCGGCCGAGGTCGACATAAGGCATCGACAAGCGGGCGACTCGCGGCGTCACCTGGTTCGCCATCTACTCCTGAGCCGCGACCCAGCGGGTGGTGAGGTCGGCTTCCGTCCCACGGCCGTGGGCGAGGTCGGTCAGCGCGGCGCGCAGGCCGCGCAGCAGGGCCGGGCGGCCGACGGCGGCCTCCACCGCGCGGACGCGGTCCAGGTGGGGGCGGTACGGGCGGTCCGGGAGGGAGTGGTCCGGCAGGTCGTCCCACGGGCCGGTGTGCTCGGCGAAGAGCCTGCTCAGGTAGGTGGCCAGGCCCTCCGTCAGCGGGGCCGGGAAGTCGACCAGGTTGCCGACCCAGGCGTGCGCCACCTCGTGGCCGAGGACGACCGTCGCGTAGCGGGGGTCGTCGAGGCGGTCCAGGACGGGCAGGTCGACCAGGATCAGGCCCGGTGTGGACAGGGCCAGCGAGGACAGCCCCGGCACGAACACGACATCGCACTTGGCGTACGGGTACGGGCCCAGCAGATTCTCGTAGAACGCGATCGCGCTGGTCACCACGTCCGCGACGGCGGCCCCGTCCACGGCCGCCCGCGACCTCGGCACGTGCACGGACTCGTCCACCCGGGCGAACGGGCCGGCCGCCGCCGCGACGGTGGACCGCGCGATCGACGCCACCGGGGTGAACGTGCGGACCGCGCCCGCGTCGACCACGGCCCGGCCGTTCGCCAGGCACCTCCACGACGGCGGCACGGTCACGGTCAGCGCCACGTCCGCCCGGTCGCCGGGATCGCCGAACCCGCCCATGGTGCGCGACACGGCGTCGGGGAAGTTCGTCGCGTACAGGTAGACCTGGCCGTCGGCCGGGTCGACCACCCGCCGGAAGCCCCGGTCGCGGAACGGGAACAGCGCCTCCACCCGCAGCACGTTGTCGCCGTCGCCCCCGGTCGGCGACGAGTCCGGGCGCACCGGTCGGCCGTTGAGGGACGCGGCGAGCACCCGGTCGGCCGCGAGGTCGACCCGCTCCCGCGCCCCGGCGAAGCGGATGGTGGTGCGGCCCCTGACCTGCGGCGACGCCGGGTCGAGCCGCCACGCCAGGTCGTAGGTGCCCGCGGTCGAAGCCCTCGTCCCCGCCCGGTCGGTCACGCCAGGTCCGGTCCCTGCGCGCGCAGGTCGTCCACCCGGGTCATCGCCTCCCGCAGCTCGGTCAGCCACGCGTCGGCGTGCTCGCCGACCAGCCGCACGGCCCACGCCAGCGCCTCCGACCGGGACCGCGCCACCCCGGCCGCGACCAGCGTGTCCAGCACCCGGCGCTCGGGCTGCCGCAACCGGGTCATCACGGGCGCCGACAGCGTGGTGAACAGCTCCTCCGTGCCGCCGAGCCGCGCGCCCCAGGCGACCTTGCGCCGGTAGCGGTGCTCGGCCTGGCGGGCGATCGCGATCCGCTCGTCCCGCGTCTCCTCCCGGAACCGGCTGATCCGGCCCGCCTCGGCCGCCGCCCGCTCGGCGTCGTCGGCGAACCCGTCCGGCAGCGCGGGCAGCGTGCCCACGACCACGATCTCCTCGCGGTCCACCGTCACGACCGGCGGTTCGGTGAACCAGCCGTCGGGCAGCCGGCCCGCGAACCAGGCCGCCGCGTCGTCCGCCGGGGGCTGGTCGGCCTGCTGCCAACCGCCCCGGCCACCCCATCCACGTCGCATCTCGCACCTCGATTACATGATTACGTCGATGCCGACGCTACGCCGCGGTCACCGGACCGCCAGGGTGGTTCGCTAACGGTGGACGGCGAGGGCCGCGGTGAGGTCGGCCACCGACGTGACGGGCCGGTCGCACACGTAGCCGCGGCACACGTAGGCCGCCGCACCGCCGTCGACCAGGGGCCGGTCGGCCAGCAGCGGCGCCGAGCCCGGCGCGCCCGCCACGACCACGCCACCGCCGTGCACGCCGTGCCACGCGGTCCGCACCAGGTCCGGCGCGTCGCCGACCACGGCCACCTGCACGGGACCCAGCGCCAGCGCCTCGGCGACGCTCAGCCAGTGGCCGGCGAACCGGGGTTCGCGGGCGGCCAGCAGCCCGGCCCGCGCCACGGCCGCCTCGGCGGCGTCGCGGTAGTGCGACGGCCCGCCCAGCACGGACGCCGCCACCAGCGCCGAGGCCAGCGCCGACGCGCCGGACGGGCTCGCGTTGTCGGACGGGTCCGACGGCCGCTGCACCAACGCCTCCGCGTCGTCGGCCGTGTCGTGGTAGACGCCGGGCTCCTCCCCCGCGAACCGCGCCAGCGCCGTGTCGAGCAGCCCGCACGCGACGGTGAACCACTCGGTGTCGCCGGTGGCCTGGTGCAGCGCCAGCAGGCCGTCGGCGAAGCAGCCGTAGTCCTCCAGCACGCCCGCCGCCGTGCCGGCCACGCCGTGCCGGGAGGTGCGCAGGAGCCGCCCGTCGACCAGGTGCACGTCCAGGACGAGCCGGGCCGCCCGCGCCGCCGCCTCGACCCAGCGGGGCTCGCCGAACACCGCGCCGGCCTCGGCCAGCGCCTGGATCGCCATCCCGTTCCAGGCCGTGACGACCTTGTCGTCGCGCCCCGGCTGCGGCCGCCGGTCCCGGGCCTCCAGCAGCCGGGCGGCGATCTCCGGGTCCGGCGTGCCGAGCATCCGCAACGTCGAGGCGCCGTGCTCGAACGTGCCCTCGTCCGTCACGCCGTACAGCGCCGCGGCGCGCGCTCCGGTCGACAACCCCAGCACCTCGACCAACTGCGCGGGCGTCCACACGTAGGTCGCCCCTTCGACGCCCTCGGTGTCCGCGTCCAGCGAGGCGGCGAACCCGCCCTCCGGGGTGCCGAGGTCGCGGAGCAGGAACTCGGCCGTCTCCCGCGCGACCCCGCGGTACCGGGGGTTGTCGTCCCGGCGGCTCAGGTGCGTGTAGAAGCGCAGCAGCAAAGCGTTGTCGTACAACATCTTCTCGAAGTGCGGCACGACCCACGCCGCGTCCACGCTGTACCGCGCGAACCCGCCCGCCAGCTGGTCGTACAGCCCGCCGTTGGCCATCGCGTCGCCCGTCGCGCGCGCCATCGACAGCGCCTCCACCGACCCGGTCCGCTCGTGGTGGCGCAGCAGGAACTCCAGCACCATCGACGGCGGGAACTTCGGCGCGCCGCCGAACCCGGCGTTGACCCGGTCGAAGTGCCCGAGCAGCGACACCACCGCGCCCGCCAGCACCTCGTCGTCCACAGTGGACTGCGGCAGCGGCTTGAACGCGAGCTGCGCCACGATGCCCGCCGCCGACTCGCGCACCTCGTCGCCCTGCTCGCGCCACGCGTGGTCGATGGCCTCCAGCACCTGCCGGAACGACGGCATGCCCGGCCGGGGCGACGGCGGGTAGTAGGTGCCCGCGTAGAACGGCTCGCCGTCCGGGGTCAGGAAGCACGTCATGGGCCAGCCGCCGTGCCCGCTGAGCGCCTGCGTGACCGCCATGTAGACCGCGTCCACGTCCGGCCGCTCCTCGCGGTCCACCTTCACGTTCACGAAGTGCTCGTTCATGAACGCGGCGGTGGCCTCGTCCTCGAACGACTCGTGCGCCATCACGTGGCACCAGTGGCACGCCGCGTACCCGACCGACAGCAGCACGGGCACGTTCCGTTCCCGCGCCTCCGCGAACGCCTCCGGCGACCACGGCCACCAGTGCACCGGGTTGTCGGCGTGCTGGAGCAGGTACGGGCTGGTCGAGGACGCGAGCCGGTTCGTCATGGCTCCACAGTAATTCCCGGCCAACCCCCGGACCGGTCGACCAGACTGGTCGCATGGAGCCTTCCGCCGGCCCGTCGGGGCCCGCCGACCCGTCACCCCACGACCTGCGGCACGAGACCGGGCCGTTCGACGTGGTCGGCGACGTGCACGGGTGTCGCGTCGAACTCGTCCACCTGCTGCGCGAGCTGGGCCATTCCGCCGAGGGCGGGCACCCGGACGGCCGCAAGGCGGTGTTCGTGGGCGACCTGGTCGACCGCGGGCCGGACACGCCCGGCGTGCTGCGGCTGGTGATGGCCATGGTGGCGGCGGGCCACGCCCTCTCGGTGCGGGGCAACCACGAGGAGAAGCTGGTCCGGGCGCTGAAGGGCCACGACGTCCAGGTCAACCACGGGCTGGAGCACTCGTTGAGCCGGCTGGAGCGCGAGACGCCCGCGTTCCGCGCCGAGGTGCTCGCGTTCTGCGACGCCCTGGTCCCGCACTACGTGCTCGACGGCGGGAGGCTCGTCGTCGCCCACGCCGGGCTGCCGGAGCGGCACCACGGCCGCGGGTCGGCGCGGGCGCGGGCCCTCGCCCTGTGGGGCGTGACCACGGGGGAGATCGACGCGCGCGGCTTCCCGGTCCGCTACCCGTGGGCGCGGGACTACCGGGGCGCGGCGACGGTCCTGTATGGACACACGCCGGTCGAGGAACCGGAATGGGTGAACGGCACCCTGTGCCTGGACACGGGCTGCGTGTTCGGCGGCCGGCTCACCGCGCTGCGCTACCCGGAGCGCGAGATCGTGTCCGTCCCCGCCCGCCGGGTCTGGTACGCGCAGTAGGGTCGGTGGTCGTGCGCGCCAGCTACCGGGAACGCCCGCCCTGGTTGGCCCGGGTGGGTGACGCCGGCGCCGGCGTGCTCGTCGCGCCCGACCTCGTCCTGACGTGCGCGCACGTCGTGCCGGACGACCACGTGCACGTGGCGCTGGTGCACCTCGGGGTCGAGGTGGCCGCCACGGTCGAGTTCCGGGACCCGGTCGAGGAGGGCGACCTGGCCGTGCTGCGGCTGGCCGCGCCGGTGCCGGGGGCGGTCCGCGCGCCCCTGCGCGCGCCCGCCGCGCTCGGCGATCACCCGTACGTGGTGCAGGGGTTCGCGGGCGGGCACCACACCGAGTCGCGCGGGCGGCTCGGCGGCCGGGTCGGCCCGAACTGGGTGCAGCTGGAGCACACCTCCGGCCACCGCATCGACCGCGGGTTCTCCGGCGCGCCCGTGTGGGACGACGTGCTGCACGCCGTGGTGGGCATCGTCGTCACGGCGCACCCGGCGGTGGGCGGCGGGAACCTCGTCCCGGTCGAGGAGATCGTCCGGCGGTGGCCGCCGGCCGCCGACCACACCGGCTGGCGCGTCGACCTGGACGACGCCTTCGACACCCACTGGCTGCCCCGGGCGCGCGGCGTCGAACCGCACGAGCCGACGGACGTGTGGCACTTCGTCGGCCGCCACCGGGCGTTGACCGAACTCGCGCTCTACCTGGGCGGACCGGCCGACGGGCGGGTGCGGGCCGTGGTCGGCGGGCCGGGCAGCGGCAAGAGCGCCGTGCTCGCGCGGACGGTCGTGCTGGCCGACCGGGCGGCCCGGTCGCTGGTGCCCGCGGACACCCTGCCGCCCGACGTCGCCCTGCCCCCGGTCGGCGGCGTCACGGTCGCCGTGCACGCCCGGGGCCGGACGCTCGCGGACGTGGTGCGCGCGATCGCCGACGCCGCCGAGGTCGACGCGGCCGACCCGACCGAGCTGCTGCGGCGGTGCGGCCCGGTGTCGGTCGTGGTGGACGCGCTGGACGAGGCGGCGGGCGACGCGCCGGAGGCCATCGCGACCATGCTGAGCCGCCTCGCCGCGCACGGCGACCGGCACGTCGTGGTCGGCACGCGCGTCGGCGTGCGGGGCGCGCTGCCCGCCCGGCTCGGCAACCCCGTGGTGCTCGACCTCGACTCCGGGTCCTACCTCGACCACCGGGACGTGGTGCGGTACGCGGAACGCCGGGTCGGCGACCCGGCGCGGGCGGCGGCGATCGCCCGGCACGCGGGCGGGAACTTCCTGATCGCGCAGCTGGCGTGCCTGACCGGCGCGCGGCGCCTGCCGACCAGCGTCGCGGCGGCCGTCGACGACTACCTGACCGTGCGGTTCGACCGGCCGAGGGTGGCGCGGGACCTGCTGGCGCCGCTGGCGTTCGCCCAGGGCGCGGGCCTGCCGGAGGGGCCGCTGTGGCTCGACCTGGCGAACGCGCTGAGCGCCGGCTCCTACACCCCGCACGACCTGCGCGAGGTGCTCACGTCCGCGGCGGGCTACCTGGTCGAGCAGGCGGGCGGCACGTTCCGGCTGTTCCACCAGGCGTTGGACGACGCGTTCCGGGCGGGGCGGCCCGGCGCGGAGCCGGTGGTCTACGAGACCCTGCGCCGCCGGGTCGACCGGTGGGAGGACGCGCCGGAGTACGTCCGCGAGCACCTGGCGCACCACGCCGCCGCGGCCGGCCGGCTGGACGAGCTGGTGGAGGACGTCGGCTTCCTCGTCGTCGCGCCGACCGGGCGGCTCCTGCCGCACCTGCCCCACGTGGCGTCCGCGCGGGCCAGGGCGCACGCCCACGTCTACCGCAAGGCGGGCCACCACCTCGCCGACCTCGACGTGCCCGACCGCGCGGCGCGGCTCGCCCTGACCGCGCGGCAGCTCGGGTTCCCGGGCCTGGCCGACCGGCTCGCCGGGCGGTTCACCCTGCCGTGGCGCGCGGACGTGCTCGCCTGGCGCGGCGAGGAGCCGCACCAGGTGCTCGCGCAGCTGCTCGCGTCGGCCGACGTGGGGTTGTGGCTGGACGCGGCCGGCGAGCCCGGCGCGTTCGAGGTCAACCACGACCGGGTGGTGCTGCACCGGTTCCGGGACTACCGGCTCGACCCGGTGGCGGAGGTCGCCGGCGAGGCGGTCGAGCACCACCAGTGGCTCTCCCGCGCGGTGACCGACGACGGGGAGGTCGCGCTGACCGTCGCGGACGGCGCGCTGCGCAAGTGGTCGCTCGCCGACGGGCCGCGGGAGACCGGGGCGCTGGAGATCGGCCCCGCCGCCGTCTCGGGGGGCGTGGCGGCGGCCGGGAGGCTGTTCGCCGCCCTCACCCGCCAGGGCACGCTGCGCCTGGTCGACTGGACCGGTGACGCGCCGGTCGTGCTCGACCGGGTGGACACCTCCGACGAGATCCTGTTCCGCCCGCCGGCGCTGGGCGTCCAGGACGGCGTGGTGTTCGCGGTCACCCGGAGCACCACGGGGCTGTCGCTCTACCGGGTGACGGACGACCGGCTGGTGCGGGTCGGCCCGCGGGTCCGGGTCGCCTGGCGGCAGGAGGGCACCTGGTTCGTCACCCGTCCGGACGGCCGCCTGCTGCTCCTGTGCCGCGAGGACACCGACCTCGCCTGCTTCGGCGTGACCGACCGGGGGCTGATCCGGGAACCCGGGCTCGCGGGCGTCGCGCCCACGGCGGTCGCGGAGGGGCGGCTGCCCGGCGGCGAGGTGGTCGTGGCGACGGCGGACGTGGTCGGCGTGTCGGCGTGGTGGCTGCGCGACACCCTCACCCCCGCCGGGCCGACCGGGCGCAGCCGGGAGGCGGGCGTGCGCGCGCTCGCCGTCGGTACCGGCCCGGAGGGACGACCGGTCGTGCTGTCGGCGGGGACGGACGGCCGGGTCCGCCTGTGGGAGTTCGACCGGGACGCGCCCGAACCGGAGGCCCCGCCGCCGTGGGACGCGTCGCGGCACCTCCCGGCCACGCGGCTGTTCCCGACCGGTGACGGACGCCTCGCCGCGATCGGCTCGTCCCGGGACGGCTCCACGGCCGCCGTGCTGGTCGAACCGGGGCTGCCGCCGCTGGCGGCCGGGCTCGGCCGGCGCACGCACGAGGACCGGATCACCGACGTCGCCGTCCACGGCGACACCGTCGCCGCGCAGACCGCCTCCGGGGTGCTGGAGGCGTGGGTCCGGCGCGGGGCGCGGCGGCGACGCGTGGCCACCGGCTTCCTCGGCGCGTCCGGCATGTGGTCCGCGATCGCCGTGCACGACGGCCGGGTGGTGGCGCACCTGGACGGCGCGGGACGGATCCGGTGCTTCCGGCCGAGGTGGGGGCGGTTGCGCGAGTTCGCGCGCAGCGCCGACACCCTCGTGGACGAGTACCCCGGGCCGACCCAGGGGGCCTTCCACCGCGCCGCCGGCGGGCCGAGGCTGCTCGCCACCCACCGGCGGGGGCTGCTGCTGTTCGCCGTGCCCGCGCGGGGTGGGCTGCCGCTGCTCGCCACGTCACCGGAGCCGGTGCAGCGGTTCGCGCTCGACCACGGCGACGAGCCGGTGGTGGCCACGCTCTCCGTCGGCCGCACCGCGCGGGTGGCGGTGCACGCGCTGACCGGTGACGCGTTCACGCCGTGGGCGACGCCCTGGCCGGTCACGACCACGGCGGCCGCCGAGGTGGCGCTGGCCGTGCGCGGTGGGCAGGCGTTCGTGGCGGTCGGCGACGGCAACGGCCGCCTGGCGGTGTGGTCGTGCCCGCGCGGCGGCCGGGCCCGCCGCCTGCTCGGGACCGACCTGGACTCGGGGGTCGTCAACCTGGCCTGGCGGCCCGACGGCCGCCTGGTGGCGTGGTGCCGCTCCGGGGTGGTGGAGCTGGCCTTCGGCTAGTCCTGCTCGCCCTTGCCCTTGCCGTTGCCGGCCTTCGCCTCCGGCTCGGCGTCGGACCGGTCGGCCGGCTCGTCGAAGGACGCGGGCAGCTTCCTCAGGTGCTTGTTCATCGACTTGACCAGGAAGAACACGGCGATGAAGAACAGCACCAGCATGAGCAGGCCCAGCGGGGAGGACTTGCCGAAGTCCTCCTGCTGGCCGCCCGGGTCCTTGTCGGTGGACGGCTGCTGGGCCAGGACGACCGCCGTGGTCTGCTCCCACGGGATCGGGTCGAACGAGGTCACGCGGTCACCCTCTCACGGACGCCCGCGAACAGGTCGTCCTCGGGCACGGTGCTGTCCACCAGCGACCGCGCCAGCTCGTACTCCTCCGTCGGCCACACCCTGCGCTGCAACTCGCGCGGCACGGCGAACCAGCGGCTCTCCGGGTCGATCTGGGTGGCGTGGGCCTTGAGGGCCTCGTCGCGCACCGGGAAGTAGTCGGCGCACTCGACGCGCGTGGTGACCCGCTCGATCACGTCCGGCTTGTCGGTGGGCCAGCTCGCCAGCCACTCGGCGTACGGGGACTCCAGGCCCTCCGCCAGCATGGCCTCGTGGAAGGCCAGCAGCTTGGCCCGCGAGAAGCCGTGCGAGTAGTACAGCTTCAGCGGCTGCCACGGCTCGCCCAGCTCGGGGTAGCGCTCCGGGTCGCCCGCCGCGTCGAACGCGGCCACCGACACCTCGTGGCAGCGGATGTGGTCGGGGTGCGGGTAGCCGCCGTTCTCGTCGTAGGTGACGATCACGTGCGGCCGGAACTCGCGGATCACCTCGACCAGCTTCGGCGTCGACTCCTCCAGCGGGACCAGCGCGAAGCAGCCCTCGGGCAGCGGCGGCAGCGGGTCGCCCTCGGGCAGGCCGGAGTCCACGAACCCGAGCCAGCGGTGCTGCACGCCCAGGATCTCGACCGCGCGGGCCATCTCGGCGCGCCGCAGCTCGGTGATGTTCGCCAGCACCTCGGGGCGGTCGAGGGCGGGGTTGAGCACGCTGCCGGCCTCGCCGCCGGTGCAGGTCACGACCATCACCTCGTGACCCTCCGCGACGTAGCGGGCCATCGTCGCGGCGCCCTTGCTCGACTCGTCGTCGGGGTGCGCGTGCACCGCCATCATGCGCAGCTTCTCAACCATGACGGTGGTGCTCCTCCTCGCCCCTGCCGAACCGGTCCGGTCCGGTCCCTGCGACACTCAACGCGGTGGTCGAGGGACATTGTTCCCCACGGGCGGGAGGGCTTGGCACAGTGGCACTGCCGGAGGGTCGGTACGGCAAGCCCCGCAGGCCCCTGCCCCGGTGGGCGCGCTGGTCACTGCCCGTGATCGCGGTGCTGGTGGGCGGGGTCGTCGCCTGGGTGGGCTACCGCAACCTCGGCACCATGCCCGTCGAGGCCAAGCAGACCGCGTTCACCGTCCAGGGCGACGACTCGGTCGAGATCACGTTCGAGGTGGTCAGGCAGACCCCGGAGCAGCCGGTCGTGTGCATCGTGCGCGCCCGGTCCGAGGACGGCGACGAGGCGGGCCGGCGCGAGGTGCTGGTGGAGCCCGGAGCGGGCACGGTGCGGGCCACGACCGTGCTGAGGACGTCCAAACCGCCGGTCACGGGCGAGGTGTTCGGCTGCTCCTACCAGGTTCCGGCGTACCTGTCCACGAGGTAGCGGCCAAGCGGGTGATCTGCGGCTTTACCGGCCGATCCGGGAACAAAACGCCGGGGGCGAACGTTCTCCGCGTGTTACTCTGGCCTTTCAGCACGGCCCCGACGCGGGCCGTGTTTTTCCGTTCCGGGCTGGTGCGCCCGGGAACTGCCAGCCCACGCCGTGGGCCGGAGCAAGACGAGGAGTTGGTGACCGTGAGCGACACTGAGGTGACCTGGCTGACCCAGGAGGCCTACGACCGGCTCAAGGCTGAGCTGGACGAGATGATCGAGAATCGCCCGGTCATTGCTGCGGAGATCAACGCGCGTCGCGAGGAGGGTGACCTCCGGGAGAACGGCGGGTACCACGCGGCCCGCGAGGAGCAGGGCAAGCAGGAGGCCCGGATCCGCCAGCTGCAGGAGCTGCTGCGGGTCGCCAAGGTCGGCGAGGCGCCGACGGTGACGGGCGTCGCGGCGCCCGGCATGGTGCTCACCGTGCGTTACGACGGGGACGACGAGACGGAGGAGTTCCTGCTCGCCACCCGTGAGGAGGGCGCGCACGGCGCGCTCGAGGTCTACTCCCCCTCCTCGCCGCTGGGCAAGGCGTTGCTCGGCGCGAAGGAGGGCGAGGCCCGGGAGTACGAACTGCCCAACGGCAGCACGATGAAGGTCACGCTGATCAAGGCCGTGCCGTACTCCGGCTGACCCCCAGACACCGGGAGGGCGGCCACCACGCGGGGTGGCCGCCCTTCTGCTGTCGCGTCACGTGATGCGTTCCAGCAGGGGCCGCACGCGGGGCGGGACGGGGGTGGACAGCGCGATCGACGAGGACAGCCGCTGCACGCCCGGCACGTCCACGATCGAGTCGATCACCCGCTGGAGGTCGGCGTTCGACCGGGCCACGACCCGCACGAACAGGTCGCCCTGCCCGGTCGTGGCGTGCACCTCGCACACCTCGTTGATCGCGGCCAGGCCCTCGGTCACCTCGTGCCGCCGGCCCTGCGCGATCTCCAGCACGGCGAACGCGGTCAGCCCGTAGCCCATCGCGGCCAGGTCGAGCGCGGGCGGGAAGCCCGTGAGCACGCCGCGCGCCACCAGCCGGTCGAGCCGCGCCTGGACCGTGCCGCGGGCCACGCCGAGCCGGCGCGAGCACTCCAGCACCCCCAGCCGGGGCTCGTCGGTGAGCAGCAGCAACAGCCGGGCGTCCAGGGCGTCGACGACGTGGTCAGAGTGTTCAGCTTGCGCGTCGGAAGCCATGAACCACTGTACAAAATGACCAGTGAATCGAGCGACTGTTGCTCAGCCTGCCCAGGCTTGCACATGCTGTGAGGTATGACGCAGCAGCTTGACGACGTGAGCTACGACCAGCTCCGCCAACTCGTGGGCCTGGTCGACTACGACGGGACGCGCGACCCGTTCCCCGTCCGCTCGATGGACGCCGTGGTCTTCGTGGTCGGCAACGCGACCCAGACCGCCTGGTTCTACCAGGTCGCCTTCGGGATGCAGCTCGTCGCGTACGCCGGACCGGAGACCGGGCAGCGGGACCACAAGTCGTTCGTGCTCAAGTCCGGCTCGGCGCGGTTCGTGATCAACGGCGGGGTGAGCCCGGACAGCCCGCTGCTCGACCACCACCGCAGGCACGGCGACGGCGTGGTGGACCTCGCGCTGGAGGTCGCCGACGTCGACCGGTGCATCGAGCACGCACGCGCCCAGGGGGCGACCGTGCTGGAGGAGCCGCACGACCTGACCGACGAGCACGGCACCGTCCGGGTCGCGGCCATCGCGACCTACGGCGAGACCCGCCACACCCTGGTCGACCGGTCCCGCTACCGCGGGCCGTACCTGCCCGGCTACGAGGCGCGGGAGAGCACGGTCGTGCGGCCCGAGGGCGCGCCCAAGCGGTTGTTCCAGGCGGTCGACCACTGCGTGGGCAACGTCGAGCTCGGCAGGATGGACTACTGGGTCGAGTTCTACAACCGGGTGATGGGCTTCGTGAACATGGCGGAGTTCATCGGCGACGACATCGCCACCGACTACTCGGCGCTGATGAGCAAGGTCGTCTCCAACGGCAACCACCGGGTGAAGTTCCCGCTCAACGAGCCGGCGGTGGCGAAGCGGAAGTCGCAGATCGACGAGTACCTGGAGTTCTACGAGGGCGCCGGCGTGCAGCACATCGCGCTGGCGACCAACGACATCGTGGCCACCCTGACCGCGATGCGGGCGGCCGGCGTGGAGTTCCTGGAGACGCCGGACTCGTACTACGACGACCCGGAGCTGCGGGCGCGCATCGGCGAGGTGCGCGTGCCGATCGAGGTGCTCAAGGAGCACCGCATCCTGGTCGACCGGGACGAGGACGGCTACCTGCTCCAGATCTTCACCAAGCCGATCGGCGACCGGCCGACCGTGTTCTACGAGCTGATCGAGCGGCACGGGTCGCTGGGCTTCGGCAAGGGCAACTTCAAGGCCCTGTTCGAGGCGATCGAGCGCGAGCAGGAGCGCCGGGGCAACCTCTGACGCGTCCCCGACCGCCGCGGGCGGTCGGGCAGCGGGCCGGTCCGGGAACCCCCGGGCCGGCCTTTCGCGTTCGGAACGGTGATGATGCCCGTACCAGGCGCGCCGGGACCGGTACGCTCGGTGCGGGGTTGTCTCACACCACATTCACCTGGAGGGTGGCATGGCGCTCGCGGCACGGGTCACCGCGGTGCTCCCGCTCGTCGGGGCGGTCGCCACGGCCGTGGCGCTGACCGGCGCGGCCTTCTTCACCGTGGCCCACGCGGGGTGCTCGGACCCGGGTCGGTTCGTGGACCGCGACGGCGCGGTGCAGTTCGTCGGCGGGTGCGTGGACGGGCAGGACCTGCCCGCCGTGACGCGGGTGGAGAATTCGCGGTACGACGTGCAGCCGTGACTTGGGCCCCGGCGGTTCCGGGGTGATAGTGGAGCCATGTGTCGCAACATCAGGGTGCTCCACAACTTCGAACCGCCCGCCACCGAGGACGAGGTCCGTGCGGCGGCGGTGCAGTACGTGCGCAAGGTGAGCGGGTCGACGCGTCCGTCGGCGGCGAACCAGGAGGCGTTCGACGCGGCCGTCGAGGCGGTGGCCGAGGCCACCCGCGTGCTACTCGAATCCCTGGTCACCCACGCCCCGCCCCGCGACCGCGAGGTCGAGGCCGCCAAGGCCAAACAACGCGCCGCCCTCCGCTACAACCGCACCTGACCCCGCGTGCCCTACCTCCGAACCGCGTGAGTCCACCCTTCGCGTCGCGCGTGTCCTACGTCCAGAACGCGCGTGTCCTACGTCCAGAACGCGTGAGTCCAACGCTCGGAACACCCGAGTCCAACGCTCGGAACACCCGAGTTGAACGTTCAGAACGCCACGGCCCCCGCGCCCGAGGTGGTCGGGCGCGGGGGCCGGGTGTTCCGAACGTTGAATTCGGGTGTCCTGAACGTAGGACTCACGCGTTCCCGACGTAGGACACGCGCGGGCTGGGCGTTGGGCTCGCGGGTCAGGAGAGGGCGGTCAGCAGGTCGGTGACCAGGTCGTCGGCGGACTCGATGCCCACGGACAGGCGGATCAGGTCGGACGGGACCTCCAGCAGCGAGCCGGCGGTGCTGGCGTGGGTCATGCGGCCCGGGTGCTCGATCAGCGACTCCACGCCGCCCAGCGACTCGGCCAGCGTGAACAGGCGGGTGCGGGCGCAGACGGCCAGCGCCGCCTCCTCGCCCCCCTCCACGGTGAACGAGATCATCCCGCCGAACCGGCGCATCTGCTTCGCCGCGACCTCGTGGCCGGGGTGGTCGGGCAGGCCCGGGTAGTACACGCGGGTGACCCTGGGGTGCCGCAGCAGCGCCTCGACGACCTTCTCGGCGTTGTCCGAGTGCTTCTCCATGCGCAGTTCGAGCGTCTTGATGCCCCGCAGCGTCAGCCACGCGTCGAACGGCCCCGGCACCGCGCCCGCGCCGTTCTGCAGGAACCCGAACTGCGCGTCCAGCTCGTCGTCCGACGTGACCAGCGCCCCGCCGACGACGTCCGAGTGACCGCCCACGTACTTGGTGGTCGAGTGCAGCACCACGTCCGCGCCCAGCTCCAGCGGCGTCTGCAGGTACGGCGAGGCGAACGTGTTGTCCACCACCAGCCGCGCCCCCGCCGAGTGCGCCACCTGCGCGAGCAGGGCGATGTCGGCGATGTTGAGCAGCGGGTTGGTCGGCGTCTCGATCCAGACCACCTTGGTGTTCGGCCGGATCGCCGCACGCACCGCGTCGACGTCGGACAGCGCGGCCGGGGTGTGCTCGACGCCCCAGTGCGACAGCACCTTGTCGATCAGCCGGAACGTGCCGCCGTAGGCGTCGTTCGGGATCACGACGTGGTCGCCGGGACGGAGCATGGCGCGCAGGGCCGCGTCGGTCGCGCCCATGCCGGAGCCGAACGCCCTGGCGTGCCGCCCGCCTTCGAGCGCCGCCAGGCACTCCTCCAGCGCGGCACGGGTCGGGTTGCCGGTGCGGGAGTACTCGAACCCGCTCCGCAGCCCGCCGACGCCGTCCTGCGCGTAGGTAGAGGTGGCGTGGATCGGCACGATGACCGAGCCCGTGGTCGGGTCGGGGTCCTGCCCGGCGTGGATAGCCCTGGTCGCGAAACCGTAGTGGCCGGTGTCCGTCATGCGTCTAGGGTACGGCGGCCGAAAAATCAACCGCCCGTCGACCGGATGGCCGACGGGCGGTCGGGTGAACAGGCGGGCTACCTCACCACTGCTGGGGCGGCTGCTGGCCGTACGGGTTCTGCTGCTGCGGCTGGCCGTACGGGTTGGACGCGGGCGGCTGGCCGTAGGGGTTCGGCTGCTGGCCGTACCCGCCCGTGCCGGGGTAGCCGCCGGGGCCCGCGGCCTGGGGCGCGTTGACCACGACCGTGCCCATGATCTTGTCGGCCCACGTCTGCTTCTTGACCTCCCACAGGGGCGCGAACCAGCCCGCGTAGCAGGGCAGCGAGTCGACGAAGTGGCACAGGTGCCGGACGAAGGCGTTGCCGAAGCCGATCGGCTGCCCCGTCTCCTCCTTGATCAGCTTCACCTTGGCGATCTTCTTGCCCATCGACTGCCCCGTGGTCCCCGCCAGGTACCACGAGTTGTAGATGATGAAGCCGATCAGGCCCAGGTACGCGATGCCGCTCAGGATCAGCGCGATCGTCGGGTCGCCGCTGACCCCGCCGATGAACGCCAGGATGCCCACGACCAGGCCGGGCGCGGCGTAGTCGATCAACGCGCCGACCGCGCGGCTGCCCCACTCCGCGTAACCGCCGGCGGGCGCGCCGTAAGCGGGCTGCGCGCCGTAGCCCGGCTGCGCGCCCCACGCCTGCTGCGGCTGGCCGTACGGGTTGGCCACCGCGGGCTGGCCGTAGGGGTTGGACGGCTGCTGCTGCGCGTACGGGTTCGCCTGCGGCTGGCCGTACGGGTTGGACGGCGGCTGCTGCCCGTACGGCTGCTGGCCGTACTGCGCGGGCGGCTGCTGCCCGTAGGGCGGCGGCTGCTGGGCCGGGAACCCGCCGGAGCCCGGCTGCTGCGCCGGCTGGCCGTAGGGGTTCGACGGCGGCTGCTGCCCCGTGCCCGGCGCCACGACCTGCGTCGCGTCCGGGTTCGACGGGGGCTGCTGGCCGGACGGCACGACCTGGGTCGCCTCCGGCGGCGGGAAGGCAGGCGGCTGGCCACCGCTCGGCACGACCTGCGTCGCGTCGGCGTTCGGGGGCTGGGCACCCTGCCCCTGCTCCTGCTGGTTTTGACCGCCGAACTGCTGGTTCCCTGGCGGCTGCGGAGCGTTCATCGGAGTTTCCAACCCCCTTGGCACGGGCCGTAGGTACGTGAGTCGGTGGCCAACGCTAGCGGATGCGACCGCCCTGGCCACGCGCAACCGGTCAACGCGTCCCGATCCCCGATGACGATCGGGACACGTCGACGTCGGTCGAACAACCGGTCAGCGACCTGCGAGGAAACCCAGGATGTCCTGCCGGGTGACCACCCCGGCGGGCTTGCCGTCCTCCAGCACGAGCGCACCGTCCGCTGAGGACAGTGCCTGCATGGCCGAGCTGATCGACTCGCCCGCGCCGATCGTGGGCAGCTTCAACGACATGTGCCGGTCGAGCCGGTCGGTCAGCTGGGCCTTGCCGGTGAACAGCGCGTCGAGCAGGTCCCGCTCGTTGACCGCGCCCGCGACCTCGGCCGCCATGACCGGCGGCTCGGCGTTGACGACGGGCATCTGGGAGACGCCGTACTCGCGCATGATCGCCACGGCCTCGGCGACCGTCTCGTTGGGATGGCCGTGCACCAGGTCGGGCACGGTGCCGTCCTTGCGCCGCAACACGTCGCCGACGGTCGCGCCGGACGTGTCGGGCGACAGGAAGCCGTACTGCGCCATCCACTTGTCGTTGAACACGCTCGACAGGTAGCCGCGGCCACCGTCGGGCAGCAGCACCACGATCACGTCGTCGGGGCCCGCGGTCTCGGCCACGCGCAGCGCCGCCGCCACGGCCATGCCGCACGAGCCGCCGACGAGCAGCCCCTCCTCGCGCGCGAGCCGGCGGGTGATCTCGAACGAGTCCGCGTCGCTCACCGCGACGATCTCGTCGCACACCGTGCGGTCGTAGGCGTCCGGCCAGAAGTCCTCGCCGACGCCCTCGACCAGGTACGGCCGGCCGGTGCCGCCGGAGTAGACCGAGCCCTCCGGGTCCGCGCCGATGATCTTCACGCGGCCCTCGGAGACCTCCTTGAGGTACCGGCCGGTGCCGGAGATCGTGCCGCCGGTGCCGACGCCCGCGACGAAGTGCGTGACCCGGCCCTCGGTCTGCCGCCACACCTCCGGACCCGTGCCGTGGTAGTGGCTGGCCGGGTTCTCCGGGTTGGCGTACTGGTTCGGCTTCCACGCGCCGGGGATCTCGGCCACCAGGCGGTCGGAGACGTTGTAGTAGGAGTCCGGGTGCTCGGGCGCGACCGCGGTCGGGCACACCACGACCTCCGCGCCGTACGCCTTGAGCACGTTGCGCTTGTCCACGCTGACCTTGTCCGGGCAGACGAAGACGCACTTGTAGCCCTTGCGCTGGGCCACGAGCGCCAGGCCGACGCCGGTGTTGCCCGAGGTGGGCTCGACGATGGTGCCACCGGGCTTCAGCTCGCCGCTGCGCTCGGCCGCCTCGACCATGCGCAGCGCGATGCGGTCCTTCACGCTGCCGCCGGGGTTGAGGTACTCGACCTTGGCGAGGATCAGCGGCCGGAGTCCCTCGGCCACCGCGTTGAGCTTCACCAGCGGCGTGTTGCCGACCAGGTCTACGACGCTCTCGACGTACTCCACGACGGACCTTCCACTTCTTGAGAGGACGCGCTGAGCGTATATCGGTGGCGCGGCGTCCGGCCCGGTGGACGATGGGGTGGGACGAGGGAGGTCGGCGATGCGGGGGTTCCGGCTCCTCGCGGTGGTCGCGGGGGTGTTGGGCGGGTTGACCGGGGTGGCGTACGGGCTGTTCACCGAGCAGTCGCGGCGGGCTCGGGCGGTGATCGGGGTGCCCGACGCGCCGCCGTTGCGGGCGGACGGGGTGCACGGGTCCGGCGAGGGGCCGCCGGTGCGGTTCGCGGTGCTCGGCGACTCGATGGCGGCCGGGCTGGGCGTGGACGACCCGGCCCAGCTGCCGGGCGTGGTGCTGGCGAACGGGCTGTCGGACGAGGTCGGCGTGCCGGTGCGGCTGGAGACGCACGCGATCTCCGGGTCGACGACGCGCGACCTGGTCGCGCAGGTGGACCGGGTGCTGGCCGACCCGCCGGACGTGGCGCTGGTGGTGGTCGGGGCGAACGACGTGACCACGCGGATGTCGGTCCCGGGGTCGGCGGCGCTGCTGGGCGCGCAGGTGCGGCGGTTGCGGGACGCCGGGGTGGGTGTCGTCGTGGGCACGTGCCCGGACCTGGGCACGGTGCGGCCGATCGCCGAGCCGCTGCGGTCGGTGGCGCGGGACTGGTCGCGGCGGCTGGCGCGGGCGCAGCGGGTGGAGGTGGAGCGGGCGGGCGGCGTGGCGGTCGCGCTGGGCGACCTGCTGGCCGCCGAGTTCCGGGCGCGGCACGCCGACTACTTCAGCGGGGACCGGTTCCACCCGAGCGCGACCGGGTACGAGGCGGCGACGTCGATCCTGCTCGCCCCGCTGTGCGGCGTCCTTCGTCACGAGTGGTGGCCGCGCTGAACGGGCGTTAACTAGGCTGCACGTCACACGTTGCGGCGAAACAAAGGAGTTCCGTAATGCCTGAGGCCGTGATCGTCTCCGCCGCCCGGTCGCCCATCGGGCGCGCCGGCAAGGGCTCGCTGAAGGACATCCGCGCCGACGACCTGACCGTGCAGGTCCTCAGGGCCGCGCTGGCCAAGGTACCGCAGCTCGACCCGAACGACATCGACGACCTCATGCTCGGCTGCGGCCTGCCCGGCGGCGAGCAGGGCTTCAACATGGGTCGCGTGGTGGCCGTGCTCGCGGGGTACGACAACGTGCCGGGCACCACGGTGACCCGGTACTGCGCGTCGAGCGTGCAGACGACCCGGATGGCGCTGCACGCCATCAAGGCGGGCGAGGGCGACGTGTTCATCAGCGCCGGCGTGGAGACGGTGTCGAGCTTCGCGCGCGGGTCGTCCGACTCGTGGCCGGGCACCCACAACCCGGTGTTCGCCGACGCCGAGGCCCGCACGGCGGCCGTGGCCGAGTCCGGCACGTCGGAGTGGGTCGACCCGCGGGAGAACGGGCAGCTGCCCGACATCTACATCGCCATGGGCCAGACCGCGGAGAACCTGGCGCTGGCCAAGGGCGTGACGCGGCAGGAGATGGACGAGTTCGGCGTGCGGTCGCAGAACCTCGCCGAGAAGGCCATCGCGAACGGCTTCTGGGCGCGCGAGATCACGCCCGTGACGCTGCCGGACGGCACCGTCGTGTCCGCCGACGACGGGCCGCGGCCGGGCGTGACGATGGAGGGCGTGTCGGGGCTCAAGCCGGTGTTCCGGCCGGACGGGCGGGTCACGGCGGGCAACTGCTGCCCGCTGAACGACGGCGCGGCGGCCTTGGTGGTCATGAGCGACGTGAAGGCGAAGGAGCTGGGCATCACGCCGCTGGCGCGGATCGTGTCGACCGGCGTGTCCGGGCTGTCGCCGGAGATCATGGGCCTCGGGCCGGTCGAGGCGTCGCGGCGGGCGCTCGCGCGGGCCGGGATGTCGATCTCCGACATCGACCTGGTGGAGATCAACGAGGCGTTCGCGGCGCAGGTCATCCCGTCGTACCGCGATCTGGGGATCGACCTGGACCGGCTCAACGTCAACGGCGGCGCGATCGCCGTGGGTCACCCGTTCGGGATGACCGGCGCGCGGATCACCACCACGTTGATCAACTCGCTGCAGTTCCACGACAAGCAGTTCGGCCTGGAGACCATGTGCGTCGGCGGCGGCCAGGGCATGGCGATGGTCATCGAACGGTTGAGCTGAACCACGTCACGAATACCGTTACCCGACGTCCTACCCTTCAGTAGGAGGTCGGGGGTCGTGATGACGTACGTGTGGTGGCACAGCGGGTACGACCTGCTGTGCCACGCGTTCGCCGTGGAGCAGGTGTCGGAGGCGTACTTGGAGGCGGCGTGCGCCCACTCCGTGCCGCCGGAGCTGGTGACGCGGTCGCCGGACGGGGCGCTGTGCGTGCCGTGCCTGGTCGAGGTGGGGTCGGAACTGGGCGAGGTCGACCGGTGGCGGGACTGACGCGGCCGCGTCGACGTCCTGAGCGTTGAACTCAGGGGTCCTGAACGTAGGACTCTCGGGTCCCGAACGTAGGACTCACGCGTTCTGAACGTAGGACACGCGCGTTCTGAGCGTAGGACACGCGCGTTCTGGAGGTAGGACACGCGCGAAGGGCGCCCCGGGAGCCGGGACGCCCTTCGGTGTGCGGTGGGTCAGTCGTTCTGGAAGTACGACAGCAGGCGCAGGATCTCCAGGTACAGCCAGACCAGGGTGGTCATCAGGCCGAACGCGGCGAGCCAGGCGTACTTGGCCGGGAGCGCGCTGCGGATCATCTCGTTGGCCGCCTCGAAGTCCAGCAGGAAGCTGAACGCCGCGATCCCGATCACGACGAGGCTGAAGACGATCGCCAGCGTGCCGCCGTCGCGCAGGCCCATGTTCACGCCGAACAGGCCGAGCAGCAGGTTGGCGAGCATGAGCACGACCACGCCGACGGTCGCGCCGATGATCCACTTGGTCAGGCGCGGGGTGACGCGGATCGCACCGGTCTTGTAGACCACGAGCATCGCGCCGAACACGCCGAACGTGCCGAGGATCGCCTGCCACGCGATGCCGGGGAAGATCGCCTCGAAGACGCCGGTGAAGGCGCCGAGGAACACACCCTCCGCCGCCGAGTAGGCGAGCACCATCGGGCCGCTGGGCGTGCGCTTGAACATGATGACCAGCGCGAGGACCAGGCCGACGAGCATGCCGGGGACCACGAGCGCGAACGGCGCGATCTGCCCGGACAGCACGAGCCACGCCGAGACGAACCCGGTGACCAGGGCGACGCCGAGGGTCGTGGCGGTCTTGGTCACCACGTCGTCGATGGTGATCGGGCGCTCGCCGGTGGTGGGCGGCGCGCCCTGGTAGCCGCCGTACTGCTGCGGCGGGTACTGCTGGCCGTAGGGCTGGCCGAATCCTGCGTAGTTACCGCTACCGCCGCCGGTCGGCAGGTTGCGGAACGCGGGGTTGCTGGTGGTACGCACCTCGTCCTCCTGTGGCGTGCTGACGCCGTCACGGGGTTCAACGACCACACGAGTCGATCGGTTCCCGTCGGGTAAAAGCGACTTTACTCGGGCTGTCGATCTCGGATCCACACCCCGCGCTGCGGAGCGTAGTCGCGATCCACTCCGCTGGTGGCTTGTCGAACTCCTCACGAACCCGTAACGCTCAGCCCGGCAGTTTCCGACCGACCGGCGAAGCCCACCGGCTCGCCCGAGGGGTTCAGGACATCATGAGGTGGAGACGACTCGCGGGCGCGGTGCTCGCGACCGGTCTGGCCCTGCTCGCCGTGCCCGGTGCGGCCGGCGCGCAGCCCGAGGTCAAGCAGGGTTTCGGGCACGAGACCGACCCCCAGGGGTACGCCGGCAAACCGGCGGGCGGTGACTGGCTCGGCTCCTACATCTGGCGGGGCCGGCAGGTGTGGTGCGTGCAGTACTCGCTGCTCGCGCCGGACAGCAAGGTGGAGTACCAGGAGGGCGACGAGCTGCTGTCCAAGGGCGGCGCGAAGCTGCCCGACGACGTCGCGGGCAACATCTCGTACCTCCTGTTGAGGTACGCGAACACCCAGTCGCCTGACGAGTCGGCCGCGCTGGCCCACCTGCTCCACTCGTGGACGGCGTACGAGGACCCGGCGGCCGGCATCTCGCTGGACCCCGCCAGCGACTTCCGGCACATCGCCTACGACGAGGGCTTCCACTACCGGCAGCTGGCCCGCTTCGGCCAGGCGCAGCAGGCGGTGGACCGGCTGCGGGCCGAGGCCGAGGCCAACCGCGGCCCGTGGGCGGCCAAGGTGACCGCGCCGAAGGAGCCGCAGGTCATCGGCACGCCCGGCGAGTGGGTGGTGGACATCACCAAGACCGACGGCGGCCAGGTGGCCGGCGCGCCGGTGACGGTGGAGCTGGCCGACGCGACCCTGGAGAGCGGCGGGGCGTCCGGCGAGCTGGCCACGCCGACCGACGGCAAGGCGCTGTCGGTGAAGGTCGTGCCGACCGGGCCGAACCCGTCGGTCACCGTGCGGCTGGACAGCCCGGCCGACCGGCCGCGGGTCCACGTGCCGGCCGACCGGGACATGCAGCGGATCGTCACCACCGGCGGCGAGAAGAAGCTGACCGCCAACGCGACCACCACGGCGAAGACCCCGCCGGGCGTGGTGAAGGTGGTCAAGGTCGACTCCGAGACCCGCAAGCCGCTGGCCGGCGTGACGCTGAAGATCACCGGCCCGGACGGCTCGACGCCCGCGAAGCGGCAGGACGACACCGACCTGACCGGGCCCGAGGGCGCCCCGCTCGTGCTCCAGACCGGCGCGGACGGCACCGCGGAGGTGCCCGACCTGCGCACGCCGCAGGAGATCTGCGTGATCGAGGTCGCGCCGATCAAGGGCTACGAGGAGTTCTTCGACCCGAACGCGCCGCCCAAGGCGTGCGGGACGGTCGAGCCCGGCAAGGTGCTGGAACCGACGCTGGAGAACAAACCGGACAAGCCGGTGGTGCCGATCACCATCCACGCCGGCTCCGAGGGCTCCGGCGTGGTCGCCAGGGCGGCGTACACGACCGAGGTGTCGACCGGCGCGCTCGTCGGGTTCGGCGGCATCGTGCTGATCGGCGCGACGCTGCTCGGCCTGGTGGTCCGGCGGCGGGCGACCGCGCGCTCGTGAAGGCATTGTTGACCGGCGCGGCGGTGGCGGCCCTGCTCGCCTCCGCCGCGCTCGTCGCCACCCGCGCGCCCGAGGTCGTGTCGACGGGCGCGCCGACCCCCGGCGACGCCGTGGTGCCGCACCCGTTGGGTGACAGCGCGCGCTCCGGGCGCGGCGTGGACCTGGCGGGCATGCCGGTCGGCGCGAACCCGCCCGCCGCGCCGCCGACCGAGACCCCCGCCGCTCCCCCGCCGCCGGCCGACCCGCCGAAGCAGCAGCCGGGCACGGTGCGGCTGCCCGGCGGCGGCCTGGCGACGCTGGTGCGGGCGGAGGTCACCGCCGACGGCGCGCTGCCGATCCCGGAGGGCGTGGGCGAGGCGACGTGGTGGGGCGTGGACCTCGGCGCGGCCGAGGGCGCGACGGTGCTCGCCGGACACGTCAACTGGAAGGGCGTGACCGGCCCGTTCGACGAGCTGTGGCGGATGGCGGTCGGGCAGCGGGTGACCGTGGCCGACACGGCGGGCCGGACGTTCGCGTTCCAGGTCAGCCGGGTCGAGGCGGTGCGCAAGGACGCGCTGCCGGCCCGGGCGGTCGAGCTGTTCGGGCCGCGCGGCGAGCCGCGGCTGGTGCTGGTGACCTGCGGCGGCCGCTGGGTCGGCGGCGAGACGGGCTACGAGGAGAACCAGGTGGTGACCGCGACGCCCGTCGCCTGACGCGTCACGCTCCGTGGTCCGGTCACGGTGGGGCAACCTCCGGACACGCCCGGTCGTCTTGTTGTCGTGAAGCGATGGGGCTGGCTGAGCACGGGCGTCGCGCTGGCACTCACCCTCGTGGTGCTGGCGGTGCTGGGGGCCCGCGAACCCCGACCGGGGCACGACGCGGGCGACGTGGCCGCGCCGCTGCCGATGGCGCCGCGCGCGACGGGCCCCACGGGGACCACCGCCGCCCCGCCGACCGTGCCCGCCGCGGCCTCGCCGCCCGCGTGGATGCGGCGCATGCACCCCGGCGAGAAGCCGCCGCAGTTCGTGCTGTTCTCGTTCGACGGCGCGGCGTCCAAGCCGCACTGGGACCGGATCATGCCGCTGGCGAAACAGGTGAACGCGCACGTCACGGGGCTTCTGTCGGGCGTGTACCTGGTGCCCGACGCGGACGCCGCCCGCTACACCGGCCCCGGCCACCCGCGCGGGTCGTCGTCCATCGGGTTCGGCGGCAGCCGGGCGGACGTGGCGCTGCGCATCGAGTACCTCAACGCCGCCATCGACGCGGGCCACGAGATCGGCACCCACTACAACGGCCACTTCTGCGTCGGCGACGAGCCGAACGTGGGCACCTGGACCACCGACCAGTGGAACCGGGAACTCGACCAGTTCTTCGCCATCGTGGAGCAGGCGCGGCAGCAGGGGTTCAGGCTGGACCCGGCGGCCGTGCGCGGCGGGCGGACGCCGTGCCTGGAGGGCGACTGGCCGCAGGCGTTCCCGGCCATGCGCGGGCACGGGATGGCCTACGACACCAGCCACGTGAGCCTCGGCGTGGTGTGGCCGTTCGTGCACGAGGGGCTGTGGGAGTTCCCCATGCCGGAGGTGCGCGTGCCCGCGCTGGGCAAGCAGGTCGTGATGATGGACTTCAACCTCTGGTACGCGCTCAACGGCGCGAAGGACGAACCGGACCGGTCCGGCGACTACACCCGGATCGTGCTGGACACCTACCGCTCGGTGTACCAGGCGGCGTTCAACGGCAACCGAGCCCCGATGGTGATCGGCAACCACTTCAACGAGTGGGCCGGCGGCGCGTTCGGCAACGCGGTGGAGGGCTTCCTGGGCGAGGTGTGCGCCAAGCCGGAGACGGTGTGCGCGACCTACACCGAGGTGATCCGGTGGATGCAGTTGCAGGATCCGGTGGTGCTGGAACAGTTGAGGCGCATGCCCGCCGCCCGCAACTAGCGCGGTGACCGCCGGAGGCACTACGGTGGGTTACCGCCGCCCCACGGAAAGCACCGACATCCGAGGAGTAGCGCATGACCACCGAGCCCGAGAAGCGCCCCTGGGTCAAGCCCGATTTCCGGGACGTCGAGACCCCGATGGAAGTCACCGCCTACGCGGCTCGCGGCTAGTCGTCCCGCCGCGCGCCCGTCGGCCGGGGCCGGCGGGCGCGCGGCCGCCCGCGGACCGAGAGGTGTCTGCCACCGTGCCCGAGACCGGCGCCGTGACGTTGTTGTCCCCGTCCGAGTTCACCGCGCGCCTGCGCGCCCTGGCCCCCCGCTACTGGGACCGCCACCCGTTCCACCTCCGGCTGCACGAGGGCCGGCTGGGCAAGGACGAGCTGCGGCTCTGGGCCGCCAACCGCTGGTACTACCAGCGGGCGATACCCCGCAAGGACGCCGCGATCCTCGCCAACTGCCCGGACGTCGAGGTCCGGCGGGTGTGGCGGGAGCGGATCGTCTGGCACGACGGCCGCGCGCCCGGCGAGGGGGGCGCGGAGAACTGGCTGCGCCTGGCCGAGGCCGTCGGCCTGACCCGCGAGGAGGTGCTGGACGAGCGGCACGTGGTGCCCGGCACGCGGTTCGCGGTGGACGCCTACGTGACCTTCGCCCGCACCCGGCCGTGGGTGGAGGCGGTCGCGTCCGGGCTGACCGAGATGTTCTCGCGCGGCCTGATGGCGCGCCGGGTCGCCGACATGCGCGAGCACTACCCGTGGATCGCCGAGGAGGGCCTCGCCTACTTCACCGACCGGCTGCGGGTCGTCGCCGACGAAGGCCGGTCCACTGTGGACATCGTGGTGCGCCACTGCCGCACGCGCGAGCAGCAGGAGGCGGCGGTCGCCGCCCTGGACTTCAAGTGCGACGTGCTGCGCGCGGTGCTCGACGCCGTGGACTACTACTCGTGAACGGACCTGCTCATGACGGGCTTGGACGCGGTGCCCCGCCTGCGCCGGGGCGTGAAGACCTCCTACGACCCGACGCGGGACAGCCACGTGGTGCTGTTCCCGGAAGGCGTGCTGGTGCTCAACGAGACGGCGGCGGCCGTGGTCGGGCTGTGCGACGGGCGGACGTCGGTCGGGGGCATCGCCCGCCGGCTCGCCGAGGAGTTCGACGGGGTGCGGGCCGAGGACGTGGCCGAGCTGGTCGGGCGGCTGGCGGCGCGGCGGGTGGTGGACGTCGATGGCTGACGCGCCGTTCGGCCTGCTCGCCGAGCTGACCCACCGGTGCCCGCTGCGCTGCGGGTACTGCTCGAACCCCGTCGGCCTGGTCGGCCGCGGCGACGAGCTGGACACCGCGCGGTGGCAGGCGGTGTTCGACGAGGCCCGCGCGCTGGGCGTGCTCCAGGTGCACCTGTCCGGCGGGGAGCCGTTGGCGCGCCGGGACCTGCCCGAGCTGGTGGCGCACGCGTCCGGGCTCGGCTGCTACGTGAACCTCGTGACCAGCGGGCTCGGGCTGACCGCCGACCGGCTCGCGGACCTGGTCGCGCGGGGCCTGGACCACGTCCAGCTGTCCGTGCAGGACGCCCGGGAGGACAACGCGGACCTGATCGCCGGGGCCAGGGCGTTCGGGCACAAGCTCAGGGCCGCCGCCGCGGTGCGGGACGCGGGCCTGCCGCTGACCGTGAACGTGGTGCTGCACCGGCTCAACCTCGACCACGTGGACGGGATCGTCGCGCTCGCCGAGCGGATGGGCGCGGACCGGCTGGAGCTGGCCAACACCCAGTACTACGGCTGGGCGCTGCGCAACCGGGCCGCGCTGCTGCCGACGCGGGCCCAGCTCGCGCGGGCGGCCGAGGTGGTGGCCGCCGCGCAGGCCCGGTCGGCGATGGAGATCGTGTACGTGATCGCGGACCACCACGAGGCGCACCCGAAGCCGTGCATGCACGGGTGGGGCGCGCGGCAGCTGACCGTGGCCCCGAACGGCGACGTGCTGCCGTGCCCGGCGGCGGGGGTGATCGAGGGGTTGGGCGTGGAGAACGTGCGGGACCGGCCGCTGGCCGACATCTGGCACTCCTCGCCCGCGTTCACCGCGTTCCGCGGCTTCGACTGGATGCGCGAGCCGTGCCGTTCCTGCGCGCGCCGCGAGCTGGACTTCGGCGGCTGCCGCTGCCAGGCGTTCCAGCTGACCGGCGACGCGGCGGCCACCGACCCGGTGTGCACGCTGTCGCCGCACCGGGGCGTGGTGGACCTGATCCTGGCCGGCGCGCCGGCCGAGGCGCGGCCCGACCTGGTGGAGCCCCGGACGGTGGTCCGGTGACGAACGCGGTGAGGACGGCGGTGCGGTGACGAACGCGGCGCGCGGCGGGTGGCGGGCGCGGTGCTCGGGCGCGCGGCGGCCGGGCGGGGAAGCGGTGGCGGGGCGTGTCGGCGATCCGGCGGCGAAGGTGACGGTGCGGTGAGGGTGGTCGTGCTCGGGACGGCGGCCGGTGGTGGTGTGCCGCAGTGGAACTGCGCGTGCGGGCCCTGTTCGGCGGTGCGGGCGGGCCGGTTGCCCGCGCGCACGCAGGACGCGCTGGCGGTGAGCGGGGACGGCGCGCGGTGGTGGCTCGTCAACACCTCGCCCGACCTCGGCGCGCAGCTCGCCGCCACGCCCGCGCTCGCGCCCGGTCCCGGGCCGCGCGAGACGCCGATCCGCGGCGTGCTGTTCACCGACGCCGAGCTGGACCACACCCTGGGCCTGGCCGTGCTGCGCGGCGCGCCCGGCCTGCGGGTCCACGCGCCCGCGACCGTGCTGGACGCGCTCGCACCCACCCGCGCCGTCCTGGCCCGGTACGGCGAGTGGTCGTGGCAGCCGGTGGCGCACGGCCGGCCAGTGGTGCTCGACGGCGGGCTGGAGGTCACCGCGTTCGGCGTCAGCGGCAAGCGGCCCCGGTACGCGGGCGATCCGCCGGTCGGGGGCCACTGGGTGGTGGCCTACCGGTTCCGCGACCCGGCCACCGGCGGGGTGCTGCTGTACGCGCCGTGCCTGGCGTCGTGGCCCGACGGGTTCGACGCGCTGGTCGCGGAGGCGGACGTGGCGCTGCTGGACGGCACGTTCCACGCGCCGTCTGAGATGGGCGCGGCGACCGGCGAGCCGAGCGGGCAGGCCGCCATGGGCCACGTGCCGATCGCGCACAGCCTGCCGCAGCTGCGGCGGCACACCGCGACGAGGCGGATCTACACCCACCTCAACAACACCAACCCGGTGCTCGACCCGGCGTCGCCGGAGCACGCGGAGGTGGCCGCGGCGGGCGTCGAGGTCGTCCCGGACGGCACGGTGATCGACCTCTGACGTCCGTTTCGGGGGGTTAAACCCACCGACCCGCCGCCCGCCGGCCGGAAGAATCAAGCCCATGACGGACCACGACCTGGTGCGCCGAGGGCGCGTTCGGCTGACGCAGGCCGCGCTGGGGCTGGCGCGCACGCCGCTGTGCCTGCTCGGGCTGCCGCTCGTCCCGCTCCAGCTCCTCGGCTACCCGCTCATCCTGGTGACGGTCGGCGTGCCGATCCTGCTGCTGGTCACCGCCCTGGCCCGGCGCTACACCGGTTTCTTCCGGCGCTGGGCAGGCCGGGTGCTGGAGCAGGAGATCCCGCCGCCCTACCGGCGGCCCGCCAACCGCGGCCCGATGACCAGGGTCCGCACCGTCGCCACCGACCCGGCGACGTGGCGGGACCTCGCGTTCCTGCCGCTCAACGCGATCTCCGGGGTGGTCTTCGGCGTGGCGCCGGCCGCGTTGTGGCTGGGCGGCGCGTTCGGGTTCGTGGTGCCGCTGCTGTGGCTCGCCAACGCCAGGGTGGTCGAGTACAACCTGATCCACCACGACACGCCCGGCAGCTTCGTGCTCGCGCCGCTGGTGGGCGGGCTGTACCTGGCCGCCGCGTGGTGGGCCACGCCGAGGGCCGCGAGGGCGCACGCCAAGGTCGCCCGGTGGCTGCTCGCGCCCAGCGCCACCGCCACCCTGACCGACCGGGTGCGGGTGCTGGCCGACTCGCGGGCCGACACGGTGGACGCGCAGGCCGCCGAGCTGCGCCGGATCGAACGGGACCTGCACGACGGCGCGCAGGCCAGGCTGGTCGCGCTCGGGCTGAGCCTCGGCATGGCCGAGGAGCTGCTGGCCCGCGACCCGAAGGCGGCGCAGGAGCTGCTGGCCGAGGCCCGCCAGTCGTCCAACCAGGCGTTGGCCGAGCTGCGGGACCTGGTGCGCGGCATCCACCCGCCGGTGCTCGCCGACCGGGGGCTGGACGGCGCGCTGCGCGCGTTGGCGCTCGCGCACCCGCTGCCGGTGGAGGTGGACCTGGAGCTGGCCGGGCGGCCGGAGGCCCCGGTCGAGTCGGCCGCCTACTTCGCGGTGGCCGAGACGTTGACGAACGTGGCCAAGCACAGCGGCGCGACCGACGCGTGGGTGCGGGTGCGGCACGAGGGCGGCCGGCTGTCGCTGATGATCGGGGACAACGGCCGGGGCGGCGCGGAGGCGTCCCCCGGCGGCGGGCTGCGCGGGATCGAGCGCAGGCTGGCCGCGTTCGACGGCACACTCGGCATCGCGAGCCCGGTGGGCGGGCCGACCATCGTGACCATGGAGCTGCCGTGCGAGTTGTCCTCGGTGAAGACCTCGTCCTCCTCCGGGACGGCCTGATCCGACTGCTGGAGGCGTACGACTTCGACGTGGTGGAGGCGGTCGACTCCGGTCCCGCCCTGCTGAAGGCCCTGGTCGACCACCGCCCGGACGTGGCGGTGGTCGACGTGCGCCTGCCGCCGACGTTCACCGACGAGGGGCTGCGCGCCGCGATCGAGGCCCGCAAGCGGGTGCCCGGCCTGCCGGTGCTGGTGCTCTCGCAGTACGTGGAACAGCTCTACGCGCGCGAACTGCTGTCCGACCGGGGCGGCGCGGTCGGATACCTGCTCAAGGACCGGGTATCGGACGTGCGGCAGTTCGTGGACGCCATTCGCCGGGTCGCCGCGGGCGGCACCGCGATGGACCCCGAGGTCATCACCCAACTGCTCGCGCGCGGCGCGCGGGACCGACCGCTGACCACGTTGACGCCGCGCGAGCGGGAAGTGCTGTCGCTGATGGCGGAGGGCCGTTCCAACGGGGCCATCGCGGCGCGGCTGTTCGTCACCGAGAAAGCCGTCGGCAAACACATCGCGAACATCTTCGGGAAGTTGGACCTGCCGTTGTCCGAGGACGACAACCGGCGGGTGCTCGCGGTGCTCGCGTATTTGGACCGGGTGTAAATCGTTTCTTAGCCTAAGTACCATCTTGGTTCCACGACGACCAGGGGGTGCGCATGGGCACGACGGCGGAGTTGGCCGACGAACTGCTCGACCTGATGTTCACGGAGTCGCCGCTGGGCGCGACCGTCTACGGCGTGCCGGGCTACGACCACCTGCTCACCGACCACCGGGCGGAGGCGGAGCAGGCCGCGCGGGCGCGGGCGGTGGACATCGCCGAGCGCGCGCGGGCCGTGCCGGCCGACGACGACCCGGTGACCCGCGCGGTGGTGGTCCAGCAGGCCGAGGCGTTCGCGGACCGCGTCGACGCCCTCGGCGTCGAGTACACGATCACCGACTCGTTCTTCGCCCCGGCGGGCGAGGTGCTGACCGTCATGCCGATCACCGTGCTCTCCGGCCCGGACGCCGAGCGCGCCTACCTGGACCGGCTCGCCGCGATCCCGGAGTTCCTGCGCCGGGTCGCCGAGCGGCACCTCGCGGGCGCGGCGGCGGGCCGCACGCCCGTGCGGCGGCTCGTGGAGGCCGCCGTCGCGCACCTGGACCGCTACCTGGCCGCCGACGAGGACCCGCTGGCCCGGCCGGCGGGCGGCGAGGCGTTCACGGCCGAGCGGGACCGCCTGCTGGCCGACGTGGTGCGGCCCGCGTTCGCGTCGTACCGGGACGTCGTCGCGGGCATCGAGGGCCGCTCCGACGACGAGGCGGGGCTGGGCCGGCTGCCCGGCGGCGACGCGATGTACGCGGCGCTCGCGCGGGTCCAGACGACGACCGACCGCACGCCCGAGGAGCTGCACCGGACCGGGCTGGAGGTGGTGGCCGAGCTGGCCCGCGAGTACGCCGAGCTGGGCCGGCGGGTGTTCGGCACCTCCGACGTGGCCGAGGTGCTGGACCGCATGCGCACCGACCCCGACCTGCGCTGGAGCACCGAGGACGAGCTGATCGACGCCGCGCGCGAGGCCGTGGCCAGGGCCGAGGACGCCGCGCCGCGGTGGTTCGGCCGCGTGCCCGGGCAGCGCTGCCGGGTCGAGCCGGTGCCCGCGGCCGACGCGCCGGGCGCGCCGATCGCCTACTACTCGCCGCCGTCGGCGGACGGGCTGCGGCCCGGCACGTACTACGCGAACACGCACCGGGTGCAGGAGCGGTTCCGGTACCAGGCCGAGGCCATCGCGTTCCACGAGGCCGTGCCGGGGCACCACTTCCAGATCTCGCTCGCGCAGCAGCTCTCCGACCTGCCGCTGCTCCGCCGCGTCGCGCCCGTCACCGCGTACCTGGAGGGCTGGGGCCTCTACACCGAGCGGCTGGCCGACGAGATGGGCCTGTACTCCGGCGACGTCGCGCGGCTCGGGATGCTGGCGCTGGACTCGATGCGCGCCGGGCGGCTCGTGGTCGACACCGGGATCCACGCGCACGGGTGGAGCCGCGCGCGGGCCGTGGAGTACCTGCGGGAGAACACGCCGCTGGCCCTGGTCGAGATCGAGAACGAGGTCGACCGGTACATCGCCGCGCCGGGCCAGGCGCTGGCGTACATGGTGGGCCGGCTGGAGCTGCGGCGGATCCGGGCGGCGGCCGAGGCGGCGCTGGGCGAGCGCTTCGACATCCGCGCTTTCCACGACGTGGTCCTCGGCGGCGGTCCGCTGCCGCTGGCCGTGTTGGACCAGGTCGTGTCGGAATGGGTGCGCGGGCACGACCGCTGAAACGACGCGGAAGTCATCCGATCGGGCGCACGCGGCGCGCGGGGTCCGATCGGATGACTCCCGAAGGTGACGACACGACGGGCCGCCCGGAGTTCACCCGGCAGATGGGTGAAGTCAATGTGGCGCCGAACGTGCCCCCGACGGGATTCGAACCCGTACTGTGACTCTTTTAAGGAGCCTGCCTCTACCGGTTGGGCTACGGGGGCAGCGGGGAGCCTAAGCCGTTACCCAGCGTTCGTGGGGCCGGTTCAGAAGAAGTCCCCCGCACGGCTCAATGCGATCCGCTATTGCGCTCATTCGGGTAATGGGCCCAAGGCGCTCAGACCAAGTACAACTTCGTGATAAGCGTCACAGCCGAGCGCCTGTTCCAGGAGCTGATCCCGCAATGCTGCGGTGAAGCCGATACCAAAACCCATTGCCGTAGCAACCAGATAAGCCGTTTGGGACAGATGCCCTACGTCCATTTGCACAACGCGGTAAGCACGTGACGTGTCGTAACGCCATCTGGTCCGTTCGAGGACACCGGTGTACGCGAGGACCAACGGCGCCTGCCCGACCCACTCCTGGTCGCCGGCCGCGGCCGTCATCTCCTCCGGCCCCCACGTCACCCCGATGGGCTCCAGCGCGTGCGCGAGCCCGTCGTAGTGGTACCAGCCGGGCTCCAGGGCCTCGACCCGCCGCACGTGGGCGTACAGCTCGACCGGGTGCCGCCCGCCGCCGGACGGGCTGGTCTTGAACACCGTCCCCGACCGCCCGATCCGCGGCCGCGCGGGCGACGGTCCGGCCAGCACCGCGAGCAGTTCGCCGACGCGCGTCAACGACAACGCGCCGGGGCCGAACTCACGGGTGGTGCGACGCGACAGCAGCACGTCCAGCAGCCCCGCCTCCGCCCACTTCGGCGAGCCGCCCGCGAGCGGCGGCAGCAGCACCGCGGTGCGGCCCAGGCTGCGGAACGGCGCGGGCGGCGGCGCCGCGGTGAGCTTCGCGTCCAGCACCGCGTCGTGCTCCTCGGCGCGCTGGTACGGCGCGTCCGCGAGGGTGCGGCTGGCGAAGTGGAAGTGCCGCGCCGACGCGCCCCACTCGCGCCACGCGGCGAGCAGCCGGCGTTCCTCCTCGTGCTGCGGCGAGCCCTCCACGATGAGCACGCCGGCCACCACGAGCTCGTCCAGCACCTTGCGCAGCGCCGCCCGGTCCGCCTCGGGCAGCGGGGCGAGCAGCTCGTCCACGTCGGTGAACCGGGTGAACTTGCGGCACAGCAGCTCCGCGGTCTCGCTGATCGCGAACTGCCGGTGGTGGAGGTAGTCGTCCCAGACCACGGCGCCGTCCTGGTAGAACAGCGTCGCGTGCTCAGCGACCTTTGCCCGCACCCAGCAGCTCCTTGAAGCGCGTCGCCACCCACTCGTGCACCGCGTCCGACACGGGCGCGTCCCCGGCCCGGTGCTCGAACCACCGCCAGTCGCAGTTCACGTTGACCTCGAGGAAGACGTAGTCGCCGCCGGAGACCAGCAGGTCGAACGCGGCCACCTGGAGCCGCCAGTGCCGCGACAGCGCGAGCAGGCGGTCGGTGAGCCCGGCGGGCACGTCCACGGGCGTGACCCGGACGGCCTCGGGATCGACCCACAGCTGGGCGGGGTCGAGCTTGTCGACCTGGAACGCCAGGCACCGCTCGCCCACGACGAAGACGCGCAGCTCGGTCTCGGAGGGCACGTACTCCTGCACGATCACCGGCGCGGACTCGGGCACGTCACCGGACCGGCTGGTCTCCAGCGGGCGCGGGAACAGGCCGTGCTGCATGCCGGGGCGCGGTTCGAGCAGGTGGCGGCCGGAGGTCTTGACGATGCACCGGCCACCGCCGGGCCGGGTGCGGCCGGGTCGGGTGGTGACCGTGGTGCGCGGCACGGCCAGGCCGAACGCGGAGGCGTCGGCGAGCTGGGTCAGCCGGTTGAGGTGGGAGGTGCTGCGGCTCGGGTTGACGTGCGCCCAGTCGCCGCGGCTGGACAGCCAGTCGGCGACCGCGCCCCACTGGTCGACGGCGTACGCGCCCGCCAGCGTGCCGGGTTCGAGGGGCACGGCGGACAGCTCGAAGTGCCGGCGCCACACCAGCAGCGGGCGCAGCAGCCAGCGGTCCAGCTCCAGCAGCGGCTGGTCGGTGTAGACGGTCAGCGGCAGGTCGACCGAGCGGTCGGCGTCGATGCGGGCCATGCGGATGCCGCGTTCGGCGAGCGCGATGGAGAGCTCGTTCATCTCCATGTCGGCGGCGCGGGCGAGCACCAGCACGCACGGGACGGGGCTGCCGTCGCCCTCGTCCACCATGCCGAGGCGGTGCACCTGCTCCTGGAAGTCCAGGCACTTGGGTTGGGAGCGGAACAGGTAGTCCTGGCCCTGGAGCAACAACGGGGGCGGGGTGACCGGTCTGGCGGCCTCGGGTGGGGGAACGGTCTCGTTCCCCCACCCGGAGACGGTCATGCTCAGTCGTCTTTCTTGCTGCAAAAACGCTTTTCGGCGGTGGCGTACTCCGCGGAGTACTCCGCCAGCGCACGATCCTCGATCTCACCGCGGCGAAGCTGTGCGGCCAGCTCCTCGAGAGACATCGCGGTCACCTCTCTCCCCACTGATGCATCACACATTAGGGCGATGCACCAGCTGTATTCTCGGGTTCACGTTACGCAATGTCAAGGCGACAGGCCGCGCGTTAGCCCGTACGGGGGCTCAAGTGTGAGCGTTACTCCGAACGGCTCTGCGCCCACCGCGCCTGAACAGCGCAGCGGGCGCGGAGCCGGTCGCCCTCAGCTCTTGGTGGCCCGGTCGAACTCCGCCTTCGGCTCGTGGATCTGCCCCAGGGCGACGACCTCGCGGCCCGAGAACAGCGCCTGCGTCCAGTCCACGAACACCCGGAACTTGCGGTTGACCGTGGGCATGAACATCACGTGGTAGCTGCGGTGCATGAACCAGGCGACGACGCCCTTGAACCGCAGGCCGAACACGTCGGCGACGCCCTTGTACAGGCCCAGGCCCGCGACCGAGCCGAGGTACTTGTGGAAGTAGTCCTGCGGCTGCTTGCCGCGCAGCGTGGCCACGATGTTCTTGGCCAGCAGCTTCGACTGGCGGATGGCGTGCTGCGCGTTGGGCACGCAGGTCGCCGTCGGGTCCTCCTCGGTGCGCGACAGGTCCGGCACGGCCGAGCAGTCGCCCGCGGCCCAGACCCCCGGCAGGCCCACGACCTGCATCGCGGCCGTGCAGCGGACCCGGCCGCGCTCGTCCAGCGGCAGGTCGGTGTTGCGCAGCACCGGGTTGGCCTTCATGCCCGCGGTCCAGATGATGGTGTCCGAGTCGAACTCGGTGCCGTCGTCCAGGACGACGTGGCCGCCCTCCATGCTCTTGACGCGCGTGTCGAGGTAGCACTTGATGCCGCGCTTCTCGAGCTGCTCGACGGTGTAGACGCCGAGCCGCGCGCTCACCTCGGGCATGATCCGCCCGGTGGCCTCGACCAGCACCCAGTGCATGTCGGACTGCTTGAGGCCCTCGTAGTAGCGCAGCGCGTAGCGCGCCATGTCCTCCAGCTCGGCCAGCGTCTCGATGCCCGCGAACCCGCCGCCGATGACCACGAAGCTCAGCAGGCGCTTGCGCAGCTCCGGGTCGTTGGTGCTGGCGGCCTGGTCGAGCCGCGACAGCACGTGGTTGCGCAGGTAGATGGCCTCGCCGATGGTCTTCATGCCGATGCCGACCTCGGGCAGGCCCGGGATGGGCAGCGTGCGCGAGATGGCGCCGAGGGCCGAGACCAGGACGTCGTACTCGTACTCCGCGACGTGGCCGTCGGCCAGCTCGACCGTGACGGTCTTGCGCGCGTGCTCGATGCGGGTCGCGCGGCCGGTGACGACGTGGCAGCGCTTGAGGACCTTGCGCAGGGGCACGACGACGTGGCGCGGCTCGATGGAGCCGGCCGCCGCCTCGGGGAGGAACGGCTGGTAGGTCATGTGCGGCTGGGGGTCGATCACCGTCACGGACGCCTCGCCGGAACGCAGCTTCTTCTGCAATCCCAGCGCGGTGTACATGCCGACGTACCCACCGCCGACGATCACGATCCGTGTGGGTTGCGACTTCACAGCAGCCATACACACATGGTTGCACCGCGTGCGCCTTTCCGGCGCATCGAGCGGCCCCGTTGTGACGACGGTCGCCGGGTGATTGCGGACACGCTGCCGCTGACCTGCGCGTGCCGGTGAACGTGCTGAGAGGAACGATCCAGAAGCTCAGGTTCGGCTGAGGGTCGGAGGGCCGTTCCTCAGCCTTTCCGGCGCATCAGCAGGACCGTGCCGACGACCACCGCGACGGCGCAGGCGAGGCCCACGACCTCGACCGCTTCGTCCGTTCGGCCGCCCGGCAACAGGAGGACCACGCCGGCGAAGGCGAGCACGGAGAGTTGAACGGCGCCGAACCTCTTCGCGGGTGCCTTTAGCGCATTCAGGTGAATGCGTGACCCGATCGGGAGAAGGGCGGCATAAGCGGACAAAACGTGCACCAGGTGCAGCAGCACGACCAGCGCGAGCACCCCCGGCCACGACGGCCCGTCGCCGACGAACACCATCGCCGCCGCCGGGTACGCGATGACCAACGCGGTCGCCGCCGACGCCGGGATCGCCGCCGCCGTCAGCGCCAGCCCCCCGTACAGCGCGAGGGCGGGCCACTCGACCCCGTTGAGCGCCAGCACCAGCGCCACCGCGCCCGCCACGACGCCGATCGCCGCCCGCAGCGCCCACCCGGGCAACCCGGCCCCCAGCTCCTCCGTCACCCCGGTCCCCCCTCCCGGACGTCGAACCCGTGGGTCCCGGACGTTCGACACACGGGACCTGGACGTACGACTCTCGCGTGAGTCCTCCGTTCGCGTCCCGTGTGTCGAACGCCGGGGACCCGTGAACTCCGCGTTCGCGTCACCGGCCGAGCCTCCGGCCGGCCCGCGCGCCCCGCAGCACGCCCGCGATCGGCGCGCCCCACCGCACCACGGCCACGCCGTGCTGCCGCATCGCCTCCACCCGCACCTCGTGCTCCAGCCGGATCACCTTCATCGCGCTCTCGCCCCACGGCGTGTCCCGGTCCGCCCGCAACGGCTCCGGCAGCACGTCCACCGCCAGCACGAGGTTGCCCCGCCGCGCGGCGTGCACGGCCAGCTCCACCACCTCGGCGTCCAGGAACGGCGACAGCACGACCACCAGCGCGCCGTGCGGCACCTGCTCGGGCCGCAGCACGGGCCGCTGCGCCCACCCGGCCGACCGCGCGCACACCACGAGCTGGTTGCGCAGCCGCAGCAGCTGCCGCCGCCCGACCCCCGCCCGCGCGCCCAGCTGCGGCCGCCCGAGGTCCACCAGGCTCACCCGGTCGCCCTGCCGCAGGTACCCCGCCGCCAGCGACGCCGCCGCCCGCACGGCCCGGTCCAGGCTGCCGCCCGGCCGCACGGTCGTCCCCCGCGCCGCCAGCGACCACTCGCCCAGCGAACGCCCGACCGCCCGGCCCGCCGCCGCGCGGACCGGCACCGACCAGTCGCCCAGCTCCGCGCCCACGTCCTGGCGGGTGTCCAGCGCCAGCACGACGTCCGCGTCCGCCTCCGCGTGGTGCTCGCGGACGTGCAGGTTCGTGCCCTCCGCCGCGCCCGCCATCGCACTGGCCCGCAGCGACACCCGCCAGTCCACCCGCCGCAGCCGGTCGCCCGGCTGGAACGCCCGGATGTCGCGCAGCTCCACCGAGTCGCCCGGCCGCCGCGACCGGTGCGCGCCGACCAGGCCGGCGGCGCGGGCGGGCAGCAGCCCCGCGGGCAGCGCCTCCACCGGCGGCAGGATCACCCGGCCGCGTTCGGGCGCGGTGACGGGGCCGTGCACGAACAGGGCGTCCGGTCCCGCGACCAGGTGGTCCGGCCGCAGGTCGACGCCCTCGCCCCAGGCGTCGCGCCGCAGCACGACCTCGATCTCGCGCGCCGTCCCGGCGACCAGGTGCACCGGGCCGATGCCCGCGCCGACGCCGGGCAGCCGGATCGCCATCACCTCCGCGCCCGGCCCCGGCTCGACCTCCACCACGGACTTGGCCGCGCCCACCTCGCCGGTGCGGGGCAGCCCGCGCACCCGCACCCGCGGCGTGCCGCCCACCGGCCCGACCAGCGCCCACAGCGTCGAGAGCAGCAACGGCGCGCCGAACAGGACCAGCTCCACCTCGTGCAGCAGCCCGCCGAGCACCACCATGCCGACGCCCAGCGCGAGGCCGCGCACCAGCGCGTCCGTGGGGTGCCAGTGCGCGCCGCGCCCGCCGCCGAACGCCTCGCGCAGCCGGTCCGCCCGGCTCACGACCGCGCGCTCGCCGGGCCGGCCACGCGGCCCAGCAGCTCGGTCACGACCTCCACGCCGGTCACGCCGGAGGTCCACGTCTCGGGGCGCAGCGTGAGCCGGTGCGCCAGGGCCGGCACGGCGCACTCCTTCACGTCCTCCGGCAGCACGAAGTCCCGCCCGTCCAGCACCGCCAGGGCCCGCCCCACCAGCACCAACGCCTGCGCGCCGCGCGGTGACGCGCCCACCTCGACCGCGCCGTGGGCCCGCGTCGCGGCCGCCAGGTCCACGCAGTAGCGCAGCACGTCGTCGTCCACCGCCACCTGCTCCACGCCCTGCTGCAACCGCCGCAGGCGGGCCGCGTCCAGCACGGGCTCGACCTCGGTCTCCTCGCGCTGCCGGGCGAGCCTGCGGCGCAGCACCTCGACCTCCTCGGCGGGCGGCGGGTAGCCGATGTCCAGCCTCAGCAGGAACCGGTCGAGCTGCGCCTCCGGCAGCGGGTAGGTGCCCTCGTACTCGACCGGGTTGGCGGTCGCCAGCACGTGGAACGGGGTGGGCAGCGGGAAGGTGCGGCCCTCGACCGTGACCTGCCGCTCCTGCATGGCCTCCAGCAGGGCGGACTGCGTCTTCGGCGGCGTGCGGTTGATCTCGTCGGCCAGCAGCAGGCCGGTGAAGAGGGGGCCTTCCCGGAAGGTGAACTCCCGGTCGCCCGGGTTGTAGAGGAACGAGCCGGTGACGTCGGCGGGCAGCAGGTCGGGGGTGCACTGGAGCCGCTTGAAGTCCAGCCGCAGCGCCTGCGCCAGCGACCGGGCCATCAGCGTCTTGCCCAGGCCCGGCACGTCCTCCAGCAGCACGTGGCCGCCCGCGAGGATGGCCGCCAGCGCCAGCCGCAGCGACCGCTCACGGCCCACGACCACGGTGCCGACGGCGGCCAGCACCGCCTCGGCCTCGGCGGCGATCGTCCCGACGCCCGGTCGGTCGGTGTCCGGTGGGGTCACAGCTTCTCCAACAGGTCGGCGAGCCGGTGCGGCTCGGGCAGCGGCGCCCGCGGGTCGGTGAGCAGGCGGTGCAGTTCGTCGCCGAGCACGGCCCTGGCCCGGTCGTCCTCGATGTCGTGGATGCCGTGCAACTGGCGCAGCCGCGCCTCCGCGAGCCGGCGCAGCCGGGGCTGCACCCGGTTGACGAAGCGGTCCCGGTCGACGGCCGCTTCCGCCAGCCGCCCGGCGAGGGTGCTCGCCTGGGCGGACGTGGCGGTGGAGAGCTGCGCCGGCTGCGGCGCCCAGGTGATGTCGGTGGCGCGCGGCAGGCGTGAGACGAGCAGGGCCAGCGCGCCGACGGGCAGCGCGAGCAGCACGGCCCACAGCCACGGCGCGCCGACGCGGGACAGCACGAACGCCGTCACCGCCGCGACGGCGAGGGCCAACGCCACCGCACGCCCCATGCCGCCGACCAGGGAACTCATCGCCCACCTCCCCCGACGCCGGCGTGGCCGGGACCCGCGACCCCGCCGCTCACCGCAGGTCCCGCACGATGTGTGCCAACGCCTCGGTGGCCGCACGGGCGTCGTCCGCCGTCACCTCGGCCGTGCCGAACCGGGCCCGCTGGTAGGCGCTCCGCAACGTGCCGGCCGCCGTCTCGTCCACCCGGTAGCGCCGCAGCAGGTCACCGGTGAACTCGGTCGCGGTCTGGTGCCCCTGCCGCGGCACGCCGCTGTCCTCCGCCGCCCGCTCCAGGCTCAGCCACGCCGCGATCACCGCGTCCCCCGGCGGGCCGGCGACGTTGCCGCGCAGCTCCTCCAGCGCCTCCGCCGCCCGCCGGACCAGGATCGGCGGCGGCTGGGCGTGCTCCTCGGGCAGGTCCGGCGCGTCGACCGCCACCCCCACCCCGCGCCGCCGCCGGAACCGGAACGCGCCCAGCGACACCAGCAGCCAGATCACCGCGACCACCGCGACCGCGATGAAGACGATCAGGAAGACCAGCAGCGACCCGGCCGCCGCCGACCCCTCGACGTCGGTGTCCGCCGGCGGCGTGGACGCGGGCGTGGTCGTGGTCTCCTCCACGTCGCCCGGCGGCCGGTCCGCGTACCGCACCGGCGACGTCCCGCGGGCCGCGAGCGCGATCAGCACGAGCGCCGACCCCACCGCGAGGGCGAGGGCGAGGCGGGGCTTCATGGCCCCAGCATGCCCGCGACACCCGCGCGGCGCGGGCGATTCGCGCAGAACGCGCCGACCCGGCCGCGCGGCGACCTGCACGGCGGCGGGCTACAGGATCCCCGCCGCCACGCCGGCCGCGGTCAGCACCTCCCGCACCATCGGCTGCGTCAGCTTGCCGGTGAACGTGTTCTGCTGGCTCACGTGGTAGCAGCCGAACAGGTGCAGCGGCGGGCCGCCGTCCTGCGCGGGCAGCTCCACGCGCGCGCCGTGGCCGAAGACCGGCCGCGGGCGGGGCACCTGCCAGCACGAGGCCAGCACCGGCAGCGCCGCCTGCCAGCCGAACGCGCCGAGCACGAGCACCGCCCGCAACGTCGGCCGCAGCAGCTCCAGCTCCCGGATCAGCCACGGCCGGCAGTTGTCGCGCTCCTCGGGGGTCGGCTTGTTCTCCGGCGGCGCGCACTTCACCGGCGCGGTGATGCGGGTGCCGATCAGCTCCAGGCCGTCGCCGACGTGCGTGGCGGTCGGCCGGGTCGCCAGGCCGACGGCGTGCATCGCCTCGTACAGGAAGTCGCCCGACCGGTCGCCGGTGAACATGCGGCCGGTGCGGTTCGCGCCGTGCGCGGCCGGCGCCAACCCGATGATCGCGAGCGACGCGTCGGCCGGCCCGAACCCGGGCACCGGACGCCCCCAGTACTCCTGGTCCCGGAACGCCGCCCGCTTGACCCGCGCCACCTCCTCGCGCCACGCCACGAGCCGCGGGCAGGCCCGGCACCGGGTGACCCGTTCGTCAAGAGCGGAAAGCGGGAGCACTGACGGCGACTCCGATCGTAGAGTTCGACCATGACCGACAAGGACAACGGCGACGAGCAGGCCGCCAAGGGCGAGGAGCGGGACCTCCCGTCCGACGACCTCGTCACCACCCAGCACAGCATCACCGTCAAGCGGCGCAAGCTGAACTACACCACGACCGCCGGTCGGGTGGTGCTGCGCCAGGAGGTGCTGACCGAGGGCAAGTTCGACGGGCACCTGCCGAAGGCCGAGGTCTTCGTCACCGCGTACACGCTGGACGGCGCGGACCCGGCGAAGCGGCCGGTGACGTTCGCGTTCAACGGCGGCCCCGGCTCGTCCAGCGTGTGGCTGCACCTGGGCCTGCTCGGACCGCGCCGGGTCGTGTCCGGCGACGTCGGCGACCTCGCGCCGCCGCCCTACGACCTGGTGGACAACGCCGAGACACTGCTCGCGCACAGCGACCTGGTGTTCATCGACCCGGTGTCGACCGGCTACTCGCGCGCGGTGAAGGGCGAGAAGCCCGGCCAGTACCACGGGTTCCAGGGCGACCTGGAGTCGGTCGGCGAGGTGATCCGGCTGTGGACCTCGCGCAACGGGCGGTGGATGTCGCCGAAGTTCCTGGCCGGCGAGTCGTACGGGACCACGCGCGCGGCGGGCCTCGCCGACTACCTCCAGACCCGCTACGGCATGTACCTCAACGGGCTGATGCTGATCTCGTCCGTGCTGGACTTCGCCACGATCGACTTCACCGAGGGCAACGACCTGCCGCACACGCTGTTCCTGCCGACCTACGCGGCCATCGCGCACTACCACGGGCTGCACGGCGAGCGGTCGCTGGAGGACGTGCTGGCCGACGCGGAGGACTTCGCGTCCCGCGACTACCCGTGGGCGCTGGCGCGCGGCAACCGGCTGTCCGCCGAGGAGCGGGCGGCGGCGGTGACGCGGCTGGCCGGCCTGACCGGGCTCGGCGAGGACTACGTGGACCGGGTGAACCTGCGGGTCGAGCACGTGCGGTTCTTCACCGAGCTGCTGCGCGCGCGGCGCAGGGTGGTGGGCCGGCTGGACTCGCGGTTCACCGGCCCGGACGTCGACCACGGGCGCGAGCACTTCAGCGAGGACCCGTCGTACGCGGCCATCATCGGCCCGTACACCGCGGCGCTGAACCACTACGTGCGGGCCGAGCTGGGGTACGAGAACGACCTGCCGTACGAGATCCTGACCACGAACGTGCGGCCCTGGTCGTACAAGGAGTTCGAGGGCGCGCACGTGACGGTGGCGAACAAGCTGGCGTCGGCGATGCGCGCCAACCCGCACCTGAAGGTGCACATCGCGTACGGCTACCTGGACGGCGCGACGCCGTACTACGCGGCCGAGCACGTGGTCGCGCACCTCCAGATCCCGGAGGAGCTGCACGCCAACATCGAAGCCGCGTACTACCCCGCGGGCCACATGATGTACGTGCACGAGCCCAGCCGGGTCCGGCAGTCAAAAGACCTTGCGGTGTTTATAGAATCGGCATCATAACGCCGTTACCATGCCAACAGGCATGGGACGGATATGGGACGCGTACCTACGAAAGAGCCCCCGGCGCGAAGTGTGCGCCGGGGGCTCTTCGTCGTCAGCTCAGCCGAGCCGGCCGTCCTTCACGGCGGCCAGGAGCGCGCCGAGGGATGCCCGCGGCACCTCCAGCACCGGGCCGGTTGCGTTCTTCGAGTCGCGCACCGCGTCGCCGGTGTGGGCCACCTCGACGCATTGGCCGTTGTCGCTGCTCGCGCTGGCCTTGCGCCAGCGTCGTCGTTCGGTCGTCATGGCATCTCCGCGTCAGCTCAGCTCGCCGACCAGTGACGTGATCAGCGAGCGCGTGGCGCGCCGGTCCAGCGCGTCACTTACCAGGCTCTCTGCCGTCATGGTATAGGCGCTGACCTCGGCGGGTTTCTGCCGGTAAACGCCGCCGTCGGACAGCTCCACGAAGCCGATCGGCCGCACGCCGGAGAACATCAACAACGTGAATCGGCCAGCGAGCGCAGCGTGCACGGCGACCGTCTGCGGCACCACGTGCAAGCGGATGTTCGGCTGATCGGCGAGCGCCAGCAGGTGTTCGAGCTGGGCGCGCCGCACGGCGGGCGAGCCGATCGGGCGGCGGAGCGCGGTCTCCTCGACCACGGCGGTGAGCACGAGCGGCCGGGCGGCGTCGGCGTCGAGCCGGCCTTGCCGCGCCAGCCGGAACTCCACCAGGCGCGCCGCGTGGTCCGGTCGTACCCGGCGCGACGCCGCCGTGATCGCCGCGGCGTACTCCTCGGTCTGGAGCAGGCCGGGCAGGACCAGCGGCTCGTAGGTGAACTCCTCGTCGGCCAACCTCTCCAGCCCGACGAACGTGCTCAACCAGTCCGGCACGACATCGGCGAACGGTGCCCACCACGTCGATTCGTCGTCCTGCGCCGCCAGCGCCACCAGCCGGTCAGCGGCGTGCTGGTCGGCCTCGTAGAACCGCATCAGCCGGGCGATGTCCTCGGGCGACTGCCGGTAGCGCCCCGACTCCATGTGGCTGATCTTGCTCTCGGCGCAGTTGAGCAGAGCCGCGGCGGCGGTCATCGGCCGTCGTGCGGCCTCTCGGTGGTGGCGCAGCTCGACGCCGATCAGCCATCGCAGCGCGGACGGAGTCGTCGCGTTCACAGCAGGTTCCTCCCGATCGTGGGCACGCACAGTCTGTCGCCCCTGCCGGTGCAGGCCACTCCCCCGATCAGGCTATAGCCGTCGCTAAAGCCTTAGCGATACCTTCAGCGGGCGGTTCTGGGAAGGGCCGCAGTGGTCGAGGACCACGGCGCGACCGGCCTCCAGCGTCGCCGACCGCGCCGGTGCGGGTGGGTGACGCCGCATCGCACCCGATCGGCCACAACCCGGTCGGCCCGGCTGTTCCCCGCCGGGTCGGCCGGGCCGCTCCTTCCCAGCAGTCCAGGAAGGGACTTCGCCATGACCTTCGAACAGCAGTTCGGCCTGTACGTCGTCGGCATCCTCGTGATCGCCGCCGCCGTCATCTACTTCGTGCACCTGGCCACGCGTGAGGGCTACGCCGGGCGCGCCGACCAGCTCCACCGCGACGCGCGCCCGGACCGCGCCGCGGTGTCGAACGGTGGTGGTGCCGGTCGTCCCCCGGCCGGCACCACCACCGGGCCGCGTCACGCGGTGCCGCGATGACGCTCCCGACTCGGCCTGACCGGCCCGCGCCGTCTGCACCGCCCGCGCCGGCCGAGGTGGTCCACGCGGTCACCGTCTACCTGACCGCCCGCGAGATGGCCGCCGTGGAGCACGCGGCCATCTGCGTCACCTCCGCCGACGACGACCACCACCGCGTCAACTACGCCAGCAGCGCCATCCGCCGGCTCCAGGAGGCGGTGACCCGGCGGCGCAGCTAAGCATCCGGGCCCGCCCACGTGGCCCGGTGGCGCGCACGACGACCACCCATCCGTGCGCGCCGGCCGTGCCCGCTCTCGCCTCCCCCAAGGAGAGCGGGCACGGCACCCCTACCCGACCAGGAGATCGGACACCCACCATGCCGCTGCGACGAGGCGTGACGGGCGACACGGGCGACGGGGACATCCACGTTGACCCGGCGGCCGACACCGACGACGACACCGAGCAGAACCAGGAGAACCAGCAGTGACCGAACGGGACGCGACCACCGACGACGGTTCCTGAGGAACCGCCGATGACGACCATGCTCGCGCGCTCGACGGCCCGGTGCGCGATGTGCCCGCACACGGTCTGGCCGAACTGCATCTGCCCCTACAAGATCCAAGCCGCAGAGGAGACCACCATGGCGAAGCGGAAGCACGACCCGGCGGACCCGTCGATCGCGAACCACCCGACGGTCGGGACGCGCGCCGGAATCGACGACGTCGCCCCGGAGGGCGAGACCATCACGCCGCAGCACATCGCCGACTACCGGACCAACGTCGACCGGGCGGCCGAGTCGGAGGGCCTGCCCGCTCCGAAGTGGGAGGACTGATGGTTGAGCCGGCCGAGGCGGATTGCGACGTGTGTCACGGGTCCGGGTGGGCCAGCGACACGCAGCGGTGCGGCAACTGCTCGGGCGGCTGACCACAGCACGAGGAAAAGCTCCGCACCGCAAGTCAGGGCAGAAGGAGGCAGGGTGACCGAGGAGCAGAGGTCTCCGCGCGAGTGGGCCATCCAGCTCGGCGTGCCGCCCGCGGCCCTACCGGGCGAGCTAGCCCGCCAGATGGGGCTGATGAGCAACGACGACCACGTCCCGCTTCCCGAGTTGATGACCGAGCGGGACTTCCGGGCCTGGCTGGTCCAGGCCGGGATTGCAGTGGACCGCTGATGGCCGCCGTGACCACCATCCACGACGTGCACCCCTGGTAACCGCACGACGAAGCCCCCGCACCACCCCGAAGGGCGGTGCGGGGGCTTCGTCGTGTTCAGCGCGCGGTGGTGATGCCGTACGTGCCGTCCGGTCCCGGCGCGGCCGGCACCAGCGAACGGCCCTGGTCGTCGCGCGGGTCGGCGACCGGGGTCACCAGCTGCTCGCCGCGCCGGCGGACGCTGATCGCGGTCCACAGCGGGCCGGCCGCCGCCAGCAGCGCCAGCAGCGCGCCGAGCACGCCGTCGAGCGCGGCCGGCAGGTCCGCGCCCACCAGCGCCACGACGGCGGGGACGGCGAGCACGGCGGCGATGACCGCCCGCACGGTGCCGACGGCGCGGGCGACGCGGGCCAGCGGGTGCCGGTCCGGGGTGGGGGTCGTCTCGGGGTTGGTCATCTGGTCAGCCCTCCTGGTTGGTGGTGGCGGCCAGCCGGCGGGCCACCTGCTCGAAGATGCGATCGACGATCTGGTCGGCCTGGTCGGCGTTGTCCTCGCCGAGCACGTCCCGCACGGCGGCTTGGATGTGCGGGAGCTGGGCCGCCGCGACCTGCTCGGCGGTCGGCGTGTGCCGCTGCACCGCAGCGTCGACCACGCGGTCGAGCTGCTCGACGGTGATGTCCGGGTCGTTGGTGGCGGCCTGGACGGCGGCGATGAGCGCGGCCAGCTGCTTCTGCATCGCGGCCAGCAGCACGTGCGCCTGACCCGCGTTGGTGTCGATCGCCAGCAGCACCGACGCGAGGTTCATGCCCGCCCACATGGGGGTGCGGTAGAGCAGCAGGTTCGTGTCGTCCGGGGTGAGCGCCATGTCGTCCTCCTGGTGCAGCACCAGCGCGCCGCGCCGGAACTGGTTCATGTCGTAGGAGCGGGTGGGGTTCGCGGCGTACGCGATGTCGATCTTTCCTTCGATCGACGTCTCGAAGTGGGCTCGGCAGCGTTCGACGTCGCCGAAGATTTCGTGGCACGCCAAGGCGAACACCTGCGCGGTGCGGTACTGGGCGTCCGTCATGGGCGAGGTGCCCGGGTAGACGATCTCCAGCCCGACGACCAGGCGGTTGAACGCCCGGGTGACGGGCAGCGGTCCCATGCTGGGCCCGCCGGACGCGCCGGCGTGGTTGGCGGGGTGCGCGGCGACCACGTGGATGCCGCCGGACCCGAGGCCGGCGAGGTTGCACAGCGGTCCGGACAGGTCGGGCCGGCCGGTGACGAGGCTCTGCGGCCGCACGTCGCTGACCGGGGTGACGGTGTGGTGCACCAGGCCGCCGACGTAGGCGGCGCTCTGGCCGTTGCCGCGCGCCTCCCAGCCCGGCTCGAACGTCACCGGCACGCCGAACCGCCTGAAGACCGCGACGAACCTCAGGATCAGCTCGACGGCGTTCACCGCGGCTCACCTCCCGGCTCGTCGTCGACCGCCAGGGCCCGCAGCGCGTCGGGCACCCCGTCGTAGGGGTCGTAGCCGTCGGCCAGGTAGGGCGCGTCCGGTGCGGCGTCCAGCTCGCCGACGACGAGCACGCGGCCGTCCTGGCGCTCGACGCGCACCACCACGTCCTCGGCCCGGGTGGTCGGGTCGTCGTCGGAGTCCGCGCGGGCGGACAGCTCGGCGCGCACGTGCTCGATCACCTGGTCGATCACGTCCTGCCCGGTGTCCTCCGGCAGATCGCGGATGTACTGCATGGTCACCTCCCGAGAGGCAGTAGGCGGGTGGTCGTGCCCGGCGGGCCGTCGGGTGGCGGCGCGGCCGTGCACGTGTAGGTGGGCGCGGTGTCCGGGCTGCCCGGGTCGCGGGTGCAGGACTGGGTGCGGCCGTCGCCGTCGATCCACGTCCAGCCCGCGGGCGGTCGGCCGTCGGCCCCGTCCTGGCCGGGCGCGCCGTCCCGGCCGGGCTGCCCGTCCACGCCGTTCGCGCCGGGCGGTCCGGGTGGGCCCGGCACGCCGGTGCCGTCCGCGCCGCGGCACTGGCCGGGCTCGGCCAGACACGGCGGTGACGTCCCGGCGACGCCGTCCTTACCGTCGCGGCCGGGCCCGCCGGGTGGCCCGGGCGGGCCCGGTTCGCCTCGCTCGCCCGGAGTGGGCGGCTGCACCGTGGGCGTGCCGCCCATCGCGCGGACCTGGTCGGCGAGCTGCTGCGCGGCCTCGGCGGCGGCGCGCTGCTGCCGGTCGAGTGCGCCGATCTCGGCGGCCTGGTCCAGGCCGGACCAGCCCAGCCACAGCACGCCGACCAGCGCGGCCAGCACCCCCGCCCACATCCAGCGGTGGCCTCGGTCGTCGCGCGCCTCGACGGCGGCTTGGTGCAGGGCGGCGGTCACACGGTCGTCGGCGGTCAACCCTGCTCACCTCCCTGCGGGTCGTTGATCTGCTTGAGTGCTTCGGCGATCTCGTCGGGCGTCAGCTCGCCGTCGGCGGCGGCCTCGGCCAGGGCCTTGGCGACGCGCTCTGCGCCGGCCTGGGCGGCGGCGGGCCGCTCGCGGCGCTGGGTGCGTCGCCACCCGGAGATCACGGCGAGCAGCCCGGTGACGGCGAGCACCAGGCCGCCGACGGAGTCGAGCAGCGCGGCCACGTGCTCCACCCATCACCTCCAGTGGGGTCGAAACGGGACAGGGAGTGGACAGTTGCTCGGCCACTCGGGTGAGCTGGGCCAACGCGGGGGTAGCGCCGCGCGTCGTACAGCGATAGGTAGGTGTCACGACCGCACAGGGCGGTCGCCGAAGAGGGGGTTGGTTGCAGTGATTCAGCGGAAGGCGGCTCTCGCGACCGCGGGCGGTGTCGCGGTGCTGCTGGCCGGCGTCGGCGTCACGGTGGCGGTCGCGGCGGGGAGCGACCCGGCACCGGCGGATGCGGGCGAGCAGCTCGTCATCGAGTCCACGACGAGCGCGCCGCCGTCGAGCGTCATCACGTCGACCACCACGGTGGTGGTGCTGCCGGCGACCACGGAGGCGCAGCAGCCGGTGCAGCCGCAGCAGCCGCCCGCGCAGCAGCCGGTGCAGCCGGCCGCCGAGCCCACCACGGTTCCGCCGCAGCCGACCGACACGGCGACGCCGCCTCCCGGCGCGCCGCCGACGACGGGCAACCAGGACCGCGGGGAGCCTACGTGCATGCCTGGGTCGGGTCCGGGCTGCTGATCGGCTGTCCTCGGTCGTCCAAAGGGGTCAGGGTGCCGTCCGGCTCCACCTGGGTCCATGTGGCCCGCTCCGGGGTGTAGCCGGGCTCACCTGGCGACAGCGGAGGTAGCTGCTCGGGGGGTTCGGGGGCACGCGGGGGAACGTCCATTACTCCACTCCGGCGGTGTAGGTGTGTTCGATGCGCACCGAGCCGGTCCCGGCGGTGCGCCGGGCTTCGATGATCAACGTGATGTCGCTGAGGTGGTTCCCGATCAGCACCACCGGCCCCCAGTTCGTTGGCCCCTGCGCGAAGGACACCAGGCCGGTGGCGAGGATTTCGCCGGTGTCGGCGACCCGGATGCGCCAATCACCGGTGGTGCCGGCCGCGTCCGTGGTGGTGTAGATGCGGCCCCTTACCTTCGGGTGCTGCCGGAAGTGCCGGATGTGCCACAGCTCCTCATACGCTGCCGACGTCGTCGACTCCCACGACGTGAATTTCGCGCGCGCCGCGGGCGTCGCCAGGTAGGGCCGGGCGAGTCCGCTTGGTGACCCGACGTTGTCGGAGATCAGCACGTTTTGCGCCTGGTCCAGCCACGCCAACACGTGCTTGCCGGTCTCCACGAGCGACACCCGCGTGTTGAGGATCACCGTTCCGTCGCCGCGTCGCATGACCAGTCCGCGTAGGACTTCGCCGGTGGTCTGGGCGACTACCTCGCCCAAGTAGAACTGGACGACGCCGGTCTCGGTCTCGACGATCAACTCGCCACCGTCTTTGATCAGCAAACCGCCACGGCTGATCACTGCGCCGAACAGCGTCTTCCGGATCTGCTCTTTCACCTCTTGGAACTTCCGGTTCAGCACGTCGGCAAGGTCCGAGATGCGCCCCTCGGGCGGCATGGCGACTCCTAGAATCGGCCGGGGACGGGTGCGAGGGTGAGGGCGACTTGGTCGCGGGTGGGACCGTTGCCGATATCGATGATGCGGCGGCGGTAGTCCCCGTCCGGGATCCACGGCTCACCGGACACCATGAACAACGCGTCGTCGCCGGGGTCGAACGTGGACAGCACCGGACCGCCCACAGTGGACACAACGGCGGTCCAGTTCTCCAGGGGCGCGCCGTACGCCTCGGCGTAGGCGGTGGCGTAGTCGTTGAGCGTGTCCAGCTCGGACGTCGAGCCGTGCTGGGCGGCGATCCTCCACTTGCGCGGTGCGCCGGCGGCGGTCAGGGCGGTGGTGCTGGCCGCGCCGATGATCCGGCCCCGCTCCACACCCTGACCGGGCACGAGCCAGTCGGTGGCCGAGGCGGCGAAGTCCGTTGTCGGCGCGACCGAGTCGAGGTCTGCTCCGGAGACCCACACGTGCGGGCTGCCGGACTGGCCGAGGTAGGGGTCGCCGGTGACGACGACCCACTCCAGCGTCGTGCGGTCGGACGAGAGCCGCGGGCGCATCTCCACGTCGCACCCGTCCTGGCGCTGGGTGATCTCGTGGACCCGCTCCCCCACCATGCCGAGGTCGTAGCCCCGGTAGGTGATGGTGTGGGTGCCCGCGACGTCCGGCTCGTACACCAGCGGCAGGCCGGCGTCGGCCCACGTCTCCATCTGCTCGAGCAACCTCTTGACGATCGTGCGCCAGGACCACGGGCCGAGCGTCGTGTCGGCGGCCTCGGCGGTCCACGAGGTGGTGCCGGCAGGTGCGACGGGGCGCGTGTCGATCAGGGTCCAGATGCCGCCGCAGTCCACCGTCACGGTCGACTCGATGAGCCGCTCCGCCCGGTGGGGCGTGATCGTGCGGATGGGCCCGGCCTGCGCCACCCACGTGCCCGCGCACCACGCCAGCGAGTACCGGTCGCCGGCCGACAGCAGCTCGCGCAGCTCGGCTCGGCCGATCATGTCGGTGTAGACGGGCACCTCGGCGAGCAGCCGACCGCGCGCGTTGATGCCGCGGCTCCACACCGGCACCGTGCCGGGCGCGACGGGCAGCTCCCGCACCACCGCGCCGGTCCGGGTGTCGGCGATCAGCAGCTCCCACAGCGGTGGTGCGGGGTCGGATGACGAGGTGGTGTCGGCGTCGGTGGCCAGGGCGGAGGTCATCGTCACCACCTCACACCGGTATGACGGTCGCCGTCATCGTCGTGAATTCGTTGGCCGCAGAAGCGAACACACCGACGTTGCCCGACGTCGGGGTCTCCAGCGAGCCGTACACGTTGGTCGCGCCGGTGCGTGCGGTGCCGGCGGGATCGGCCGCGTGGAAGGCCACGAACGGGTTCGTGTTGGCGACGCTGCTTGTCCCCTTGCCCGCCCAGGCCGCGCCGACGGTCGGACCGGTGAGGGCGGTGCCGGTGCGGACCTTGACGTAGCCCGCGTTGCCGCTCGCTCCGATGTCGTTGAGCTGGATTTTCCCGTTGACGACGAGCTTGTACGGCCAACCGGGGTCCGGAATGGCCAGCGTGGCGAACGTCGAGGGCACCGGCAGTGCCGCGTGCGCGGGCGACACGGTGTAGACCAGCGGCACCGTGCCGTGCCACACGCCGTCCGCCTTCCACACCTCGACCTGCTGGTGGGTGCGGCAGTAGCGGGAGTCACCGGGGTAGATCCCGGCGTCGGAGTGGGAGTCACCGGGCAGCATGAGCCGCACCGCGCCCCGGATGCCAGCCGCACGCCTGAGGTCGGTGATGTTGGCGTTGGTGATGGACGTCGCGTTGGCTGCGACGGCCACCTCGGCGGTCGGGATCGCGCCGAGCGGCACGGTGGGCAGGGTCGGCGTGCCGGACGGGGTGCCGGTGATGCGCCACAGCCGGGTGCGGGTGTCGGCGTCGCCGATGGACGCGTCGAGCACCTGCACGACGATCAGGTCACGCCTGGGGTTGGTGGTGCTGGACGCGTCGAGGTCCACGCGCCCCGTGGAGCGCAGCGTCGAGACGTACGGGCCTTGGCCGGACCGGGTAATCACCGACTGGCCGAGGTAGCAGCGCACCGCCATGCCCGGTGTCGGCGAGTCGGGGATGACCTTCAGGTCGAGGTAGTCCACGCTGTAGGCCGAGGGCAGCACGCCGTCCCGGTACGCGCCCAGCGGGTTCACCGACCCGGACGCCATCGCGAGGAACGCGCCGTCGTGGTACCGGCCGTCGATGCCGTTGTTGCCGGGCAGGGTCCAGGTGTCCTCGAAGGTCTGGTCAACGCCCATCAGCTAATACCTCCTTTGTGGACGGTCACCACTGGGTGGTCGACCAGATGGCGGTCAGGGTCGAGGTGGGCGGCATCTGGTCGGCCGACCACGAGACGAGCAGGTCGGTTTGCGCCGGCACGGTGAACCACCTGCTACCGGCTGCGCGGGCGCGGCGGTCGGCGGTGCCGCCGAGGAGCACGGTGCGCTTGCGCGGGTTGGTGTCGATTTCCACCGTCTGGCCGGTGGTGAGGGTGTCGGCGTACACGAGCAGGCCGTCGATCTCCGGCGCGGTGATGCGGGGGTTGACGAGGTCTTCCCCCGGCACCGTGCTGCCGCTGAGGATGAACCGCACGGGCGCGTCGGCGTAGCCCGGGTTCGACAGCAGGATCGAGCCGGACGACACGACCGTGCCCCAGTTCAGCCCGGCCGCCCAGTCCAGGCCGGTCACCCAGTCGAGCCCGCCGCTGGACATCGGCGGCGACACCACCCCGGTGGTCGGCGGGCCGTACAGCCGCGGGTCGGGTGCCTCGAACAGCAGCCGGAACCGGAGGCCGTAGCCGCCCTGGTCCATCACCACGAGCGGCTTGTCGGCGCGGCGCACCATCGCGGTCAGGTCGCCGGTCTCCTCGGTGCACCGCAACTCCCACAACCGGTTGGGGTTGTAGGGGTCCAGGCACAACGCGCTGAGCTTCTTCTCGGCACGCAGCCGGGCTTGGCGGGTGGGCGCGGACACCCACCCGCCCAGGCCGATCACGCGCGGCCGGTCGGCGTCGAGCGGCGAGTCGGACCAGCCGGACTCGTCGTCAACCGCCCACCCACACCCGTCCTCGTCCTCACCGAGGTTGAACACGAGGTTGTCGACGTACCAGCGGCGGTCATCCCACACGGCCACCACCTCTCACCGGTCGAGCGCGGACAGGATGCGGTTCGGCACGATCGCGGCGACCCGCTCCGGATCGGTGCCGCGGGCGTCGACCCGCACCTCGACCTGCGCACCGCCACGGACGGCCGCGCCGGTGTAGCCGGAGCCGGTGGGCAGCTGGTCGGCCACCGAGGTGGCGACCAGCTCGGCCGCGCGCACGGTGCTGCCGATCGACGCCGTCATGCCCGCGGCGAACCCCTCGACCAGGGCCGCGCCCCGGTACGGCGTCCAGCCGCGACCCGAGAACGGGCCCCACTTCGCGGGGCTCGACGGGAACGCGCCGCTCACGATCTCCATCACGGCGATCGCGGCGCGCCGAGCCGCGAACTCCTGCGACTTCATGCCCGCGATGAACCCCGCCATGAGCCGGGCCCCGGACGGGTAGAGGGTGGCCTCGATCGCGCCGAGGCTGTCCCGCACCCGGCCCGGCAGGGTCGAGGTCTCCGCCGTGACGTCGTTGATGCCCTCGGCGACGCGGCGCTCGGTCTCCTCCCACTGCCGGCGGGTGGCGTCCGCGACGCGCTGCCACGCCGCGTTGACCTTGTCCGAGATGCCGAACGTGCGTTCGGCGATCGCGGCGTCCATCCGGCCCCAGTGGTCGGTCAGGTCGGCGAGCATCTGGGCGAAGATGCTGCGTTGACCGTCCTGCATGGTCAGCAGGTGGTCGAGGAAGATGTCGGAGAGCAGCGGGGCTTTCTCCTCGAAGATCCCGAGGAGGTTGGTGAGCGCTTCGGTGCCGCGCGTGCCCAGCTCCTCGAACGTCAGTCGGGAGCCCTCACCGATCCGGCCGAGACCGTCCACAAAGGATCTTTCGGCGTCGGGCCACTCACCCTGCATGATCCGGGTGAGACCCGCCACCGACTCGTAGATCCCCTTCAGCGGCCCGATCGGTGTCGTGAACGACGTCAACGTCCCGAACAGGCCACCGCTGCCGAGCGCAGCACGGAAACCGGGCACCGAGTCGACCAGGTCATCGGTGGCCTCGGAGATGTCCGCGACCGATCCCGCCACCGCCGCCGCGACCGTCGCCAACGGCTGCATCGTCTCGGCCAGGTCCGCGCTGGACCGGATGAGGTCCGGCAGGTGCGGCAGCAGACCGCGCACGATCTCCTGTCCCAGCTCCACCAGCTCGGCGGTGAGCGGCGCGACCTCGTCGACCCACTCGGCCGCCGCGTCCGCGATCTCGCCGAACGCGTCGGCCATGCGACCGTCGGACAGCTCGTCGGTCAGGTTGCCCACGATCGGCGTGAGCCGCTCGGCGACACGCTGCAGGGTGGGCAGGCCGACCGTGCCGACCAGGTCGGCGACGACGCCGATCAGCGGCGTCGCCGCGATCAGCAGGTCGCCCAACGCGAGCGCCAGGTCGAGCGCCGCGGGCACCAGGTCGGGCAGCGCCTCGGCCAGCTCCCCGGCGAGCGCGGCGACCAGGTCGCCGAGCTTCGGGCCCAGCAGGGTGAGCGCGTCGCCCAGCTCGGCACCGAGCACGGCGGCCAGGTCGCCGACGGCGTCGATCGCGCCGCTGTCGACCAGGCCGGTGATCAGCCCGGCGACGCCGAGAGCGAACGCCGCGATCCCGGGCGCGGCCCGGTCGAGCCCGGCCCCGATCGCGTCCACCGCCGTGACCAGGGCGGGCACGAGCGTGACGCCGACGCGGGACAGCAGCGGAGCGAGATCGGTCCCGACGACCGACACCACCGACCGCAGCAGCGGAAGCAGCGCCTCCGCCAGGTCGGCCGCCGAGACGAGGAACGTACCCAGCGCGTCTTGGCCGCGGGCGCTGCCGGCGAAGTCGGCGAGCTGCCCGGTGATGTCGCGCACCACGTCGAGCAACTGCCTGCCGTCCGCACCGGCGGCCCGGAACGCGGCACCGAACGTGCGGCCGACGTTGCCGACGATCCCGGCCAGGTCGCCGATGTTGTCGAGCGCCTGGGAGATCCACTCGCGCAGCCGGCCGTCGTCGGCCGTCCGCTCGAGCATGATCGACCAGCGCTCGGCCAGCACCGCCACCTCTGCCGCCAGACCGGGCAGGAACGTGCGGCCGACGTCGACCAGGTCGCGCACGCCGCGCGCCGCCGGGCGCAGCGCCTCGTTCAGCAGGCCGCCGGCGCGGGCGGAGTCGTCCAGTGTGGAGCGCAGCACGCGCAGCGTCTCCGCCTCGCGGGCGAACGACGTCAGCTCGCGGGCACCGGCGCGCAACTGCCCGGCGATGTCGACCAGGCCGCGCCGCACCAGCGGCAGGTAGACCTGGGCGAGATCCTCGGCGTCGTCGGCGAGATCCTCGAGCAGCCGGTCCTGCACCGCGTCGCGCAGCCGCCGTGCCTCCGGTGCCAGGTCGCGTAGCACCTGCACCAGCTCGCGCGCCTCGGGGCTGATCTGCTTGAGCGCCTCGGCGTACTTCTTGGGGTCGTCGGCGGTGAGCGCGTCGGACAGCCCGTGCAGGCCGAGGGTGAGCGTCCCGACCACCGCGACACCGGCGGCACCGACGGCCGGGATCAGCGCCAGCGCGGCGGCGGACTGCGCCACCGCCGACGCCAGCGCCAGCAGCCCGCCAGCGGCGGCCTGACCGGTGACCGCGCCGACGCCGAGCCCGGACAGCGTCCCGCCCAGAGACGTGATCTGGGCGGCGACCGTGCGCAGCGACGACGTGTCGACGTCCAGCGGGATCCGGATCGGCGACCGCTCGAGCAGGCGCTTGGTGGCGGTGACCTTCGCGACGACCTCGGCCTGCTCGCCGGCGGGCACCTCGAGGTCCACCTCGGCCGGCACGGTGGCCGACACGGTGCGCTCGACCAGCCGGAGTTGGTCGGTGAGCCGGCGGCGGTACTCGGCGGCGTCGGCCGGCCGGGTGGGCACCTCGAGCGCGAGCCCGCGCTCGACGGCCTTGATCTGCGCGGACACCTGCCGGCGCAGCACCTCGCCCTGCACCCCGGCCGGGACGTGCAGCTCCAGCGTGGCCGCGAGCTTGCGCAGCTCGCCCCGGACCTTGGATTGGAACGCACCGTCAAGCGGGTCGACGGTGACCTTGGCGGTGACCTCGGCCGCCTTGCCGGCGGTCGCGGTCGCGGTCGCGGCCTTGACCTGCTGCGCGAGGCTCCGGCCGTCCAGCACGGTGGAGAGCTGGACCTTGGCGGACTCCTCGGCGAGCTTCGCCAGTCGGCGCGCGTCGGCGACCAGGCCGGACTGTGCGAGGGTGACCGGCAGCTCGACGTGCGTCCGCTGCTCGATCTTCTCGAGCGCGGCCTTCAGCTTGGCGGGGATCTCGCTCGTGTCGGGCAAGAACTTCACGAACGCGCGGGAGACCTCGACACCACCGGGAGCGGTCACGGCTACCCCCCTGCCACGCGCCTCGCCTTCGGCCGGCCGGCGCGCAAGTAGTCACGACCCGACACCCGCTGCTTGGGCGCGGCCGGTCGCGGGACGGGCTTGGGCGCGGACCCCTTGCCGCCTCCGCGCTGGAAGTTGGCGGCCTGCAACAGGTCCACGATGGCCGCGAGAAAGTGGCGGTCGAGCGTCCAGCCGTGGTGCCCCATCTCGGCCGGGGTCGCGTCGAGCGGCGGAGGCTCGGCGGCTTTGGCGGCCCACAGCGGGCCGCCCTCTCGGGGGTGCTCGACGAGCGCCAGCACGCGCCGCGGGGTGAGCCGGGTAGGGCCGCCTCCGGGCCGGTAGACGTCCCGGAGGTCGAGCCCCATCTCCTGTAGCTCCCGCTCGACCTCGTGGCCGTGCCGGTCGATCAGCTCGACGAGCGCTTGGCTTCCCCCGGCTGCGCACCCCGCTGGTAGGCCAGCACCACGGCGATGACCTCGACGTCGTGCGCCGACTCGCACCACGTGCGGGCGGCGTCCTCGTCGACCGCGAGCGTGGTCACCAGCGGCTCGAGGTCGGCCGCCAGCTCGACCAGCACGGCCTGCTGCTCGAGCCGCTGCGCGGTGGTCAGCGGCGGTCGCTGCGCGGCGCGGTGCTCGTCCACGGCTTCCTGAATCTGCCGGCGCGTGGCGTCGGACCGGACCAACAGGCCGAGGTCTCGCGCGTACTCCGTCCACGCGGCCTTGCCCGCGTTGCGCGCCGGCATCGCCGGATCGTCCTCGTCCGGCGCGGCGTCGCCGCCGAGCGCCTCGAGCTTGGGCAGCACGGTCGCCATCGTGCGCAGCACCTTCGCGCGGTCCTGGCGGGACAGGGCGACCAGTGGGCGCAGCTCCGGCGCGCCGTCGGGCATGGAGTCGGCGACCTCGGCCGACAGGGCTTCGTTCTTGCTCATCGCAGGCTCGTTCCTCTACTCGCCGCAGGCCGGGACGCGGGCCGGGAGCCGGTGCGCCTGCGAGGCACCGGCTCCCGGGTCTGGTGTGGACGCTCTCCCCGGTCAGGGGGTGTCGTCCTCGATCTGCGCGCCGTAGAACGCGGGCTCACGACCGGCCAACTCCAGGAAGGTGACCCGGATCGGGAACTCCATCCAGCCGCCCTTGGCGTCGCGGATGCTGCCCGTGCGGCCGATGCTGACCTTGGGGTAGTACCTGGCGACGGGCGTGCCGTCGGTGGCCAGGTACACGATGAGGAACGACCGTTCGATCGGCGTGGAGGTCGTCGGCAGCTTGAACTTCCCGGCCTCCGGGACGCTGCCGCCGCCGTAGAACATCGTGAGGGTGTCCTCGTCCACCTGGATGAGCGAGATTTCGACGCCCTCGACGATCGCGGCCACCTGCTCCTTGAGGGACGCGTTCTGCCGGGAGCCGCGGACGGTGCGCTCCCCGCCCTCGTAGATCGGCGAGAAGTCGTTGTCGAGGCTGGTGTGGCCGGCGGGGAGCATGCCGTTGGCGAGCGTCGTCTTGGCGACGGTGATCTCCGGCGTGGTGCCGCCGGTCAGGCCGGAGTCGTCCACCGTGATGAGCGTCTGCGCCTGCCCCTGGTACCGGCCGGTCCACGTCACCACGACCGGGCTGCCGGGCAGCGGGCCGCCGGTCACGATGACGTCGGAGGCGTCGATGTTCGGCAGCGCCACCAGCGCGGTCATGATCTGCGCGGCGGTCGCGTTCCACGGGATGTCGCCGGTGGTGCCGCCCTGCGCGGTGAGCGTGAAGTCGCCGCCGGTCGGGCCGCCGGTGACGGTGATGGTCTGCTTCTCCGCGCCGAACGTGGTCGAGCTGAACGCGTTGATCTCCGCGACCGTCGGATCGGCTGCGCCGACCGGACCGAGGTAGATGTACGCGTTGCCGAGATCCTTAACGGCGGCGTCGTTTTCCGCCATGATTTCCCTCCGCTGTGGATGGTCAGGGCGTGACCGACGCCGGTCGGATGCCCACGAGGTAGGTCGCCTCCTGGCGGGTGATGCCGGAGGGCTGACCGGGGATGGGTGAGTCGGCGGGCCACGCCCGCACCTCGAATGGGCCGAGGTAGGCGGGCGGGTCGCCGATCGGGGTCTTGAGCCCGGCCGCGGTGTGCAGCGTCAGGTAGATGCCGGCCGACAGGTCGTCGGCGGCGGCGACGTCACCGCGCACCATCACGGTCACGGTGATCGGGACGACCAGCCGCAGCCGCGTGTGCTCGATCTGCCGCTCCCCGAACCGGACGTGCACGTACGGGGTCTTGTTCAGCGCGTCGGGGTCCAGCGTCTGGTGGATGGTCACCCCGGGGTGGGCGGCGCGCAGCAGGCCGAGCACGACCGGCTGCGCCCGTGGGATCACGGGCACGACGGCCTCCTACTCGCCGAGGGCGCGCTTGAGGATGTGCAGCCCGTCGACCGTCTTGCCGTTCTTGGTGACGTGCCCGTACTCGAGCGCCACCGGCGCCGGTCCCACCAGCTCGACGTAGGCGTCGGTTTGCTCGCCCAGCCGGAGCTGCACCTCGTGGTGCTCGCCGGGACCGGTGGTGGTGTGCTCGGTCAGCAGCGCGCGGGCGCGGCGCAGCACCGGGCCAGCGCCCAGCTCCACGACCGCGGCCGTCACGCCGTCGAGGTGGGCGATGAGGTCGGCGGCGTTGCGGTAGACCTGTGCCACCGGCTCACCCCCCTCCGTCGCCGGGCCGCTTGGTGCGCGGCGTGATGAGGAACGTCACGCGCCTGGTCGCGCGCCCGCGCTGGTGGCGCGTGGACTCGCCGTGGACGTCCCACGTGCGGCCGTCCCAGTCCACGGTGGCCCACGGGCCGACCGGGACCGGCTGACCGCGCGCCGGCCGCACCCGGTACACCTCGCCCGACTCCCGGGACAGCGTCACCGCGGTGGCGGTGTCCACCGGCCAGAGCATCACGTCCAGCGGCGTGCCGACCTCCTCGGGCACCCACCGGGGATCCCCGTCGGTGTCGGTGGTGAGCACCTGGCGGTGCAGCACGACCCGCGCGTTGGACTGGTCGAGAAGGCTCACCCGATCACCACCCCACGTCGTCCGGGTCGTACGCGGCGAACGGGTCGCCTGCCGGGGTGGTGGGCAGGAGGATCACGTCGTGCCGCCGTGGTGTGCGTCGGGTGGTGGCGATGGTGTGCAGGCCGGACGCCGGACCGGCGTACCGCTCGCACACCCGGACCTCGGACTCGGTGAGGTACGGGCTGACCGCCTCGCCGTCGCGCCGCCAGGTGTAGCCGTCCTCGGTTTCGGAGCTGTACTCGTCGGGATTGCGGTAGCAGCGGCGCGCGGCCCGGAGCACGACCGTGACGAGCGGGGCCGGGGCGGCGGGGTTGCCGTCGTCGTCGACCCAGTCGTTTCCCGTCTCGGCGCGTACCAGGTTCGACGCGTCCTCGAGGTCGGTCTCGGCGCGGGCGAGGTCGACACCGTCGAGGGTGCCGACCTCGACCCCGATCCGCTTCTCCAGTGCCGCCACGGTCGCCAGCGCGGGCAGCGTCACGACCAGACCCCCGATCAGGGGAGCGTGATCTTGACGGCGCGGACGAACGTCACCACGCCACCGGCCTGGGTGGTGGCGACGGTCACCGCGGGCGACGTGCCGCCGGTCAGGCCGGCACCGGAGGCCGTCATCTGGGTGAGGTTCGCGCCGCCGAGCGCGCCGGTGAACTCCACGACCCACGCGCCGGGCGTGCCGGTGACGGTCACGTTGCCGGTGCCGATCGTCGACAGCGCCTCGAGCGCCGACCGCACCGCCGCGGTGCTCGCGTTGTGCGCGATGCCCGCGGTGGTCTGGCCGGCGTACGTCGCCGTCCACGTGCCGCCGGTCGGGCCGCCGGTGAGCGTGAGCGTCTGCACCTCGTTGGTCGGGTCGCCGTCGACCACCGCGTTGGTGCCCACGAACACGTCGACCATGCTGCGGTCCTGGGCGTTCTCGAAGTCGTAGTCGAGGATCCAGCGCAGGGACATGCCTTCGAACGTCTGCGAGCTGCCGGCGGTCGCGCCCTGGGGCACCTTCGGTGCCTGCATGTTGAGCACGAACGCGGTGCGGTGGAACACGATCGCGACGTCGGCCGGCAGCGCGACCGACTTGAACAGGGTGAACCCGCTCAGGCGGCCGATGACCGCCTCGCGCAGCGTCTCCGACCACCCGGAGGTGTCCACCTGGGCGAGCTTCTCGTCGTTGAGGAAAATCTCCTCGACGTCGCTGCCCATCAGCACGTACCGGTCGGTGCCGGGCACCTTGGCGTTGTCCAGCGCCTTGCGCGCCGCGTTCAGGGTCTTGCGCGGCGTGGTGGTGTCCAGCACGAGCGTGGTCGCGTAGGTCGCGCCGACCATCTCCGCGATCAGCTCCTCCTCGACGCCCTCGGCCACGCCCCGCATCTGCGGGTGCAGCACCTGCCCGCCGAAGTCGCTGACGTCGAGCGTCAGCTCCTCGTCGGTCACCGGCGCGGCGTGGTAGACGACCGTGTCGAGGGTGACGTCGACCTTCGTCTCGGCCAGCGAGTCCATCTGGACGATGCCGGACCCGTCGGTGGGCCGCGCCATGCGCATCTGCCGCTTGCGGGCCTTGGCGCGGGCCGGGACGCGCAGCGTGATCGTGTCGCCCTGCGCGCCGGCGAAGTCGCCGCCGGCGTCGCGCCACACCAGCGTGGTGGCGATGATCTCCCGCTCGAGCAGGCCCAGCGCCGTGCGCGCGATCTTGGTTGCCTTCTGCACCGTGATGGCCACGGACTACCTCCTGTGGATCTAGGGAACCGCGGGCGGCCCGTGGCCGTGCGGTGGAAGGGTCAGAACCCCCGACCGCCGCGGCGCGTCACCTTCGCGGCGAGCTTGCGGGGGTCGGTCTCGTCCGGCTCCTCGTCCGGACGCGCGCCGCCCTTCAGCGCGGTGCGCGGGCGGGTCTTCACCTTGTCGGTCTTGTCGGTCCGGCCGGGCTTCTCGCCCAGCTCGGCGAGGAAGTCGTCGGCGTCGGCCTCCAACTCCTCTTCGGTGTCGCCCACCAGGCGCATGGCCTGCTTGAGCGTCAGCCCCTTGCTCAGGGCGATGCGCAGGCGCACGTTCTCGTTCTCGACCTTCCCGAGCCGCGTCTCGGCTTCCGTGAGCCGGTCGGCCTGCTTCTCCTGGTCGGTCTTCTGCGACGCCTGGTAGTCGCGCCACTTCTGCGCGTCCTCTTCGGCCTGGGTCAGCCGCCGGCGCAGGTTGCGGTTCTCGCTGTTCTTCTTGCGCAGTGCCCGCTTGCCCCGCGGCTTGTCGTCCTGGTCGTCGTCCTGGTCGTCGTCGGCGTCGTCGGGCTCCTGGTCCTCGTCGCCGTCGTCGTCCTGGTCGTCGTCCTGGTCCTCGTCGTCGTCGGGCGCGCCACCCATCTGCGGCCAGATGACCCGCCCGTTGATCACGCCGATGGCCTCCAAGGGCTCACCGGTGCGCGGGTCGAGCAGCGTCGGGTGAACGGGCAGGATGGTGCTGGACATGAGCCCTCCGGGGGCGTCGTGGGTTGCAGGTGCCGGGTCAGACCCGGCTGAACCCCGCCTCCGGGGCGGGGAGAACAAGGGACCGGACCTACCCGAGGTTGATCGGGTCGTCCGGCAGGGAGCGGCCCTCGACCGCCCGTCGGAACGCGGCACGGGCACGCTCGCCGCCGAGCCCCTTGGTGGCGCGGTCCCACAGGTCCGCGTTCGCCTGCGCGGCCGGGCTGGGCGGGGCGTCCTCGACGAACACGGGCTCGACGCCGCACGCGCACCAGTCGTGGAACTTGTAGAGCCCGTCACCGTCGAACCGGCGGTTCTTGCGTGCGCCCGCGGCGTCCTCGGTCGGGTAGACGAACCCGCGCGCGGCGAGCATCCGGCAGAACCAACACGGGTCGGCCGACGTCGTGACGCGCGCGTACTTCTTGGCCCGCTCGTCGCGCTCGCCGGCGGCCACGAGCGCCTGTCGGCCGCCGTTGAGCGCGTGCCTTGCCGCCGCGCCCTGCACGGCGGTGAGCGCGGCCTCGGCGGCGTCTTGCGGATCCTCTCCGACGACCAGCCGCGCGCGGACCTCTATCGGGCCCTGCGTGACCAGCGACGCCTGCACCCGGGCGACCGTCGGCGGGTCGATCTCAGGCACCTCGGGCACCACCGCGGTGCCGATCTCGGCCGCGGGAAGCTCGGCGGAGCGCAGCTCGGCGTAGAAGTCGACCGCGGATCGGGCCGAGCGGTTGCGGTAGCGGAGCACGGTGTCCGTGGTGCTGCGCAGCCACGGCTGCGTGGTGTCGTCGAGCCGCACCGGGTCCAGCAGCGCCCACAGGTCGAGCAGTTCGGCCAGCAGCCGGGCCCGCAACGCGAGCTGGGCGGCGCGCTGTGCGGCGAGCAGTTGCCGGCCTCGGTCGGTGGTGGGCACCCGCTACACCTCGCCCGCGCCGGCCTGCCGCTCGAGTTCCTCGCGGACCTGCTCGAGCGGGGTCGCCTTGACCATCTTGGCCCACTCGTCGGTGTCGCTCTGCTCGACGCCGGGGATCATCCGCCAGAGCGCCTGAACGGGCACCTTCAGCATCGTCGCGATCTTCCCGAGCGCGTCGGCGGCCTGGGCCAGCGACCGCACCTCGGTGTCCTGCCACGTCACCCGGGCCATCACGTCGTCGGCGTCCTCGAGGTTGCCCTCGACCAGGGCGGCCAGGCGCAACGTCTGCACGTGCGATTCGCCGAACGCGACCTTGTACTCGTAGGTCTTGGCACGCAGCCCGGACCGGGCCGCGGCCAGTGCCTCGGCCGACAGGTTGACCAGTTGGCCGGTCAGCTCGTGGGACGGGGTCTGCGACACCGCCGCGAGCGTTTCGACGTCGGCCCGCTCGGCGGCGATGAGCGGCTCGAGGTTCGTCTCGTCCAGCGTGCCGAACCGGGTGTTCGGGTCGGTGCTGGCCAGCAGATCACCCTGCCGCAGCAACAAGGCGGCCTTGTTCGCCTCCGCCTCCGTCTCCGGCTTGGCCATGCCGGTGGCGGTCCTGACCTTCCACGAATTCCAGTGCTGCGTCAGCAGACGGTCGTACGTGGACTTGTCGATGCGGCGGGCGTTGCCGATGTAGGGCGTCACCTCGCCGGTGGCGTTGCCCTCGGTGTCGAGCTGCGCGGCGTAGCGCACCACCGGGCACACGCCGATGTCGTGCTCGCGGTGCTCGATGTACTCGACCTTGTCGCCGTCGGCGTTGCAGGACAGGAAGTACACGGCCTCTTCGTCGACCACCTGCAACGCCTGCTTGCCGCCGGGCTGCTTGTCGACGTCGAGCGCGAACATGGGCCACTCGTCGTTGCCCGGGTCGCCGTACACGGCCACCATCCGACGGGGCGACAACGCCTTGATCGACGCGACGTTGCGCTCACGCAGAATGCCGGGCAGCGTCAGCGTGTAGGCGTGCGAGAACGCGACCGCGGCCCGGTGCAGCGCGATCTGCCGGACCGGCATGCGGTTTGCGCGCCACGTGTACCAGGGCCCCTCGAGCACCTCGCCGGCCGGGCCCGGCGGGTGCAACGGGGACCGGTACGAGTCCACGATGAGGCCCTGCACGACGCTGTTGACGACCAGGCGCAACCAGGGCGACTTGGCGATCTCGCGCAGCTCCCGGTGCTCCCGGGTGGCGTCACGCGGGATGACGATGTCCTCGTTGTTCCCGTCGTGCCACTTCTCGATGCGCTGCACGCGCTCTTGTTCCTTGCGCCACAACGGGTGCAGCTCCTTGACGACCAGCTCCGTGACTTCGTCCGGCTTCATGACCACGGGCGCGGCACCCCCTTCCCAGGCTCAGCGGTGGCCCCAGATCCGGCCGCCCTCGGTGTCGTTCGTGCCCGGCTTGCGGTTGAGGTAGAGCCGCCGGACCATCCGCGCGCCGACCATCGCCACGGCGAGGTCGATCTTCTTCGGACCGTCCTTCGCGCCCTTCCACATCGAGACGCCGTACTTGTTCGGGTAGCGGCGGGCGTTGCGCACGTGCAGGCGCAGCCGCGCGTCACCGTCGTGCAGCACCTCGTGCTGCTCGATCTCCTCGGCCGTGAGCATCGCCGCGTCGGTGAACTGCTCGACGCGGGCCGGGCTGGTCATGTCCCACATCACCGAGTGCGCCTGACCACCGCCACCGCTGCCGCCGCGGTTCGCCCACACCTTCAGCCGGGCCTGGTAGCGGCGGTGCAGCCGGTCCAGGGTGTTGTCCCAGTACCGGTCTTGCGTCTCGTCGTCGAGGGTGTGGCTCGGGTCGGCGAAGAACCCCACCACGGTGTAGTCCTCGAACACCGAGTCGACGCGGGCCTCGACCGCGCCCCGCGGCGCGAGCCACCCGAACCCCCGGCGGCCCGGCGGGCGCTTCCACATGCCGAACACCACGACCAGGCCGTCCGAGATGCGGCAGCCCACCAGCGCGGTGGCGTCGTTGCTCTTGGAGCAGTCCAGGAACAGCGCGATCTCGTCGCCGGGCAGCAGCTCGACGCCGGCCGGCGCGCGGCAGAGTTCCCAGTCCTTCCAGTCCGCCCAGGCGTCCTCGGCGGTCTCGATCTGGTTGTACCAGAACCGCCGCGCCCTGCTCGGCGCAACGGTGCCCATCATGATCCGGTTGACCATGCGGGGAATCGGCAGCCACACCGCGTCCCCGCGCACCGCCTCGAGCACCGCGGGCGCGGCCTCGGCGGTCAGCGGCGCGTCCGGCGGTGCCTCGAGGCTGTCGTACATGAACCCGGTGGCCCGCGACTGCCCGGCGGCGATCTCCTCGTACGCCTCCCGCTCCCGCTGGGCGACGGAGTCCTCGGCGGGGTCGTAGGCGTTGGTGATCGACAGCGGCCTCGAGCTGCCGTCGGCGCTCTTGGTCGAGTTGTTGTCGATCACCTCGGCCATGTCGTGCCCGCGGTTGGCCTCCCGCCAGCGGTGCGTCTCGTTCTTCAGCGGGAACGTGCACCGCGCGCCCTCGAGCGCGTCCGGATTGGACGTCACGGCCTCGAGGAGCTGGGCACCGCCGTTCGCGGTGACCTGCCCCTGGTGGATCTCGAGGCCGTACTTGGCGATCGTGGCCTTGGTGAACAACTGCGGGAACAGCCTCAGCGTGTTCTTCGTCTGCCGCTTGGTGACGGCCGCGACCTGCACCCACGCTTCGGGGTGCGGCTTCGCGGCGGGGTGCTCACGGCCGTGCGGGTCGCGGAACGGCCGCCCGTTCAGGTCCGGCCGGGACGGGCCGACCAGTTCGACGGCGGCCAGCACCGACCCGACCGGGTCTTTGCCCCAGCCCTTGAGCCGTTGCAGCACGCCCTGCGTGAACAGGAACCGGCCGTGCTCGTCGACCGCCCACCACCACAACCACCACCGGGCCTGTTCCCGGGTGAACGTCCACGGCCGCCCGTCGCCGTGCTTGAGGTGCGTCCGACACCAGGCGATCGACTGCCACCCGAGGGTGTACTCGGGCAGCACGAACCGGCCCGTGTCCGGGTCGCGTTCCCAGGTGGGCCCGATGTGGTGGGGGGTGATGACCAGCGACGACGACGGCTCAGCCGAGGTCGCGGTAGTCATCGAGGTTCGGCACGTCCGGGTGCGCCTCACCCGGCGTGCGGCGGTTGATCTCCAGCTTCACGCGCCGGCGCGCACCCTCGGTGGTCAGCAGGTCGTTCATCGCCGACCAGATCGAGGCGAAGCCGCGGGCGTTGAACTTCTCGTCGGCGAGCAGCTTCGTCATGTACTCGGCGACGAACGTCGCGGCCTGCCAGTCGGACGGCTCCATGAACCGGCCCTGGCCGCTGGTGTGCAGGGACAGGTACCAGTCCTTGGCGATCCGGTGCCAGCCCGCCATGGGGGCGGGCATCTCGACCGGTCCGGCGTTCTCTACGACGACCTGCTCCGTCTCGGCCTGCTCTGCCTTGGTGCGGTGCCCGGCTCGTGCCTCCGAGCGCTTGCCGATCGGACCTCGTGCGCCCACGGTCCACCCCCTTCGGGTACGGATCCGCTCGCGGATCGGCTCAAAACGCGGTCAAAACCGCAGTTCACGGCGTTTTGACGAGCGTCCACAGTGGACCGGAGTGGCGTCCGTCCGACGCCGAAGATCACGGGACGAGTGCTCTGACCTGCGCAAACGGAGCGTCTTCGCAGGTCAGAGCGGGGCTTCAAAACCTGGGAGCGCGTGCATCCGGTATGACGTCCGGTGGCCTTCCCGACCGAAAGGGGGGTCACCCCCCACCCCGGCGATTTGTCAAGCCCCTCCGTCGAAAATCTTCGGCGGGATCTGGTTGAACCACAGACACCGTGCCGAGTCGGTGCGCTCGGCGGCCATGCGGTCGATCAGCTCGTCGAGGTCGAGCCGCGGCCCGGTCAGCACGTGGTAGCCGGGCGGGTCCGGCTCGAAGGTGGCGACGTGCCCGGCGAGCAGACGCTCGGCCGCCTCGCGGGCGGCGTCGGCCGTCTTGGCGTCGCCGATCAGGAGCCGCGTGAGCCCGCCCATCAGTCGTCGTCCTCGTCGTCGAGGTCGTCCTCGCTGTCGTCGGGCTCGTCGTCGCCCTGCTCGAGCGTGGCCTTGTGCTGGTCGATGCGGTCGGCGAGCTGGGCCTTGGTGCCGTAGGTCGGCAGGCCGAGCCGCTCCGCCTCCGCCTTCAGGTCGGCCAGGCTCGGGGCGGGCTGCCGCTGCTCGTCGTGCGGGTCGGCCGGCGGGGCCTGGTCGACCTCCGGCTCGGCGGCGGGCGCGGTCTGGCTGCCGCCGAAGTACTCGCCGAAGCCGTTGCCGACCAGCCACGCGGCCTCGCTGTCGCTGTAGAGACGGACGCTGCCCGCCGGGTTCTGTCCCATCCGGCGCAGCAGTCGGACCTGGTACGACATGGTCGTCACTCCTTGGTGATGCGGCCCGGGTGGGGCTCGGGTGTGCGGAACCGCCGGGCGCGGATCGCGGCGCGTGCCTGCGCGGCCTCGGCGGTGGTCTTGCGGGCGTGGCAGGGCGGGCACAGCCATTGCAGGTTGTCCAGCTCGTGGCTGCCGCCGAGCCAGCGGGGCCGGATGTGGTCGCACTCGCTACCGGCGCGGCGGCACCGGGTGCCGGTACGGCCTCGACGTTCGCACCGGCCACCGGCGCGGCGGCGCACCGCGTCCCTGCGCGCGGACCAGTCGGCCGGCAGGTCGTCGCGGCCGGTGCTGCCCGCCCACCGCCCGGTCACGTCCACACCGCACGGCGGAGCGGCGTCCACACCGGAACCTCGGCGACGCCGTCGGCCAGGGCGGGCAGACGCTCGGCGTCGACCATGGCCAGCGCGCCGGTGCCGCGGTCGAGGCATCGCCGTGCCCACGTGCACGCCTCGTGCTGGCTGTCGAACGTCCGCCGCGCCGGCGGGCCGAACCCGAACCGCGGCAGGGTCGCGGTCCAGCGGTCGCCGTCGGGACGGACCTGGGCGCGCTCACGCACGGCCGCCGTCGCCGACGTCGCGCAGGTAGGTCACACCGCCGATCGAGCCGGGCGTGAACTCCATGCAGTAGGTGAGCACCTCGAGCGCCTCCTCGAGCGGCCCGGCGAGCCGGGTGGCGGTGGCGGCGTGCTCGGTGACGGCGACGCTGTGCACGCGCGTCCCCCGCAGCCGCGAAGCGAGGTTCGGCTCGACGATGTGGATGTCGGTCCAGCGGTCGGGGTGCGCGCGGCGGTAGCGGCGGGCGTCGTTCCGGTTGGCGGCGAGCAGCACGGTGGCACCGGCGTGGCCGGTCGTCTGCTCGGCGTGCCGCCGGCGCAGCTCGGTGGCCACCTGCTCGAGCAGCTCGGCGACCGCCAGCGCGCCGCCGGCGATGCGGACCGGGACCGGGCCCGACTCGGGCAGCGCCTCGACGGGCTCGGCGCGGACGCTGCCGACGACGGTCTCGGTGCCGGTGCCGACGCGGACGGACACGGGCAGGCGGGCGGTGCTCACGGCGACTCCAGTGTGACGGCGGGGTTGGGGTGCACCTCGAGGGTGCCGATCCATCCGACCTCGTAGACGACTCCGTCGACGTGGCGGTAAGGGAGCTGCCACGTGACGCCGTCGGCGGTGGTGTAGGGCTCGTCCAGCTCGCGGACGACGGGCTCTCCGCGGTCGAGCCAGCGGGGCGGGAGCTGCGCGCGGGCGGCGGCGTCGGGGACGCCCTGGGCGCGCAGCTCGGCGTAGCGCTCGCGGCGGTCGCGGTTGTCCTCGTCGACCAGGCGGTGGTACTCGCCGATGAGGTAGTGCTCGAGCCACGCGCGGGCCTCGGCGACGTAGTCGGGGTGGGCGGCGGCCTCCGGGTCGGCGAGCGGCCCGCGCAGCGTGCCGGCGGCGTCGACATCGTCCGGGTGGACGAAGTGCGGGTGTTCGATCAGCACGTGGCCTCCCTGGTCCGGACAGCACAAAGCCCCCCGAACCGGGAGGGTTCGAGGGGCTTTTGGGCATAGCTCCGCGCGCGAATCGTGACACGTCAGTTGATCAGCGTCAACTCCGGGGCGCGGTGCTGGCCACGGTCGCCGCGGCCGGTCACGTAGTCGACCACCACGGCGGGGTCGTAGCCGGGCCCGGTCCAACCGCGCCGGCGCTTCCACTGGCGCAGGGTGCCGGGTTGGACGCGCAGCCGCTCGTCACCGGTGCGGTCGGCCTCGGCGTGCAGCAGCAACAGCAGTTCGTCGGCCGAGACACGGCCGCTCGGCAGTCGCTCGGCGGCCGTGATCCGGACGCGGCGGACGATCACCGGCCCTCCCGAAGGGTCGCGGGCCGCCAGGGGTCGGCGGGGCCGGACGCGGCGGGTCGGGTGTGCCGGGTGACGCCGAACGAGGTGCTGCCGCCGTCGGCGGCGTAGACGTCGCGGTGCACGGTGCAACCGTCGCCGACCCGGTCGCGGGCGGTCTTCTCGTCGGCCCACTGCCGGCCGGTGGGCACGCCGTCGGGGCCGCGCTCGTACCAGGGCAGCAGCTCGCCCGGGGCGGGCGGTCCGGCTTCGGCCACGCGCATCCTCCGTCCGAGTCGCAGCAGGTCAAACCCAGTGTAGGACGCGCCGCACGACAGGCAGCGGGCACCGACCATGACGGGGCCCTCGGCGTCCTCGGCGGTGTGCTGGCGGGCCACGATGCCGCCGCCGCACACCGGCCGGTCGTCGAGCCCGCCGTCGCCGGGCGGGTCGCCCTCGCGGCGGATGCAGGTGGCGACCGGCCGCGGCGGGGTCTCGCCGGTGGCGGCGGCGAGCTGCCGGTACAGGTCGCCGATCTCCTCGGCGAAGTCGCCCACCCAGCGCTGCTCGCAGATCCACCCCAGCGCGGCCAGCAGCGTGGAGACCGCGTGGCCGACGTTGCGGGGCGGCGGGATGAGGTGCCGCAGACTGCGCGGCGTGCGGGCCTCCCACACCTGCCGCGCCCAGCCGCCCAGCACGGCGGGCGCGGACAGCGGCGGGTGCTCGTCGTCGTCGGGCCCGGTGAGGGACCGGCCGACGCCGACGGCCGACGAGCGGGGGTCGAGCATCACGATGGCGTCGTCGAACGCGGGCGACGCCGACTCGAACCCGGCCGCGGTCGCGACCATGCCCGGCCGGACCGCCTTGACCGGGGTGAGGTTGGCGACGAAGAACTCGATCCAGCGCAGCCGGTCGTGCAGCCGCTCGCGGCAGCGGTCGCACACGTCCGAGTTGCCGACGGTGGGCTCCGGGTTGGTGCAGCCCGGGAGCATGCAGAAGATCAACGCCCCTCCTCGTCCGAGGCCGGAACCTGCCGCCGGCGGCCGAGGTGGACGGTCGCCCACGCGTTGACCTCCGTCGGCGTGCCGACCTGGTGGCGGCCACACGTGTTGCACCACGCCTGCGCGTCGTCGGCGTCGTGCACGGTGACATCGACTTCGTGGGGGTCCGGCGTCGCGGTGGGTGCGGCGTCGGCCCACACGATCCGGGTTGCGCCGCCGTGCCCGTGCACGGCCCGCACGCTGGGCATCCCGGCCGGGTGCGACGCGTCGGTGCGCCACTCGCCGCGCCAGTGGACGGTGGCCGAGCCGTCGGGCCACAGCACGCCGTCGGCGACGTAGCCGGTGCCGGACACGCCGGACACGTCCTGATCGCGGTGCAGGCGGAACAGGCGGGGCGGGAGCTGCGTGTCGTCGGCGATCGTGCCGCTTCGGGTGTCCAGCGCGGCGGCCAGTGCCTCGCGGGTCCGCACGTAGCCGGGTGTGGCGAGCAGCCGCTTGCGGGTGTAGTTCCCGGCCATCCGGCACCGGTTCGGGTAGAGGTCGCAGTTGCACAGGGCGGTGTGCTCGCGGTCGGCCAGGTCGTTCAAGACGTTCTCGATCAGCGCCTCGGTGTCGGAGCTGGGCGACGCGGGCCCGTTGGTCTGGTCAGCCACGGTCGGCCTCCTCTGCGGCGCGGACGACGGCCAGGAGCGCGGCGCGGACCATGCCGCTCGAGGTGACCGCGTGGCCGACGCAGGGCCGGCACCACGTCCACGTGGGACGCGGGTCGAGCGGGTTGGGCTCGAGGCTGGTCCACTTGAGCGCGTCGGCGAGCGGCGTCTTGACGAACTCGCGCGGCGGGACGCCGTTGGGCCAGATCGCGGCACCGCACATCGCGACGTCGGCCGGCTTGGGGCGGGTCTTCTCGCCGGGCTGGTAGTCGGCCTGGTGCAGGTGGACGATCCGGCCGCGCGCGGGCCGCACAGCGACGATGGGCTCGGTCATCGGGTCCGCCTCGGGTTGATCGTGCGCGGTGCGCGCTGGTGGGAGGGTCGGGGGCCGGTGTTACGCCGCTGGCGCTGCCACAGGGCGCGTGCGCGCGGGTCGGTCGGCGGGTCGTCGCAGCGCAGGGCGTCGGCGAGCGGGGCGAACGCAGCAGCGGCCTCGCCAGCGGCGCGGAACGCGTCGACCAGGCGGCGGGTGAACGCGCTGGCCTCGTCGAGCCACGACCGGGTGATCACGTCGCCGGACGGGTCCACTCCGACGACGCGGCCGTTCGTGACGTGGCGCAGGAACGCCGGCAGGTTGATCCGGACGTCGCGGATGCCGTGGGCGCGCACCGTGCCGTCCTGCTCCACCAGGAAGTGCGCCAGCGGCATCGGCACGTCGAGCCCGCCGAGGGCGAACGGGGCGACCTCGACCGGGGCGAGCTGCACCCGGTGGTCGGGCCAGGTGACGCGCACCGCGTCGCGCAGGTCGACCGCCCTCCGTTCGGTGGGCCGATCCGGACACCAGCGGCCTTCGGTGCAGTCGACGCACGTCTCCGTGCTGTGCAGCTCGACGAGGTTGAAGACGTGCTCGGGCAGGTCGTCGGGCTCGGGCATGGCCTCGGGCACGTCGGCGCGCTGCGCGTGCCAGGTGGTCTGGCACTCGTCGGAGCAGAAGTCGAAGGACGGGGAGTCGCCGAGGTCGCCGCCGCAGTGGCCGCAGCCGATCGCGGCGTCGATCAGGTCGATGATGTCGGTCACCGGGGCTCTCCCCACGCGTTGTCGATGTCGCGCTGCTCGGACGCGGTTACCGGGTCGTCGGCGGAGCTGCCGACTCCGTGCTCGTCGCACATCGTGTTGATCCACTTTCCTCGGCAGATGCAGGCCACGTCAGCGCACCTCGTAGGCGTCGGGGGACAGGGTCTTGCGGAACTCGCCCATGCCGTGCCGATTGCGGTACAGCGGATCGGACGGGGTCCACGGCAGTTCGTGGTCGGAGTGGGACAGCAGGCCGGGCCAGTCGCGGACGTCGCGCGCACCGCGCCACGCCGAGAGCTGCACCGTGGACGGGTGCTGCTCGGGGGTGCTGCCGTCGGTGTCGTCGGCGAAGGGCTTGATGCCGAACCCGAACTCCGGCCAGCGCAGGAACAGCGAACTGCCGGTCGGGCGGAGCTTCCGGCCGCCCTGCTGCTCCCCCGCGTACCCGGAGTGCGCCTCGAGGATGAGCGCGGTGCCGTACCGGCCGCGCCAGTCGTCGAGCACGCCGACCAGGTCGCGGGCCGCGGTCTCCTCGTTGAGGTTGGCGCGGTGCATCTTGTAGAGCGGGCCGCCGAGGATGAGGTCCGGGGCGGTGGCCGCGATGGCGTCCTCGATGCGGGACCGGGTGCGGGCGTCGCCGAGGTCGATCCCGTCGGGGTTGATCTCGAGCCGGATCATGGTGGACCAGTCGGCGGGTCGGACGCCGTGCTCCTCGCGGATGCGGTTGACCACCGCGGCGGTCTTGCGGTAGCGGCGGCGGATCTGCGGCTTCGAGTTCTCGCAGTCCAGCACCAGCACGCGGTGGCCGGCGGGGTTGATCAGCGCGCCGGAGAACGGGTGCACGCCGGCGGCGATGCACAAGGCGAGCTGGGCGAGCAGGTAGGACTTCCCGGTGCCCTCGAACCCGGTCAGCATGAGCCGGTCGAGGTGCTCGAGCAGGCCGGGGACAAGCCAGTTGTGGGGCTCGTCCTCCTGGTCCAGCAGCTCTTGCAGGCTGATCGGGGGGCCGGAGACGCCGAGTCCGGATCGGTCGGCGATGGCGTCGACCGCCTCCCGGGCCTTGAGGGCGACCTCGTCGAGCGCCGCGCCCCTGCCGGCGTTCTCGCCGAGCTGGACCAGGCGGTGCCCGGCGGCGACCAGGTCGCGGATGTGCATCGCCTTGAGCACCTCGTCGAGGTAGTAGTCCCACGAGGACAGCGGCGGCGCGTTGAGGTGCAGGTCGTGCACGAACCGCACGGCGTGGTCGGCGGCGTCCGCGCTGCTGGTGCGTTCGGCGACCAGGCGGGCGACGCGGTGCACGTCGATCGGGCCGGGCGACTCGGTCATCACCCGGGTGATCGCGCCGGCGACGACCCGGTGGCGTTCGGACGCGAACACGGCGCTGGGCAGTCGGAGGAACCGCTCGGCGGTCGCCCGGTCGGCGGTCATGGCCATCGCGAGGATCTGCCGCTCCGACACGGCGTCGCGGTGGAGGTGGTCGTCGGTCACGTGGTGGCTCGTTTCTGGTCGAAGCGGTCGGCGTTGGCCTGGGACCGCGTCAGGACGGCGGTCGACTTGCGGAGGAGGAACTCGAGGGCGACGTCGCGGCCGGCGCGCTGGGCGTCGCACGCCGTGGACGTGCCGCAGGTGGTGCAGCCTCCGGACCACGGCGGGTGCTCCTCGACCGTCCACACCAGCAGCGCGGCGGCGTCGAGGTCGTCGGGGTCGTCCGGGTCGGCGTCGCGGTGCGCGAGCACGGCGGCCCGGACGGGGAGCGGGTGGCGGCCGTCGTCGAGCCGCGGGTCGAGGTCGATCTCGTGGCCGTTCCACATCCACAGCCGGTGCAGGCCGTCGCTGTCGGGGATCGGGTTGTTCGGGTGGATCGGGTCGGGCGGCATGGTCACCATCCCTCGAAGGTCGGGCCGTTCACGACGCGTGGCCGGGGGATGTCCTGGTAGCTCTCCCAGCCGTCGCCGTTGAGCCACGTCGAGCCGTGCGGGATCTTGTCCACGGGCCGGCGGGTGCGGCGCATCTCGGCGGCGAAGCGGCGGGCGGCGTCGAGCAGCAGCTCGGCGCTGACCGGTGTGCGGGCCGGGTCGCCCGTGCGGGCCCGTTGGCCGCGTCGCGCCTTGACGTACGCGCGGTAGGCGTCGGCACGTCGGCCACGCTTCTCCGGCCAGACGTTCCACCACTGCGCGAACTCGGCCTCGAAGTCCGGGGCCGGCTTGGCGGGGTCGGGCACGGACACGAGCAGGCCGGGGAGCAACCCCGTCGTCGCGTCGTCGCCGGCCCTCGCGCGCGTGCGCGCGTTGGTCGGTTCCTGGTCGGTTCCCTGGTCGGTTCTTGCGGGCTCTGCGTCCCGGAATTCCGGACTTAGCGCCCCGGAATCCGGATTCAACGCCCCGGAAGTTTCCCCGCTTCCGGACGCAACGCCCCGGACCTCCGGACGCAACGCCCCGGAATCCGCGCCCGGCTCCGGACGCAACGCCCCGGAACCTGACGGCTTGCGCTTGCGCGTCCGGTCGCGCTCCCGGTGCGCCTGGACCTCCGCGTCGATCTCCTCGCGGTCGCTCGCCGGTCGGATCCGGTCGGTGTGCAACACCCACTCCGTGACCCCGTCACCGCGCTTGCCGACCGCCGTGATGAGCCCGCCCACGGCGAGCCGGGACAGCGCCCGCTGCACGGTCTTCATGTCCAGCCCGGTCACGTACCGGAGAGCGGCCAGCGACGGGAAAGCCCTGCTGCCGCCGTCGGCGCGCTCGGCCAGGGCGACGAGAACGAACCGGGCGGTCGCGTCCAACTTCCCCGCACCGGTGCGCAGCATGGGCGCACGATCAAGCGCCCACTGCACGGCCTGCCAGCTCATCCGCGTCACCCCCCTTGCGGTTGGAAGACCGGGCGGCGGCGGGGCGGGGGGGCGGCCGCCCCCAGGGGTGGGGGCAGCGGAGGACTACACTCCA
>NZ_JBSGBG010000037.1:0-99781 GCF_053601135.1 Actinosynnema sp. NPDC004786 | reverse complement strand
AACCGCATGACCTCGAACGCGTGCTCGGCCAACGGCCCGACGAACGCCAACTCCCCCGGCCGGAGGCCGCCGCCCGGCGGCTGTACGGGTCGGTCACGGGTGCGTCGCGCTCCGCTGCTCGGCGACCTGCCGACCCAACTGCTCGACGAGGTGCCGCACACCCGGCCCGGTGCCGGCCACCTCGACGACGTCGGCCTCAAGGAACAGCCACGCCGCGCGCCGCGCCACGTGCTCGGCCACCGGGAACCGCAGGTGCCCGCACACGATCCGGACCACGTCGCCCGCGCCCGCGGCCTCGACGTCCACGCCGTCCGTGGACAGCGCGTCGAGCGACACCTCGTGCAACCGGCGGACCACCGCGCCGACCTGGGCCGGCGCGGTGACGCCCTCGAACGGCGGTGCGTCGGTGAACGCGTTGACGAACTCGGCGGCGGCGCGCCGGATGCGTTCGAGGACTCGCTCCGCCCCCTTGATGCCGCGCATGTCGGCCATGCGGTAGCCGTGCCGGTCCAGCACGGCCATCAGCTCGCGCGTCAGCTCCGGCGGAACCGCGGCAACCGCGGGTTGTGCAGTCGTCATGCTGCGATCCCTTCGACGTCGTAGCAGGCCGAGCACTGGCGGCGCGGCCCGCGCACGCAGTGGTCCACGACCTGGTGGCAGGTACGGCAGGTACGGCGGGCGCGCATCATCGCGTCGTGCGCCTGCCACTCCGCCGGGGTCATCGGCAGCACCGGGCGGGCCTGCTCGATGAGGTAGAGCTGGGCGCACTCCTCGCGGCGGTATGGGCGCCGGTGCCCGAACACGAGCAGGGCCACCGGGTCCAGGCCGCGCGGCGACAGGCCGAGCGCGCGCAGCCCGCGCCGCGTGGCCAGACCGGGCGGCGCTTCGCGCCAGCCGAACACCGGGAGCCCGTCCCGCAGGCCGCGGGCGAACGCGGTGCGCCCGTTCCACGGCAGGACGACGGGCTCCCTGGTGGTCGGCATCAGCGGGGCTCCTTCGGCTGGTAGTCGATGCAGGCCGGCCAGGACGCGAGCACGTCGGTGGCGGCACCGTGCGTGGCGCGCGGCCAGCCCTGGCCACCGCCGCCGGCGCTGCACTTCGGGAACGAGCGATCCCCGCCGGGCACCTGGACCCGGAACCGGCAGCCGCCGCACCGCGGGCCGTCCGGCTCGGTGGCGTCGGAGTGGAGCGGGATGTCGTAGCCGAGCGCCACCGACAGCGGGTGCCGACGGTGCCGCACGGCGACGGACTGCCGGGCGCGGCGGCGGGCACCGGGGGTGGGCACGTGGCCCGGCGGCTCGGGGAACAGGGCGTCGCTCACCGGCCACCGTCCGGGATGCCGTCGAGAGCGCGGACCGTGTCGCACCAGCGATCCGCCACAGCACCGCACTGCGAGCACATCCAGAGCACCTTGGGGCCGATGTACCAGTTGTCGTTACGGGTGTGGACGTGCAGCGCGCGGACGGCGTCGAGGCGTGCGCGGAGCTGCGCCACCTCGGCGAGCAGGACCGGCACGTCGTCGCGGGCGTGCGCGATGAACTCGGCGTCGGGGACGGACCGCTCGTGGGCACCGGCACCAGCCGTGCCGGTGAGGGCCACCACGGTGAAACCGGCTGGTGCCGGTGCCCCGACGGCCACGTGCCAGCCGGGCACCTCCCGCACGGCGGCGGCGTGGTCGACCATCCACGGGCCGGGCGTCGCCGCGTCGGCGCGTGCCTGGATCTCGGCGAGCCGCGCCGCGAACTCCTCATCGGCCTTCACCGGGTACCTCCCGTACCCGCGTTGTGCACGGTGACGTCCCGCTGGGCGTCCACGCGCCGGTCCCAGATCTCGCCCTGCCACCGGCAGTGGTCGCACGATCCGAGGTAGCCGCCCTGGGCGGTCACGACGTCCCGGATCACCTCGGCGCGGCCGGGGCAGTCGGGCAGCCCGGCGGCGGCCTGGTCCTGGTCGGCGTCGCACCCAGGGCACGAGTCGGTGAGGTAGTAGCCGTGCGGGCAGTGCGTGCGGGACGCGATGGCGTGGCCAGCGCCAGACACCCAGAACTCGGGGAACCGGCGCACGTCGGCGATAGTCGGCGGCGGAGCGTCGACCTCCGGGCAGCCGGTGAGGTGGCCGCTCTCGGGCTTGGCCTCGCCGCACAGGCACGCCGTCTCGGGCACCCACGGTTCGGTCGGCGAGTGCCGGGTGACGATGCGCCCGCCGGGCACGTGAGCCAAGGTGTAGAGCACGGACCAGCCGGAACGGTGCGCGACCAGCGTCACCGACGGGTGCTCGACGGCCCACTCCTGGTGCCGCTCGGTGAGCGCGAGCGCGGCGGCCTGGTCCTCGTCGGCGACGGCCAGCGTCGTGACCACCGCGCCGGACGAGCGGGTGCGCGTGGCGCGCGTCTTCCACAGCCACCGGCCGTGGTCGATCCGGCCACGGAGCTGCGCCAGCGAGGCCACCAAGTTCGGCACGGCGTACGCGTCACCCGTGTCGAACAGCACCACGTGCGCGGCTCCGCTGTCGATCTCGGTCACCTCGGCGACGTCCACGGTGGACACGGCGTAGCCGCTGCCGGGCGTCACCGACGCGTACCGCTCGACGGTGACCCGGTGCGGCCGGAACTCGACCAGCACGCCGGCCCGCTCCAAAGCTGCCTTGACGCGGCGGCGCACCTCGGCGACGTCGTTCTCGATGGCGTTCGGCTTGAACGCGGGAAAGACCTCAGCCACGGATGATCACCCCAGACGGCTGCACCGCGGTGACCTCGACCTCGGCGGTGACGGTGGCCGGGTCGATCTCCACCGGCGAGCCGGGACGGGTGTCCGCCAGCGGGCGGCATCCGACCACCGCGACGAGCGCCAGCACCAGGAGCACGGCGGCGATCCCCACCCGCACGGCGTCGGCGACCCGCTCGGACGGCGTGCGGTCGGCAAGCCACTCCAGCGACGCGCCGATCAGGAGCGCGGCCACGTCACCGGCCGCGCCGGCGACCTGCTTGATGGTGATCACGCGAGACCCCCCTCGCACGCGGGGCGCACGACCAGGTCGTTGATGCGCCGCTCGACGGTGACCAGCCCGTGAAGCTCCAGCTCGGCCACCAGGCCGGCCTGCTTCGGGCCGTAGAACATGACGCCGCTCGGGTGGCAGCGCACGGCGGCGGCCATGCGCGCCAGCACCGGCGACAGCACGGGCCCGGCGGGCGGCGCGTCGCGGCGCGTCGCGGCGGAGAGCTGCCCGCCCGTGATGGAGTTGCACGTCCCGCACATCGGGCGGATGTTGTCCCGCCGGTACGTGCCGCCCTGCGAGCCGGGGATGATCCGGTCGCTGGTGACGGTCGAGACGGTCAGCGACGTGCGGCACCGGTAGCAGAGCACCGTGCTGCCGTCGCCGTAGGTCTCCACCAGCCACGCCCGGCGGGCCGCCCGGTCGTGCGACGAGCCCCGCACGTCGCGGTTCGTCGTGCCACGGTGGGTCGCCGGGCGCGAGTCGAGCACCCGGTCGACCGTCGTCACCACCGTGTGGTGGCAGGTGGACCAGCCGTCCGCAACGAGCGCCTGGTCCTCGGCTGCGAGACCGGGCGCAGCCGGCGCGGGCAGGTCCAGCAGCGCGCCCAGCGCCAGCACCGCGGCGTCGCGGGTCACGAACCGTGGCGACGTCGGCGGCTCGGCGAGTCGCGCGCGCAGTTCGGCGAGCGTCGTCACTCGACACCCCCGGCGGCGCGCTCGACGGCGTCCGCCGTCAGCAGGGCGATCTCGCTCTCCAGGTCGCGGAGCTGGTCCTCCCGGTAGGAGCGAGCGTCGTACAGGGCGTCCCACTCCACCGAGGCAGTCGGCACCACGGCGCAGGCGTCGCTGTACAGCTGCACGAACGCCGCCATCACGTCCCGCCGCGCGCGGAGGTACGCCAGGCGCTCCTCCGGCGTGGCGCTCGGCAGGTCGCCGACCGCCACCAGCGCCCGGTTCACCTCGGCCGCGCGCGTGCGGAACCCGCGCAGCGTCTTCGGGGCACGCTTCGTCACCGGGCACCTCCGGCGGCGCGGGCGATCCGGGCGCGCGCCCGGTCGGCACGGAGACCCGACTCGTACGCGCCATCCCGGTACTTCTGCTCGGCGATGCCCAGCGTCCAACCGAACATCGTGGTCGCGTCGATCAGGGCGCGCTTGGCCGCGTACAGGTCGGCCAGCGCGTTCTGCACCTCGGCGCGGCGCGTGAACCGCGCGACCTGCTCCTCGTTCGTCCCGCCGGGCATCTGGCCCACGGCCGTGAGCGCGTCGAGCAACCGCTGGTGCTCGCGCTCGAACTCGGTGTGCCGGTCCAGCGCGTCGTTCAGGCTCGCGATCAGCTCCAGGTCGGTCATCGCGCGACCGCCTTCCGAGGCGCGTCGCACTGCGGGCACATGCTGTGGATGCTGCGGCCGTGCTCGCACAGCGCGAGGGCGCGGAACTGGTCCGCCGGCGCGCCGGTCGGCAGCTCGACACCGGCGATCTCGCGAACGATGAACTTCAGCTCCTCGACAGCGCCGAGGATGTAGTCGATGCGCTCGCGGTCGGTGTCGCTGCCGCACACAACGACCTGGGCGAGCATCGTTACCAGGGCGTCGGCGACCTCGGCGGCGGCGGGCAGGCTGACGATGCCACCGGTCAGCTCGACCTGCGCCGCGTCACGCTCGATGACCACGTGTGCGTCGTGCAGGTTGATCGTGTCCGAGACGAACACCTCGACCGCGACGGTGTTGGCGGAGTTGACCGCCCACCGGTCTTGGACCTCGTAGCCGAGTCCGTGGTACACGGCGGCCGGCGTCTCGTCGTCGATTCGTGAGTGCGTCGACCATGCGGGTTTGGTGAGGCTGGCCTTAGACTGGCCGCTGGGCATGCGGGTCTCCTGCTCGCTGTGGGTGTTTCGGGTGTCCGTCTCGGCCCCCGCTGCAACGGCGGGCCGATCCGTTAGGCGCTGGCCGGCGGTCTGCAAACCGCCGGTCACGCGTTGCCCCTGCGCCGACGGGTGCCGGGCCGACGGCCCTTGATCCACGCGTCGAGGTCGTTCTCGAAGATCCGCCACGGGCCACCGCGTTCGTTCTGGTGCCCGATCAGGTCGCCATTGCGCAGGGCCCGGAGGATCGTCTTCTCGTGGCGGATCGCCCGCTCGGCGGCCGTCTTGACGCTGTGCACTCGGTTCTCGGGCACCAACTTGGGCGGGGTCAACTCCGGGAGAGCGCCAGTTGTGGCTGACGTCACAACCTACTCCTTTCGCGTTACAGAACGTGCATCACGGGAAGTTTTGGGTAGAAATTCGTGACGCTGTGTTGCTCCGGGACGCTACGCCGAGACTCCCGTCACCCGCAAGCGCGCAGACTCTTCCCCCGGATGCCCGCCGGCGGGATGATGCGAACGACCTACTGGCGAGTAGTGTTCCCATAGGTACCCACGAAACTCCCCAATGCTCCACAATTGTCGCCATGCGCGGACATTGGAGCGGACTACGATGGCGACCATGACGGAACGTCCGGCCGCACCTTCCTACGACGCCTCGGCGTCGGGCGGCCCAAAATCTGACGCTGAACGGTTCGGTCAGGCCATCGCCGCAGCTAGAGCAGGTCGCAAGTGGACACTAGAAGATGTTGCGCAACGCTCCGCAATGTCGCGGAAAACCCTTAGTCGTGTCGAAAAGGGGTTGCGTGTCCACATTTCGACCATTTCCTCACTCGAACCTGTGTTCGAAGTCCCGACCGGTGCGCTGGTGGACGCGTACTACGGCAACTCCGACCCCCACCGGGTTCTAGGAGTGGCCAGTGGTTCAACCACTGGGACCGCTCCCACAGGTGTCGAATTCCCCGCCACAGGGGATAGGATCACCCAAACGGCGCAGCGTCCGGACGTGCCGGGCGACCGCCCTCGGGTACCGCCCGCTGATCAGCCGCCACTGGACGTGCACGAAGTCTTCGCCCACGTGAGGCAGTTGCCCCTGCACGAGCTGCGCCAGCTCCGCGACTGGATCGACGGCGTCGTGCAGTACCTCGAACCACCCGAGCGCGCCGAGCAGATCAGCGCCGCGGTCGCCAAAGCGCGCCCGTTCTACGTGCGCTGGCGCGACGCGACGACCGATGCCGCGATCGCGAAGCGCCTCGGCGACCGAGCCGCAGCCGCCGTGCACCTGGCCGAGGCGCAGCGCGCGCGCCTCGACCTCGACACGTGGTTGGCACAGGCCGTGCCGCAGATGTCCAAGAGCGAGATGGCTGCCGCGTTGGCCCGCATCCAGCGCGAGGCAGAGGAGCAGGAACAGGAGGGCTGAAGTGGCGTCCTACGAGAAGCTGCCATCGGGCAGATACCGCGGCGTGTACCGCGACGCCAGCGGGAAGAAGCGGCACACGCCGGCTACCGATCGGATGTTGGACGCGTTGGAGGCAGCCGCCGACGCCTACGCGAAGTCGCGGCGCGTGGCTCGGCTCAACTCCGGGACGCTGATGGCCCGGGTCGCGTGGGGTGACTGGTGGGACGCGATCATGGAAGGTCGGGTGTGGGAGAGCGACCACGGGCTCACCCTCCAGCAGACCGCGCGCAGCTACCTGATGCCGCAGTGGCGGACCGTCCCCCTGAACGAGATCGTGCGCAGCGGCAACGAGAAGACGGGTGCGCAGGAGTGGGTTGACCGGCTGGTGGCAGGCACAGCGCCGGTGGACATGCGCCGGCCGGACTGGAAGCCCCGCCCGCTGTCCGCGTCCTACGTCCAGCGCATTTGGTCGGCGTTCTCGTGGAGCATCGGCGTGGCCCTGGACAAGGAGGTGTTGCTCGCCTCGCCGATCGCGGGCGTGAAGATCCCCAAGCGGCAGAAGCGGCCGAAGAAGTACGTCAGCCCCGCGACCGCTGCGAAGCTGACCAGCTCTGGCCGGATGCGCCAGGACTACGCCGACGCGGTGGCGTTCGGCCTGGAAACCGGTCTGCGTCCCGGCGAGCTGACGGGGCTTCACGCCCACCGGATCGACTGGGAGACCAGGATGCTCACGGTCGCCGAGACGTACGTCTTCCGGCAGAAGAAGATCCGCGGGTGGCCGAAGGACGGCGACGCGAGGGTGCTGCCCCTGTCGGACCGTGCGCTGGAAATCCTTCGCCGACGCCTCGACGGCCGCGACCTCCGCCAGCCTTGCGGGATCGAGCACATGCGTGGCGAGCGGTGCCGCCGGCCGCTGGTGTTCCTCACCGACGCCGACCCGAGAGCGGGCACGGCGGGCGGCCGGCCGTTGCACCGTGACGTGCTGCTGCTCGCCATGCACAACGCCGCCGACGCGGCCGGGGTCGAGCCGGTGAGCGGGTACGCCCTGCGCCGCGGCTACGCAACCAGGCTCGCCGAGGGCGGGCTCGACGCGTTCGCTCTCGCAGAGCTGATGGGCCACGCCGACGTGAAGCAGTCCCAGGAGTACGTCCAGCAGGCATCGACCAACCGCGCACGGGCACTAGCAGCGCTAGAATCGACGGCAGTACGGTCGGCTACCGGGTCTTCCGAGCCCGCTGCATGATCGTCCACTCTGGACACAACGCGTGGGACGTCTACGGGTGGTTGTGGGACGCGTTAGCTATCCGTGACGCTCCCCCGCACTCCTCCGGTGACACGCGATACCCGGCCTGACCTGCCGAAACAGGGCTTTATGTTCCCTTACGTTCCCACCACGCTCCCAACCTGTTTTGCCTGGTCACACCGCATGGCACACGTGATGTACGTGCACGAGCCCAGCCGGGTCCGGCAGTCGAAGGACCTGGCGGAGTTCGTCCAGTCCGCCTCGAACCGCTAGCCGCCCGTCGTGGCGGTGGTCGCGCCGGCCACCGCCACGACGGTCACGGCACGACCGAGCGCTCCTCGGGGAAGTGGCACGCGCTCGGGTGCGTGCCCACCCTCGTGATCAGCTCGGGTTCCTCGGTCGCGCACACGTCCCGCGCCTTCCAGCACCGGGTGCGGAACCGGCAGCCGGACGGCGGGGCCACCGGCGACGGCACGTCGCCGGTCAGCCGGATCACGTCCCGCCGGCCCCGCAGGGTCGGGTCCGCGACCGGCACGGCCGACAGCAGCGCCTGCGTGTACGGGTGCGTGGGGTGCTCGTAGATCTCCTCCTCGGTGCCGATCTCCACGATCTTGCCGAGGTACATCACCGCCACCCGGTCCGACAGGTGCCGCACCACCGACAGGTCGTGCGCGATGAACACGTACGACAGCCCGAACTCGCCCTGCAGCTCCCCCAGCAGGTTCATGACCTGGGCCTGGATCGACACGTCGAGCGCGGACACCGGCTCGTCGCACACGATCACCTTCGGCCGCAGGGCGAGCGCCCGCGCGATCCCGATCCGCTGCCGCTGCCCGCCGGAGAACTGGTGCGGGTACCGGTTGAGGTGCTCGGGGTTCAGCCCGACCACGTCCAGCAGCTCGCGCACCCGCGCGGCCCGCGACCCGCGCGGCGCGACCTCCGGGTGGATCTCGAACGGCTCGCCGACGATGTCGCCCACGGTCATCCGCGGGTTCAGCGACGTGTACGGGTCCTGGAGCACGATCTGCATGTCCCGCCGCCACCGCCGCAACGCCGCGCCGCGCAGCGAGAACACCGGCTCGCCCTCGAACAGCACGGTCCCGGACGTCGGCCGCTCCAGCCGCATCAGCACCTGGGCGAGCGTCGACTTGCCGCACCCCGACTCGCCGACCACCCCCAGCGTCTCCCCCGCGGCCAGCGAGAACGACACCCCGTCCACCGCCCGCACGTGCCCCACGGCGCGCCGCAGCAGCACGCCCCGGGTGATCGGGAAGTGCTTGACCAGGTCGCGCGCCTCCAGCAGGTCAGCCACCGACGACCTCCTCCGCGAAGTGGCACGCGCTGGTCCGACCGGGACCGAGCGGCACGTCCGGCGGCACCCGCGAGGCGCAGACGTCCTCCGCGCGCGGGCACCGGGGGTGGAACGGGCAGCCGGGCGGGATCCGCAGCAGGCTCGGCGGCAACCCGCGGATCGTCTCCAGCGCCGACCCCTTGGCGTCCAGCCTGGGCAGCGACCGCATCAACGCCGCCGTGTACGGGTGGCCGGGCGAGCGGAACAGCGACACCGCGTCGGCCTGCTCCACGATCCGCCCCGCGTACATCACCACGATCCGGTCGGCCACCTCCGCGACCACCCCCAGGTCGTGGGTGATCAGCACCAGCCCCATCCGCCGCTCGCGCTGGACCTCGGCGAGCAGGTCCATGATCTGCGCCTGCACGGTCACGTCCAGCGCGGTCGTCGGCTCGTCCGCGATCAGCACCTCGGGGTCGAGCGCCAACGCCATGGCGATCATCGCCCGCTGCCGCATCCCGCCGGAGAACTGGTGCGGGTAGTCGCGGACCCGCTGCCGCGCGGCCGGGATCCGCACCAGGTCCAGCAGCTCGACCGCCCGCGCCCGCGCCGCCGCCCGGTCCATGCCCAGCCGCAGCCGCAGCTGCTCCTCGATCTGGAAGCCGACCGTGTAGACGGGGTTCAGCGCGGACAGCGCGTCCTGGAAGATCATCGCCACGCCGGCGGCCCGCACCTCGCGCCGGCGCTCGGCCGACGCGGTCAGCAGCTCCTCGCCGCGGAACCGCACCGACCCCTTGGTCACGAACGCGGGCGGCGAGTCCAGGATCCCCATGACCGCCTGCGCGGTCACGCTCTTGCCCGACCCGGACTCGCCCAGCACGGCCAGCGTCTCCCCGGCCGACACGTGGTAGTTCACGCCGTTGAGCACGCGCGCCACCCCGTCGCGGGTCCGGAACTCGACGTGCAGGTCCTCGACCTCCAGCAGCATGGCTCCCCTCCTAGCGAAGCTTCGGGTCGAGGGCTTCGCGGACCGCGTCGCCCAGCATCACGAACGCCAGCACGGTCGCGGTCAGGAAACCGGCCGGGAACAGCAGCGCGTGCGGCGCGACGCGCAGGTAGTCCTTGGCGCTGTTGATCATCACGCCCCACGACACGACCGGCTGCCGCAGCCCGATGCCCAGGTAGGACAGGGTGGCCTCGGCTCCGATGAACGCGCCCAGCGCGATCGTCGAGTACACCAGCACCGGCGCGACGCAGTTGGGCAGCAGGTGCTTGCCGATGATCCGCCGCGACGACGCGCCCAGCGCGCGGGCCGCCTTCACGTAGTCCTGCTGCTTGGCCGCGATGGCGGTGGACCGCATGATCCGCATCGCCACCGGCCACGACAGCACGGAGATCGACAGCACCACCTGGGCCACGATCCGCACCGGCCCCGCGTCGCCGCCCGCGTTCAACGTGGTCAGGATGACGATCGCGCCCAGCACGAACGGCACGCCCACGAACACGTCGGCGATCCGCGACACCACGGCGTCCAGCCACCCGCCGTAGTAGCCCGCCAGCATCCCGATCGTCGCGCCGACCAGCACCACGCCGAGCGTGGCCAGCAGCCCGACCACGATCGACGCCCGCGCGCCGTGGACGACGCGCGTGTAGACGTCGTACCCCTGGTTGTCGTACCCGAACCAGGCGGCCGACGACGGCGCGCCGCGCGACCGCGACAGGTCCGCGGCGTTCGGGTCGCCCGAGGCGAACAGGCCGGGGAACGCCGCCATCAGCAGCACGAGCAGGATCAACGACACCGACACCCAGAACAGCGGACGCCGCCGCAGGGCGTGCCAGGCGTCCCCGAACAGCCCGCGCGGCCGCTCGGCGACCAGCGAGGCGATCTGATCAGTCATAGCGGATCCTCGGGTCCAAGACCGCGTACAGCAGGTCCACCAGCAGCGTCATCAGCAGGTACACGAGCACCAGCACGGTGACCACGCCCGTCACCATCGCGCCGTCCTTGGTCAGGATCGACCGGAACACCAGGCCGCCGACGCCGGGCACGTTGAAGATCCCCTCGGTGACGATCGCGCCGCCGAGGAACGCGCCCAGGTCCGTGCCCAGGAACGTGACGACCGGGATCAGCGAGTTGCGCAGCAGGTGCACGCCCACGATCCGCCGCCCGGTCAGGCCCTTCGCCAGCGCCGTGCGCACGTAGTCCGCCCGCCGGTTCTCGGCGATGCTCGCCCGGGTCAGCCGGGCCACGTACGCCATCGACAGGCTGGCCAGCACGAACCCGGGCACGACCAGGTTGCCGAACGACGGCGTGGTCACGGTCGGCGCGATCCACCCGAGCTGCAGCCCGAACAACAGCTGCACCACGTACCCGGTGACGAACACCGGGATGGAGATCAGGAACAACGTCGACACCAGCACCAGGCTGTCCAGGAACCCGCGCCCGCGCAGGCCGGACACCACGCCGGCGGTGATGCCGATGACGGCCTCGATCAGCAGCGCCACCAGCGCGAGGCGCAGCGTCACCGGGAACGTCGCGGCGATCCGGTCCACCACCTGCACGCCCGACGACGTGACGCCGAAGTCGCCTTGGACCAGGTTCACCAGGTACTTCCAGTACTGCACCAGCAGCGGGTCGTCGAGGTTGAACCGGTCCCGCATCATCGACACGTACGAGTCCGGGCAGTCGCGCTCGCCGCACTTGCCCTCGAACGGGTCGCCCGGCACCGCCCACACCAGCACGTAGATCAGGAACGTGGTGCCGACGAACACCGGCACCATCTGCAACAACCTGCGCAGCACGTACCGCCCCAACGGGCACTCCCCTCGGCCGGGGCCGGCCCGGGACGCGCCCGGACCGGCCCGACTGGCGAACCGGTGCTAGGCCACTTCCACCGAGTAGAGGTCCAGCGTGCGGAACGGGTCCAGGTTGGCCACCTTGAGCCGGTCGGACCGCCCGGCGATGGTGTGCTGCGTCCACAGCGGGATGGCCGGCAGGTCCTCGGCCAGCATCTTCTCCGCCTCCAGGTACAGCTCGATCGCCTCGTCCTCGCTCGCCGCCTTGTCGGCCTCGGCGAGCTTCGCGTCGAACGCCGGGTTGGAGTACAGCCCGTCGTTGGAGGACGCGCCGGTGCGGAACAGCGGCGTGAGCCAGTTCTCGATCGACGGGTAGTCGGCGACCCAGCCGGCCCGGTACATGCCGGTCATCTCGTGCGCGTTCACCTTCTGGCGGAACTCGCCGAAGCTCGTGGTCGGCACGAACCTGGCCTCCACGCCGAGGGTGTTCTTGATGCTGTTGACGACCGCCTCGGCCCACTCCTGGTGCCCGCCGTCGGTGTTGGACTGGAGCACGATCTCGCCGGTGTAGCCGGACTTCGCCAGCGCTTCCTTGGCCTTCTCCGGGTTGTACGTGCAGTACTCGCCGCACTGGCCGGGCCGGTAGCCCTTCATCAGCGGGTGCACCCAGCCGTCCGCGGGCTTGCGGGTGCCCTCGAAGATCCGCTGGGTGATCTCCTCGCGGTTGATCGCCAGGGAGATCGCGCGGCGCAGCTCCACGTTGTCGTAGGGCTTCTGGTACATCGGGAACGCGATCGTGGTGTTGTTCAGCGTCTCCCGCTGCACGACCCGTTCGCCGAGGTCCGACTCGTACTGCTTGCCCGCCAGCGCGTTGGGCGGCAACTCCTCCATGAAGTCCAGGTTGTTCGCGACCAGGTCGGCGTAGGCCGACTCGCGGCTCTGGTAGACCTTGAGCGTGAGGTCCTTGAACTTCGGCTTGTCGTTGCCCTGGTACTCGTCGTAGCGCGTCAGCTTGATGTCGGTGCCGACGGTGCGCGAGACGTACTTGAACGGGCCGTTGCCGATCGGGTGCGCCTCGAAGGCCGCGCGGTCGGCGAAGAACGCCTCCGGCAGCGGCGAGAACACCTCGTAGCCGATCGTCACCGGGAACACCGAGAACGCCTCGGACAACGTGATCTTGAACGTGTGCTCGTCCACGACCTCCAGCCCGGACAGGGTCTCGGCGGTCGGCGCCGGCGCCGCCTGCGGCCCGTCCGGGCCGTCGGGGTCGGCCGGGTGGACGGCGTCGTAGCCCTCGATCTGGGAGAAGAAGCTCGCGCCCTGGGTGGCGTTGGGCCCGTAGGCGGTCCAGTTCCAGGCGTCCACGAAGCTCTTGGCGGTGACCGGGCTGCCGTCGTGGAACTTCCAGCCCTGCTTGATCTTGACGGTGAAGACCTTCGAGTCGGTGGTGTCGATCGACTCGGCCATGGCGTTGACCGGCTGGGCGTCCTCGGCGCGGTACTCGACCAGGCCGGTGAACAGCGGGTCGAGGACGCGGCTGCCGCCGGTCTCGGTCGTGTTGCCCGGGACGAGCGGGTTCTCCGGCTCGGTGTTGAAGATGGTGATGCCGGCGTCGGTGTTCGAGCCGGCGGGCGTCTCCGCCGTGCCGCACGCCGCGGCCACCAAGGCGACCGCGACGGCTGCGGGGACTAATCGTGCACGGGACATGGGTCCTCCCACCTGATCGGGCGTAACCGAGCAGAGTCGACCGCTTTCACAGCGTGGGAGAGAACCTATTGGCCTGGTGACAGGGGCCACATGGCTGAGTGCGTCACAACCTCGTCACGATCAATCCCAGTTGACAGTGATCATGACGCACCGTCACGGTCACGCCAGCGAGAACGCGAGGCCGTCGAGGATGTCGTGCTCGCTCGCCACGAGTTCGGTCACCCCACGTGACTCCAGGTGGTCGGCCAGCGTCCGGACGACCAGCGCGCCACCACAGATCACGTCCACCCGGCCGGGGTGCATCGGACCGAGCGCGGCACGCTCGTCGTGCCCCAGGGTGAGCAGCTCGGCGGTGACCTCCCGGACGCGGTCCAGGCCGATCCGGGCGAGGTGGATCTCCTGCGGGTCGTACCGCGGCAGCTCCTTGGCCAGGGCGACCAGCGTCGTGACGGTCCCCGCCACCCCGATCCACGTCCGGGCGCGGTCGACGGGCACCGCGTCGAACGCCTCGGCGAGCACGTCCCCGGTCACCCGGACCGCCTCCTCGACCTCGGCCTCGGTCGGCGGGTCGGTGTGCAGGCAGCGCTCGGTGAGCCGCACGCAGCCGATGTCGACCGACCGGGCCGCCTCCACCTCGCCGCGCACGCCGTCCCACGTGCCCAGGACCAGTTCGGTCGACCCGCCCCCGATGTCGGAGACGAGGAAGGGCCCTTCGTCGGCGTCCAAGTCGGACACCGCGCCGGTGAACGACAGGCGCGCCTCCTCGTCACCGCTGATGACCTCCGCCTCGGCCCCGAGCACCTCCCGCGTCATGTCGAAGAAGGCGTCCTTGTTGGCCGCGTCGCGCGTCGCCGACGTCGCCACCATCCGAACGCGCTCGGCTCCCTTGCGCCGCAACACGTTCGCGTAATCCACCAGCGCCGCCCGCGTCCGCTCGACGGCCTCGGGCCGCAACTCGCCGGTCGCGTCCACCCCCTGCCCCAACCGCACGACCCGCATCTCCCGGTGCACGTCCCGCAACCACCGCTCACCACTGTCCGAAGTGGTCACATCGGCGACCAGCAACCGGATCGAGTTGGTCCCGCAGTCGATCGCGGCCACGCGCGCCATACCCAACGTCCTTCCCGACACAACCGACAACACCCGCAACCAGCCTAGTCTCCGCCAATCCCCCGCCAACCCACCTCACCGCTCCCCCACCACCACCAAACTCCCACCTCACCGCTCCCCGCCTCACCGCTCCCCGACACGTCCACCTCACCGCTCTTCCCACAAAGGAGGGCTTCGTGTCATCCCGCCGACCTGGCGCAGCCCTACCGCACGTGTCAAGGGGGCACTGTGCAGGTCTTGCCCGATCGTGCGCTGATGTCGCCCCCTTGACGCGTGTGGTAGCCCTCCGGGAGGTCGGCGGGATGACACGGAGTCCGGACCACGCTGGTTCGGGAGCTGCCCGCACAGACCCCGTCATCCTGCTGGCCTGCCCGTCCGGCGAGGACGCTTGTGAGTTTTTAGTTTTTGGTAGTTAAAAGCAAAAGACAAAAACCAAAAGCGTCCTCGCCGGACGGGCAGATCAGCAGGATGACGGGGTTTGGTCCTGATCCCCCGCTGCGTCGTTGGTCCCGGACTCCGTGCCATCCCACCGACCTCCACAAGGGCTACCACACGCGTCAAGGGGGCGGTATAGGCACACGACCAGGCAAAACATGCACACGCCCCCTTGACACGTGCGGTAGGGCTGCGCCAGGTCGGCGGGATGACACGAAGCCCTCCTTTTGTGGGGAAGGCCGGTGCACAAAAGCAGGGGGTGTTCGGGGAGCGGGCCGGGGAAGGTCTCGTGGGCAGGTGCGGGAGAGGGCCCGGTGGGTGTTGGCCTCGATCCGTTGACCGGTGCAGGCGGAGCCTTCGGCTAGGTGCCGATCGGTGTCAGGTGGCCCGCATCGACGACGTGGTCAGGTGGCCCGCATCGACGACGTGATCGACGGCGGCTGGGAGGAGGCCGACCCGCTCGACGTGCCGTCCGAGGTGCTGCTGCCCGGCGCCGTCGTCCCGACCGTGGCCGCGGAGGTCGTCGCGGGCGTCGTGCTTTCCGCGGTGGTGGTCGTGGTGGTGGTGGTGGTCGGGGTCGGGCAGCCCGGCGGGAGCGGCGTCGTCGTGGTCGGCGTCGGCGTGGAGGTGGACGTGGTGGTCGTCGTCTCCGTCGTCGGCGTGGGGCACGTGGGCGTGGTCGTCGTCGTGGTGGTGCTGGACGACGTGGTGGGCGTCAGCGTGATCGTCACGCCCGGCCGCGTGGTGGTCGTGGTGGTCGTCGGGTTCGGGGTGCCCGAGGACGGCGGCGTGGTGTTGCCGGGCGGCGAGGTGGTGTTGCCGTTGCCGTTGGAGTTGCCGGGCGTGGTGCCGGTGTTGCGGCCCGGGGTGAAGTCGTCGTCCGAACCGACCAGGTCGGGCAGCACGGGCACGCCGCTGGCGTAGATGTCCGCCCAGTACAGCACCGTGGCCACGTACTCGTTGGACTGGTTGTAGCGGAACACCGCCTGGGCCCGCTGCCGCGGGTCGCTCAGGTCGGCGTTGTGGGCGCACAGGTAGTTGCCCGCGCCGATGGTGGCGTCGTAGATGTTGTTCGGGTTCTTGTCGCCGTCCTCGTTGCCGTCGGCGGCGTAACCGGCCCAGGTGGACGGGATGAACTGCATCGGCCCCACGGCGCGGTCCCACGTGCGGTCGCCGTCGAACCTGCCGCCGTCGGTGTCGCGGATGGCCGCCACGCCGGGCGAGCCGTTGAGCACCGGGCCCAGAATTGGGTCCACCGTGGTGCCGTTCTCGGTGACGCGGCCGCCGCGGGCGTGGCCCGACTCGATGCGGCCGATGCTCGCGAGCAGCGGCCAGTCGAGCCGGCAGCCGGGCGTGGTCTGCGCCAGCCGTTCCGCGGCGCGCATGTAGGCGTCGAGCATGACGCCGGGGATGCCGTGCTGGCCCTCGCGCAGGTACCCGCCCTCCAGCGGGGGCAGGTCGTCCTCGAACTCCGCCGGGTCGTCGGCGTCGGCCAGCAGGTTCGCGCTCAGCTCGTCGGTCTCCGGCAGCCGGCCCGTCGCGCCGAGCTTGCCCTGCGCGTCCAGCGCGAGCGTGCCGAGCACGTCGCCCGGACCGGGCGGGACGACCTCGATGTCGGCGCCGCCGGAGAGGATCGTCCAGTCGACGGGGGTCGCCGTGTGCAGCAGGGCGGGGACCAGCATCGCGGCCGTCGCGGTCGCGGCGAGGCCCCACTGCCGCGGCGTCATCGTGCCCGGCTGGGCCTTGCCCCTCTTCCGCGCCCGACGCTTCGACTTCGGCACAGCCCCGAACTCCCCATCGACTCGTCACCCGGCCTGTGAACCAGCCTGCCTGATCCGAACAGCGGTGTCACGGGCGCGCTCCGGCTTTGTGCCCGAAGTTCTGCCCTGACGGTCAGTTTTTCACCGTTGACGCGCAGTCGCCGCTCGGCCACCACTCCGCGAGCAGGTCGAGTGCCTCGTCGCCGAACGGGTTGACCCCGCGGCCCACGGCCAGCGCGTGCGCCACGTGCACGTGCAGGCACTTGACCCGTCCCGGCATGCCCCCCGCGGTGACGGTGGTGCCGAGCGGTTCGATCGCGTCCCGCTCGGCCAGGTACAGCTCGTGTGCCCGGCGGTAGCGCGCGGCCAGCTCCTCGTCCACCGCCAACCGCTCCGTCATCTCCTTCATCAGCCCGGCCCCCTCCAGCCTGCTGACGTAGGAGTTCAACCGGGAGCAGGTCAGGTAGTACAGGGTCGGGAAGGGGGTGCCGTCCTCCAGCCGGGGGCTGGTCTGCACGACCGCCGGGTGCCCGCTGGGGCACCGCGCGGCCACCGCCCGCATGCCCCGCGGCTCGCGCCCCAACTGCGCCGCGACCGCCGCCCGGTCCTCGTCGCTCACCGTCATCGCGCCGCCGCCGAATCCCACAACTGCTCGTACCACGCCTTGTCCTCGGCCGGCTTGGTCGCCGGTCGCTGTTCGTCCAGTTCGCGCTCCGCGTCGCCGGGGAGCTGCACGACGTAGGGCGTCTCGCCGGGCCGCACGTAGTGCAGCCGACGCCGCGCCTCGGCCTCCACGTGCGCGGGGTCCGCCAGTTCCCGCTTGCGCCGCTCCAGCTGCTCCACCTCGGCGCGCAGGGTCTCCTGCGAGGCGGTCACGCCCCGCAGCTCCTCGCGTTGCGCGAGGTACGTGCGCAGCGGCACGGCGATGCTCAACGCCAGCGCGCACACCACCATCGCCAGCAGCGCGGCGCGCCGCGTGCCGGTCATGCCGAACGCGCCGCCGGTGCCCGCGCCCGCCCTCGTCCGGGCCCGTGACTGCGGCTTGCGGGCCGCGGGCCGGGCGCGCGGCGGCACGTCCGCCCTGCCCGCGCGCGACCCCGCCCGGCGCGGCTCGGACCCGCGGGTCCGGCCCGCCTGCCCGTCGCGGGACCGGGCCCGCGCAGGGCGGGCCCCCGACGCGGCGTCACGGCCGCGCCGGGGGTCCCGCTCCCGCCGTGCCATCAGCTCTCCGGCGTGTACCGCGGGAAGGCCAGGTCGCCGGCGTAGCGCGCGGCGTCGCCCAGGGCCTCCTCGATGCGCAGGAGCTGGTTGTACTTCGCGGTGCGCTCGCCGCGGGCGGGCGCGCCGGTCTTGATCTGGCCCGCGCCGACGGCCACCGCGAGGTCGGCGATCGTGGTGTCCTCGGTCTCGCCGGACCGGTGCGACATCATCGACTTGTAGCCGTAGGAGGTGGCCAGGGCGACCGCGTCCAGCGTCTCGGACAGCGTGCCGATCTGGTTGACCTTCACCAGCAGCGCGTTGGCCGCCCGGCGGGAGATGCCCTCCTCCAGCCGCTCCGGGTTGGTCACGAACAGGTCGTCGCCGACGATCTGCACGCGCTCGCCCAGCTCGGCGGTGAGCTGCACCCAGCCGTCCCAGTCGTCCTCGGACAGCGGGTCCTCGATCGACACCAGCGGGTAGGCGTTGACCAGCTCGGTGTAGTAGCCGGTCATCTGCTCGGCGCTGCGCTTGGTCTTCTCGAACGTGTAGGCGCCGTCGGCGAAGAACTCGGTCGCGGCCACGTCCAGGGCCAGCGCGATGTCGCGGCCGGGGGTGAAGCCCGCCTTCTCGATGGCGACGAGGATGAGGTCCAGCGCGTCGCGGTTGCTCGACAGCGACGGCGCGAAGCCGCCCTCGTCGCCCAGGCCCGTGCCGAGGCCCTTGGACTTCAGCACCGACTTCAGCGCGTGGTAGGTCTCCGAGCCCCAGCGCAGGGCCTCGCGGAAGCTCTCCGCGCCGATCGGCGCGATCATGAACTCCTGGATGTCCACGTCGGTGTCGGCGTGCGCGCCACCGTTGAGGATGTTCAGCATCGGCACCGGCAGCACGTGCGCGTTCGGGCCGCCGACGTACCGGAACAGCTCCAGGCCGCTGGACGCCGCCGCCGCCTTCGCCACCGCGAGCGACACGCCGAGGATGGCGTTCGCGCCCAGGCGGGACTTGTCCGGGGTGCCGTCCAGGTCGACCAGCTTCTGGTCCACCACCCGCTGCTCGACGGCCTCGATGCCGACCAGCTCGGGACCGATCTCGTCGAGCACCGCCGTGACCGCGCGCTCGACGCCCTTGCCCAGGTAGCGCTTGGCGTCGCCGTCCCTCAGCTCGACCGCCTCGTGCTCGCCGGTCGACGCGCCGGACGGCACCGCGGCGCGCTCCAGCGTGCCGTCGTCCAACGCCACCTCTACCTCGACGGTCGGGTTGCCTCGCGAGTCCAGGATCTCGCGGGCGCCGACCTGCTCGATGACCGCCACGTGCGCTCCCTCGTCAGACCTTCTTGTGTATCGATGCCGAGCCTAGTTGGTGCAAGGTGTGGGACGGCCCCGGCTCGCCTGTTGGGGCGGAGGTGGGAAGGGGTTCACGCGTGGTTCACGTGACGCGGGGCGGCGAGGGGCCGTCGCTGGTGCTGCTGCACGGGCTCGGCGCGACCGGGTCGGTGTGGCGTTCAGCTGCGGCTTCGTGGCCGGGGTCGTGGGTGGCGGTGGACCTGCCGGGGCACGGCCGGTCCGCGCCGCTGGAGCGCTACTCGTTCGGGTCGCTGGCGGCCGCGGTGGCGCCGGCGATCGGTTCGGGGCCGGTGGCCGTGCTGGGGCACTCGCTGGGCGGCGTGGTGGCGTTGACGCTGGCCAGCGGCTGGTTCGGGGTGGACGTGCGGATCGCGGCCGGCTTCGGGGTCAAGCTGCGGTGGTCCGCCGAGGAGCTGGCGAAGGCGGCCGGGCTGGCGGCCCGCCCGGCCCGGGTGTTCGCGGCGCGGGACGAGGCCGAGGCGTGGGCGGCGCGGCTGGCGGGCGTGCCGCTGGAGGACGGCGTGGTGGCCGCGGACGGCGGGTGGCGGGCGGCGCTCGACCCGGCGGCGTTCGGGGTGGGCGCGCCGGACGTGGAGGGGCTGCTGGCGGTGGCGAAGGCCCCGGTGGTGCTGGCGGCGGGCGAGCGGGACCCGATGTGCCCGCCGGAGCACCTGCGCGCGGTCCGGCCGGACGGGCTCGTGCTGCCCGGCGTGGGGCACAACGCGCACGTGGAGCAGCCGGCGTCGTTGCACCCGCTGTTCGACCTGCTGCACGCGGCGGTGACCGGATGACACGCCGTCCCGTCATCCGGTCGGCTGTCGTACGGCGAGCGGAGGCGCGGGTAGCGTTGATCGGACCATGACCGACAGCACCTTCGAGGCGTTCCGCCGGGCCGAGGCGCTGCTCGCGGACCGCCGACCGCTGGAGGCGCTGCGCGAGCTGCGAGTCGTGCTCGAAGCCGCGCCGGACCAGGTGGGCGTGCAGCTGCTGGCCGGCCGCGCGTACCTGGGGTCGGCGCAGCTGAACCGGGCCGAGGCGGCGTTCCGGCGGGTGCTGGAGCTGGACCCGAGCGACCACTACGCGCGGTTCGCGCTGGGGCGGACGTTGCAGCGGCAGAGCCGGCTGACCGAGGCGGTGACGCAGTTGCGGATCGCCGCGGCGATGAACCCGTCGCCGGAGTACCAGGAGGCGTTGGGCGAGGTCAGCGCGCGGTTGGCGGTCGAGCGGGACCGGTGACGCGCCGGGTGGGGATCGGGCCCGGCGCGGCGGCACGTCCGGGGTCCACCGCGCCGTGACCGCACGTCCCGGCGCTCCGGGGCGGGGTCAGCCGCCGACGCTCGCGCGGGCGTAGGCGTCCGCGCCGCTGTAGACGTTCTGGCCGTACTCGGTCGAGTTGTTGTAGGCCAGCACGGCGGCCCACCAGCCCGCGCCCGTCCCCAGGTCGCGTCCGCCGGAGCACAGGTAGTGCGCGGCGGTGAGGGCGGCGTCGTCGATGTTCTGCGGGTCGGGGCTGCGGCCGTCGCCGTTCGCCCGCACCGCGTAACGCGCCCACGTGGTCGGGATGAACTGCATCGGGCCGACCGCCCGGTCCCACCGGGTGTCGCCGTCGAGCACGCCGCCGTCGCTGTCGGCGATCGCCTTCACGCCCGGTGAGCCGTCCAGCGGGATGCCGATGATCGGCTGCGACGGCCGGCCGTCCTCGCCCAGCCGCAGGCCCCCGATGGTGCCGTGGTGGGACTCGATGCGGCCGATGCCGGCGAGCGTCGCCCACGACACCCGGCAGGACGGGTTCTGCGTCCGCATCACCAGGTCGGCGAGGGCGTAGGCGCGCAGCGCGCGTGCCGGGATGTCGAGCTTCTCCGACAACGCCGCGGCCCACGCGGTCAGCGGCTCCGGGCCGGCGTCGGCCTGCGGTTGGCCGGACGTCGGCACCTCGCCCGCCGCCCCCGGCGCGGCCTCGCCGGGCCGGACGTCCAGGAACGGCACGGGGAACGGCGGGTCGGCGGCGGGCCGGGGCGCGGACCGGTTGAACGTGCTCAGGGCCCAGGCTCCCCCGGCCACGACGGCGAGGAGCAGGAGCACCAGCGCCAGGCGTCCGACGAGGTTGCCGGCGCCGCCGCGCGACGGTGGGCGCGGCTCGGTTCTGGACGGCGGTGGGACGACCACGGCCCCAGGCTACGTGCTGAATCCGGGTGCTCGGCCGTGCTCCGCTCTCCCGAGCCGGGAAACCGCTGGTCAGCGTCCTTGATTCCGGTCGGACCGGCCGACGTGCGGGTCCCGGGCGTTCAACTCAGGGGTCCTGGACGTAGGACACGCGCGTTCTGGGCGTAGGACACACGCGTTCTGGGCGTAGGACACGCGCGGACTGGAGGTGGGACTCACGCCGGTGGGGTGGTGGAGGTGGTGGTGGGCGGGGGTGGGGGTGGCGTGGTGGAGATCCGGATGGGGGACGGCGTGGAGGTGGTCGTCGGGGTGGGGGACGGGTGGCGGGTGCGGGTGGGGCGGCCGGTGGTGGTCGGCGCGGTGGTGGTGGTCGGCGTCGGGCCGAACGAGATCGGCAGCCGGGTCGGCCACGGGGACGGCGTCGCGTCGGAGGCGGGCGGGGCCTCGGCGCGGTGGCGGACGGCGTCCGGGCGGCGGGCCGCGGTCGGCTCCGGGGTCCGGCCCTTGGGCAGGTCCCGGTGGTCGGGCGACGGCGTGGCGGACGGCGTGGACGGCTCGGGCGGCGGCGTCGGGGACGGCTCGACCGCCGCCGGGGCCGGCACTTCCACGACGCTGGTCAACGTCCTCACCACCGTCTCCCCGCCCGGCGCCGGCAGCGGCTCCGACCTCCACGGCGACGACTGGGGCTGACCGAACGTCAGCACCAGCGCCGCCACCCCACCGGCCGCCGCCAACGGCAGCACCACGACCGCGGACAGGCAGCCGCGCCCGCTGCGCGGCACCTCACGATGACTCACCGAACCCCCGAAACCACGGGCCTCGAAACCCCCGGACCCGAACCGATCTTGCTTGGTACACAAGATCGGTTCGGGACCACCGGTCGCAAGCACCGCGGCGTCACGCGCCCAGGTGAACTCGATCAGGTGAGGGGCGGGAGCTGCGGCGGAACGGCCGCGGGCCGCGTCTCCAACGCCTCCAGGGCCAGCCGCACGGCCGTGTCGAGCTGCGGGTCGCGCCCCGCCACCCGGTCCTGCGGCGTGATCACCACCTCGACGTCCGGGTCGACGCCGTGGTTCTCCACGCCCCACCCCGGCCCGGCGAACCACGTCGCGTACCGGGGCTGGGTCACGAGCGTCCCGTCGACCAGGGTGTACCGCATGTCGATGCCGATCACGCCGCCCCACGTGCGGGTGCCGACGACCGGCCCGATGCCCATCTCCTTGATCGCCACGTTGACGATGTCCCCGTCGGACCCGGCGAACTCGTCCGCGACCGCCACCACGGGCCCGCGCGGCGCGTCGCCGGGGTAGCTGTCGGCCGTGGTGTACCCGCGGGCCACCGACCAGCCGATGATGCGCCGCCCCAGCTTCTCCACCACCAGCTCCGAGGTGTGCCCGCCGCCGTTCTCCCGCACGTCGAGCACCACGGCCTCGCGCGCCAGCTCCACCCGCAGGTCGCGGTGCAGCTGCGCCCATCCCGCGCCCGTCATGTCCGGCACGTGCAGGTACCCGACGCGGCCCTGGGACAGCTCGTGCACGCGCGCCCGCCGGTCGGCCACCCACGCGTGGTACCGCAGCGGCTCGTCGTCCTCCAGCGGCACGACCACCACCCGGCGCGGCTCGCCGCCACCGCCGGGCCGCACGGTCAGCTCCACCGGCTTGCCCGTCGTGCCCACGAGCAGCGGCGCGGGCCCGGTCAGGGGGTCCACCTGCCGCCCGTCCACGGCCACGACCGCGTCACCGGGCCGCACCGCGACCCCCGGCGCGGCCAGCGGCGACCGCGCCGCCGGGTCCGACGTCTCGCCCGGGATGACCCGCACGACCCGCCACGCGCCCGCCTCGTCGCGCTCCAGGTCCGCGCCGAGCAGCCCGACCGCGCGCCCGCGCGACCCGTGCGCCGGGATCACGTAGGCGTGCGACGTGCCCAGCTCGCCCTGCACCTCCCACAGCAGGTCCACCAGGTCGCTGTAGCTGCCCAGCCGGTCCACCAGCGGCCGGTAGCGCTCCAGCACGCCCGCCCAGTCCACGCCGCCCATGTCGGTGCGCCAGAAGTGGTCCCGCATCAGCCGGCCGGCCTCCGCGTACGCCTGCCGCCACTCGGCGGCCCGGTCCACCACCACCCGCACCCGCGACAGGTCCACGTCCACCGAGTCGTGGTCGTCGGAGTCGACCTTCCGGTCCGTCGGCACCACCCGCAGGTCGCCGCCGTCCTGCACGACCATCCGGTGGCCGTCGCCGGTCACCTCGAACGCGTCCACGCCGTCCACCAGCACGTCGGTGCGCGACTTGGCCAGGTCGAACCGCTCCAGCACGGCCCGCGGCGGCCGGGCCGACGGGCTCGCCAGGTTGTCGCCCAGCACACCGCGCAGCGGCGACCGCAGCCACAGCAGGCCGCCCTTCGCGGCCCGCAGGCCCGAGTAGCGGGCCGCCGCGACCGGCACCGTCACCACCCGGTCGGCGAGCCCGTCCAGGTCCACGACCGTGATCGGGTTCTCCTCGTCCTTCTCCTTGTCCTTGTCCGACGGGTCGTCGCCGACCGGCCGGCCGAGCCGCAGCGGGTCGAAGGGCGACGGGGTGGTCGCGGCGAGCGGCAGCAGGTAGGGGCGGCAGCCGGTCGGGAACGACAGGTCGAACACGTGCGCGTCGTACACCGGGTCGAAGCTGCGCACCGACAGGAACGCCAGGTAGCGGCCGTCCTCGGTGAACGCCGGGGAGAAGTCGGAGAACCGCAGCGGCGTCACGTCCACGATGGACAGGTCGGTGGTGTTGGTCATCCGGATGTGCTGCAACGGCCGGGGCCCGGGGTGCGACCAGGCGAGCCAGTTCGAGTCCGGGGAGAACGCCAGGTCGCTGACGTGCGGGTTCGCCTCCTCGAGGACCTCGCGCACCTCGCCGGACTCGACGTCGACCAGCAGCAGCCGGCCGTCGTGGGTGGCGACCGCGAGCCGCCGGCCGTCCGGGGAGGCGACCAGCTCCAGCACCCGGCCGAGCCTGCCGACCGCGACGCGGCGCGGCTCGTTGCCCGGCTCGACGCCGCCGACCGGCGCGAACTCCAGGCCCTCCTCGCCGTCCGCGTCGGTCACCCACACCACGGTGTCGCCGACCACGCGCGGCAGCCTGGCCCGCACGCCGGGCCGCTCGGCCAACGCGCGCGCCGGGCCGTCCCGGTGGGTCACCCAGTGCACGGTGCCGCGCACCTCGACCACGCTCGCGCGGCCGGTCCTGTCCGGGTGGAAGTCGTCCGGCCGGGACGACACGGGGCGGGGCCGGCGGGCCGTGCGCGGGCCGCCGAGCGCGATGTCCAGCCGGCGCGGCTCGGCGTCCAGGTGGTCCAGGACCCACAGCTCGCCCGCGTGCTGCCAGACGACCCGCGTGCCGTCGCTGGACGCGACCCGCGCGTAGAACTCCTGCTCGGTGTGGCGGCGCAGGTCCGACCCGTCGGGGCGGACGGAGTACAGGCTGCCGACGCCCTCGTGGTCGGACAGGAACGCGATCCGGTCGCCGATCCACATCGGCGAGGTCAGCGAGGACGTCAGCTCGGGCAGGATGCGGGTGAACCCGCCGTCGCCCGCGGCGTCCACCCAGAGCTTGCCCGCCGCGCCACCCCGGTAGCGCTTCCACCAGGCCGGGTCGTGGCGGTAGACGGAGGTGACGACCACCTGCCCGGACGGCCCGAACGACACGTCGTCCACCCAGCCGAACGGCAGCCTGCGCGCCGGGCCGCCGTCGGTGGGCACGGCGTGCGCCCACTGCCGGTTGCCCGACGCCTGGCCGGTGGACGTGACGGCGACGACCTCGCCGTCGGCCGTCCAGCCGCGCACGGAGGTCGAGTAGTCGCCCCAGTAGGTGAGCCGGGTGGCCTCGCCGCCCTCCACCGGCGCCAGGTGGACCTCGGGCGCGCCGTCGCGACGGCTGGTCCAGGCGAGCCACGTGCCGGTCGGGTCGAGGCGGGGGAAGGTCACGGGCACCTGGTCGGCGGTCACCCGCCAGGCCCGGCCGCCGTCGAGCGGGGCGAGCCAGACGTCGTCCTCGGCCACGAAGGTGACGAGGTTGCCGTGCAGGTGCGGAAAGCGGAGGTAGGCCGGGGTCACCTCTTCGACGTTAGCGCGCCGACCACCCCCGCCCGACGTGCCCCGGCGGGGTCGCTGCGGCATCGCGTCCGGAGCCCGCCGTGATCACCGGTTCGGCGCAACGAGCCAGGTCACACGGACCGGGGGCCTCGGCCCGCACACCGCGACCCGCCCCACCGCGACCCGCCCCACCGCGACCCGCCCCACGGCGGGCCGCACGCCGCGGCGGGCTCCGGCTCGGGCTTCGGGCCTCAGCCCGGCCAGTGCGCCCGCCAGTCCTCCGCGCCCATCGCGGTGACCCCGGCCGCGCGGGCGGACCGCTCGGCCGCCCGCACGTTCGCCTCGAACCGGCGCGCCACCGCGCGCAGCTCCGTCTCCGGGTCCTCGCCCGCCAGCTTCGCCAGCGCCGCCACGGCGAACAGCGTCGCGCCGGTGTCGTCGCCCTCCGGCAGCAGGTCCACCGGGAACCCGGCCCGCGCCACCCGCTGCGCCAGCTTCCCGGCCAGCGCCACTGCCGGCTGCCCGGTCGCCACGCCGTCCACGCTGGACTCGCGCCGCTTCTCGACCTGCTTCAGCTCTTCCCACCGGTGCTGCTGCGACGTGGCGTCGTGCACGGCCGGGTCGTGGCCCGCGAACACGTGCGGGTGGCGGCCCACCAGCTTGGCCACCAGGTCGCCCGCCACCTCGTCGATGCCGAACGGCTCCTCGGCGTCCTCGGCCGCGATCCGCGCGTGGAACAGCACCTGGAGCAGCACGTCGCCCAGCTCCTCGCGCATCGCCGCCCGGTCGCCGTCCTCGATGGCCTCCAGCAGCTCGTAGGTCTCCTCCACGAGGTACTGGCGCAGCGACTTGTGGTCCTGTTCGGCGTCCCACGGGCACCCGCCGGGCGAGCGGAGGCGGTCCATCACGGCCGCCGCGTCCAGCAGCGGCGCGGCCGGCGTGCGGATCACCTCCGACCCCGCCGCCACCAGCGCGCGGGCGGCCGGCTCGTCGGGGTTCGTGGTGATCAGGACGACCGAGGGACCCGCCGTGAACGCGGACGCGGGCTCGGCCGACCACTGCGCGGCGTCCACGCCCTCCCCCGCGTACACCGCCGCCGCGCCCCGCAGGGCGGGCAGCGCGGCGGCGGGCAGGACGGGGGTGGCGCCTACGACGACAACGGTCACGGCGACGTCTGGCGGACCGTCGCCCGGTAGCCGCTCAGCTCGCCCTCGCTGGGCGCGAGGGAGATGGCCGTGTCGTCCCACAGCCCGTAGCGGGGGTTGACCCGGATCTCCGGGTCGCCGGCCAGCGTCTGCACGAGCCGCAGGCCGATCTGCTCCAGCAGCTGCGGCGTCAGCTGCTCGGTGGACGACTCGCCGGACGCCCGCACGTCGGTCTTGCGGTCGGTCACGTACGCGACGATCCACTGCGCGCTGCTCGGGTCCGGCGCGAACGCCACGACGGTGCCCGCCGGCACGCCGAACAGCGGCGACTGGGCGGCCTGCGGCGACTCGGCCGAGCGCACCCGCTGGCCCTCCTTGGACAGCGCCTGGCCCTGCGTGCCCTGCGGGGCGTCGGCGATGAACTCGGCCATCTTCGCCGGGTTCGCCGCGACCTGCTTGGCCTTGTCGACGGCCTCGGCGTTGTCCTTGGTGAAGAAGTAGTCGAACGTGACCTCCATCCGGTCCACGTACTTGCGCGCCAGCTCGACCAGCAGCAACTGGTCCTTGGCGCGCTCCCGGAAGGTCGCCGCGTCGTACACGGTGTTCTGCGAGGCCAGCTCCGCGCCGCCGGCCTGCTCGACCGACTCGGTCACGGCCTCCTCGGACACGGTCACGCCCTCGCGGCGCGCGGCCTGCTCGATCAGCTCGTGCTGCACGCCCAGGGTCACGAGCTGCCGCGCGACCTGGTCGAGCTTGCGCTGGTCGTGCAGCTTCCGGGCCTCGGGCTCCTTCTTGAGCACGACGTCCAGGCGCTGCTGCACCTGCTCCAGCGGCAGCACGGTGTCGCCGACGATCGCGGCCGAGCCCACGTGGCCCGGTCCGGTGCCGCAGCCCGCCACGAGCAGTGCGACCGCCGCGCCGATCAGGGTGAAGCGCTTCTGCAGAGTCCTCACGACCAGTACCTTCTCACGTCCTCGTGACGCCGCTCACGGGAGTCCCCGCCAGAGACTCCAGGAAGTGCGCGCACCAGTCCAGCAGCTCCTGGTCGCGCAACTGCGGTGCGCCCATCCGGCCGCCGGCCGCGCCCTCGGTCGGCCTAGGCACGCTCACCGTGCGGGCGGTCTGCTTGTAGACCGCCTTGGGGAACAGCCGGCGCAGCCGCACGAGCTGGCTGTCCTTCAGCTCCAGCGGCGCGAACCGGATCGTCGCGCCCTGCGTGGCGACCTCCGTGACGCCGTGCGCCCGGCACGTCTGCCGGAACCGGGCGACCGCGAGCAGCCGTTCGACGGGCAGCGGCGGCGTGCCGTAGCGGTCCTTCAGCTCGTCCCACACGGCCTGCAACGCGTCCCCGTCCGCCGCCGCGGCGATCTTGCGGTACGCCTCCAGCCGCAGCCGCTCGCCGGGCACGTAGTCGTGCGGGATGTGCGCGTCCACCGGCAGGTCGACGCGGACCTCGGCCAGCTCCTCCTCGGCCTCGCCGTCCGCGCCCGCGTGCCTGCGGAACGCCTCCACGGCCTCGCCGACCAGCCGCACGTACAGGTCGAAGCCGACGCCCGCGATGTGGCCGGACTGCTCCGCGCCGAGGATGTTGCCCGCGCCGCGGATTTCCAGGTCCTTCATGGCCACCGCCATGCCCGCGCCCAGCTCGGTGTTCTGTGCGATCGTGGCCAGCCGGTCGTGCGCGGTCTCGGTCAGCGGCGCCTCGGGCGGATAGAGGAAGTAGGCGTAGCCGCGTTCCCGGCCGCGGCCGACGCGCCCGCGCAGCTGGTGGAGCTGGGCCAGGCCGAGCAGGTCGCCGCGCTCCACGATGAGGGTGTTGGCGTTGGAGATGTCCAGGCCGGTCTCCACGATCGTGGTGCAGACGAGCACGTCGTACTCGTTCTCCCAGAAGCCCTGGATGATCTTCTCCAGGCGGTCCTCGTTCATCTGGCCGTGCGCGGTGATCACCCGCGCCTCGGGGACCAGCTCGCGCAGGTGCCGGGCGGCGCGCTCGATGGACGACACCCGGTTGTGCACGTAGAACACCTGGCCGTCGCGCAGCAGCTCGCGGCGGATGGCGGCGGCGACCTGCTTGTCGTCGTACGCGCCGACGTAGGTCAGGATCGGGTGCCGCTCCTCGGGCGGGGTGAGGATGGTGGACATCTCGCGGATGCCCGCGAGCGACATCTCCAGGGTGCGCGGGATGGGCGTCGCGGACATCGTGAGCACGTCCACGTGCGTGCGCAGCGCCTTGATGTGCTCCTTGTGCTCGACGCCGAAGCGCTGCTCCTCGTCCACGATCACCAGGCCGAGGTCCTTGTAGCGCAGGCCCTTCTGGAGCAGCCGGTGCGTGCCGATGACGATGTCCACCTCGCCGTCGGCGAGGCCGTTGACCGTCTGCTCGGCCTCCTGCGGGTCGGTGAACCGGGACAGCCCCTTGATCGTCACCGGGAACGCGCGCATCCGCTCGGTGAACGTGTTCAGGTGCTGCTGGGCGAGCAGCGTGGTCGGCACGAGCACCACGACCTGCTTGCCGTCCTGCACGGCCTTGAACGCCGCCCGCACCGCGATCTCCGTCTTGCCGTAGCCGACGTCGCCGCAGATCACCCGGTCCATCGGGACCGTGCGCTCCATGTCGGCCTTGACCTCGTCGATGGCCGCCATCTGGTCCACGGTCTCGGTGAACGGGAACGCGTCCTCCAGCTCCCGCTGCCACGGCGTGTCCGGCGCGAACGCGTGACCGGGCGCGGCCTGGCGGGCGGCGTAGAGCTGCACCAGCTCGGCCGCGATCTGCTTGACCGCCTTGCGGGCCTTGGCCTTGGTGTTCTTCCAGTCGCTGCCGCCGAGCTTGTTCAGCGTGGGCAGCTCGCCGCCGACGTAGCGGGACACCTCGTCCAGCTGGTCGGTCGGCACGAACAGGCGGTCGCCGGGCTGGCCGCGCTTGCTGGAGCCGTACTCCAGCACCAGGTACTCGCGGGTCGCGCCGGCCACGGTGCGCTGCACCATCTCGACGTACTTGCCGATGCCGTGCTGCTCGTGCACCACGTAGTCGCCCGCCTTGAGGGCGAGCGGGTCGACGGCGTTGCGGCGGCGGCTGGGCATGCGGCGCATGTCCTTGGTGGACGTGCCGTGCCGGCCGCCGGTGAGGTCGGTCTCGGTGAGCACGACCAGGGCCAGCTCGGGCAGCGAGAAGCCGTCTTCCAGCGCGCCGCGCACGACCGTGACGGCGCCCTTCTTCGGGGCGGTGTCGAGGACGTCCCGGAGCACGACGTTCACGTCGGCCTCGCGGAGCTGCTCGGTGGCGCGCTGCGCGGTGCCCGCGCCGGGGACGACGAGCACCGCCGTGCCGCCGGACGCGGTGTGGGCGCGCAGGTCGGCGAACGCCCGCGCGATGTCGCCCTGGTACGCCTCGACGTGCTTCAGCTCCAGCCGGAGCACGTCCGAGCCCTCCGTGGTGAGCTGGCTGAGCGTCCACCACGGCCGGTCCTTGGCCCTGGCCGCGGTGGCGACCTCGGCGAGACCGCGGTAGGCCGACGCGCCGAGGTCGATCGGGGCCCTGCCGCCGCCGGCCGCGGCCATCCACGACGCCTCCAGGAACTCCTGGCCGGTGCGCACCAGGTCGTGGGCGCGGGCGCGGATCTTCTCCGGGTCGTTGAGCACCACGTGCGTGCCCGCCGGGACGACGTCGGTGAGCAGTTGCAGCTCGCCCTCGCACAGGGCCGGGATGAGGGCCTCCATGCCCTCGGTGGGGATGCCGGACGCGATCTTGTCCAGCATCTCGTGCAGGTGCGCGTCGGCGGCGTGCTCCTCGGCGAGCGCCGCCGCCCTCTCCCGGACCCGCTCGGTGAGCAGCAGTTCGCGGCACGGCGGGGCGGTGAACGCGGCCACCTCCTGCGGCAGCGACCGCTGGTCGGCGACGGAGAAGGGGCGGATCTCGCTGACCTCGTCGCCCCAGAACTCGACCCGCAGCGGGTGCTCGGCGGTCGGCGGGAACACGTCCAGGATGCCGCCGCGGACCGCGAACTCGCCGCGCTTCTCGACCATGTCGACGCGGGTGTAGGCGATCTCGGCGAGGTTGACCAGGAGCGCCTCGAAGTCGTGCTCCGAGCCGACGGCCAGGTGCACCGGCTCCAGGTCGCCCAGGCCGGGGGCCATCGGCTGGATCAGGCTGCGGACCGTGGTGACGACGACCTTGAGCGGCGCGCCGTCGGGGTGGGCCAGGCGGCGCAGCACCTCCAGCCGCGCGCCGACCGTGTCGGCCCGGGGCGACAGCCGCTCGTGCGGCAGCGTCTCCCAGGACGGGAACAGGGCCACCTGCTCCGCGCCGAGGAGGTCGCACAGCACGGCCCGCAGGTCGTCGGCCTCGCGGCCGGTCGCCGTGACCGCGAGCACGGGCGCGCTGTTCGCCAGGGCCGCGGCGACCAGCGGTCGGGCCGCGGGCGGGCCTTCCAGTTCCAGGTCGGGCACGCCGACCGAGTCGGCGAGGGCGCGCAGCGCCTTGTCGGGCAGGACGGCGGTCAGCAGGCCGGACAGCGGGCCGGGCTGGGGCATTGCGGTGGCTCCCCGGGATCAAACGCGGACAGACCCCTGCCCGGGACCGAACGTCCACCGGAGGGGTTCTCGGCTGCCAGCCTACGGCCCTCCCGGCCGGGGTGCCCCGTGATTTCGGCCGACTCCCGACCGCGGACCGGTCGTCGGGGGGTCGTCGCGGCCGGTCGGCAATCCGGTTGACGGGCGCGCCACGCTGGGGGTGGACGAAGCGTGACCGGGCGTGCGCGCGGGGCGGGGTGAATCACCCGAACGGGTTGCGGCAGGGTGGTGCGGGCGACCGTGCCGGCCGGTGTGATGGGGGTGGGGACTCGTCCGGGCGCGGGGGGATTCGGGGGCGGCCCGCCGCCGGGCCTCGACGGTCGAGCGCCCGTTGCCGACGCCGGGCACGTGTACGTGGACTACACATGGGGGTTGACATGCTGGGGGACATGCGTCGTTTTGTCGGGTTCGCCGCCGTCGCGGCGCTCGTGCTGGGCGGGTGTTCGGCGGAGGGCGCGGGTGGCACCGCCCCGGCCACGACGACACCCGCGGGGCTGCGGGTGGACGTCGTCGCGGACGGGCTGAGCCACCCGTGGGACGTGGGCTTCCTGCCCGACGGGCGGCTGCTCGTGCCGCAGCGGCCGGGGCGGATCGCGCTGGTCGCGCCGGACGGGCAGGTGACCGACGTCGAGGCCGACCTGGGCGACGTGGTGGCGCGGGGCGAGGGCGGGCTGATGAGCCTGGTCGTGCACCCGGACTTCGCCACCAGCCGCCGGTTCACCACGTGCGCCAACACCGCGTCGGACGTGCGGCTGGTGACGTGGGAGCTGGACGGGACCAGGGCGACCCGGGTGAAGGACCCGCTGCTGGCGGGCCTGCCGAGCTCGCCGAGCGGGCGGCACTCGGGGTGCCGGATGGCGCTGGACCGCGACGGCAACTTGCTGGTCGGGACCGGTGACACGGCGCGGGGCGACGTCCCACAGGACCGGTCCAGCCTGGGCGGCAAGGTGCTGCGGGTGGACCTCGCCACCGGCGAGGGCGTGGCGGGCAACCCGTTCGGGGACCGGATCTACACCTACGGGCACCGCAACGTGCAGGGCGTGGCCGTGCGGCAGGACGGGATGGTGTTCACCGCCGAGCACGGGCCGTCCACGGACGACGAGGTGAACGTGCTGAAGGCGGGCGGGAACTACGGGTGGGACCCGTCGCGGGGCGGCACGGTCGGCGGGTACGACGAGGACGTGCCGATGACGGACCTGGAGCGGTTCCCGGACGCCGTGCCCGCCGCGTGGTCGTCCGGCTCGCCGACGGAGGCGATCTGCGACGCCGCGTTCCTGGTGGGCGAGCAGTGGGGCGCGCTGAACGGCGTGCTGGCCGTGACCGCGCTGAAGGGCGCGAAGCTGCTGCTGTTCACCGTGACCCAGGAGGGCGGCGTGCACTCCGTCGCCATCCCGCCGGAGCTGGACGGCGCCTACGGCCGCCTGCGCGGCGCCGAGCTGTCCCCCGACGGCTCGCTCTACCTGACCACCTCGAACGGCACCGACGACAAGATCCTCCGCCTGACCAACCCCACCTGACCCACCGCGCGTGTCCCACGTCCAGAACGCGCGTGTCCTACGTTCGCGTACCCCGAGTTGAACGCTCAGGACAACCAGCGGCGTTCCGAACGTTCAACTCGGGTGTTCCGGACGTAGGACACGCGTGACGCGGACGTAGGACACGCGCGTGTGGGGGTCAGCGGGTGCGGAGGCGGGGTTTGTGGTCCATGTGGGACAGGCCCTTCCAGGCCAGGTTGACCAGGTGGGCGGCCACCTCGTCCTTCTTCGGCTTGCGGACCTCCAGCCACCACTGGCCCGTCAGCGCCACCATGCCCACCAGGGCCTGCGCGTACAGCGCGGCCAGCTTGCGGTCGTAGCCCTGGCGCGAGAAGTGCAGGCCGAGGATCGACTCGACCTGGGACGCGATGTCGTTCAGCAACGACGAGAACGTGCCGGTGGACGACGCCACGGGCGAGTCCCGCACCAGGATCCGGAAGCCGTCCGTCGAGCCCTCGATGTAGTCGAGCAACGCGCACGCCGCCTGCTCCAGCAGCTCCCGCGGGTGCCCGCCGGACAGCGCGTTGACGATGTGGTCCATCAGGTACTGCATCTCGCGGTCCACCACGACCGCGTAGATGCCCTCCTTGCCGCCGAAGTGCTCGTACACCACGGGCTTGGACACGCCCGCCCGGTGCGCGATCTCCTCGATGGAGGTGACCTCGAAACCCTTCTCGGCGAACAACGCGCGGGCCACGTCGAGCAGTTGCTCGCGCCGCTCCTTGCCCGTCATCCGCACGCGCGGCACCGGTGCCCCGTCGCCACGCCGTCTCCCCGCCACCTCAACCACCCTAAACACCTGCCCCCCGCGTGGACCGCGAGGGGCAGGTGGGTCGATCCGGAAGACCTGCTCCGGGAGCTACTTCTTGGCGCTGATGCGGGCCAGTCGCTGCTGGTTCGGCCAGCGCACGTTGGTCGCCCAGCCGAACTTCTCGAACAGCCAGATCAGCCGGGCCGAGGTGTCGATCTGCCCGCGCTTGACGCCGTGCCGCGCGCACGTCGGGTCGGCGTGGTGCAGGTTGTGCCACGACTCGCCGAAGCTCAGGATCGCCAGCGCCCAGACGTTGGCCGAGCGGTCGCGCGCGGCGAACGGGCGGTCGCCCACCATGTGGCAGATCGAGTTGACCGACCACGTCACGTGGTGCAGGAACGCCACCCGCACGAGGCCCGCCCAGAAGAACGCCGACAGCGCGCCGGCCCACGACATGGTGATCAGGCCGCCGAGCACGCCGGGCGCGAGCAGGCTGATCGTGGTCCAGAGCCAGAACAGGTTGTCGACCCGGACCAGGTCTTTGTCGGCCAGCAGGTCCGGCGCGAAGCGCTTGGCGTTGGTCTTGTCACGCTCGAACAGCCAGCCCATGTGGGCGTGCCAGAAGCCCTTGGCCAGCGCGACCGGGCCGGTGCCGAACAGCCACGGCGAGTGCGGGTCGCCCTCGCGGTCGGAGAACGCGTGGTGGCGGCGGTGGTCGGCGACCCAGACGATCACCGGTCCCTGCAGCGCCATGCTGCCCGCGATGGCCAGCGCGATCTTGAGCGGGCGGTTGGCCTTGAACGAGCCGTGCGTGAAGTACCGGTGGTAGCCGATCGTCACGCCGAGGCCGGACAGGTAGTAGAACGCGACGAAGAGCGCGACGTCGACCCAGCCCAGCCCCCAGCCCCAGGCGAACGGAACGGCCGCGAGCAGAGCCAGGAACGGCACGATGACGAACACGTACACGCCGAACTGCTCGACGTGTCCCCGTCGTCCTTCGATCATCGGCTTGGGTCCGCGATCCTCCGGACCTTGCGGCGTGGACCGACTCTCCAGGGTGCTGGTCATACATGTACCTCGTTGTGTATCGGGGCTACCTACGGAACCGTAACTTACGGCAGCGTAAGTTGCGGGAACCTCGTCCCGCCATAGCCGGAGCGGAAATCACGGCGTGTTCTCAGGAAGTCGGGCGTGTCGATCACGGCCGGCGCATCATTCGGTGATGGGGTCTCCGAACGTCCGCGGCCGCCGTCGCACGCGGATCGCGCTCGTCACGTTCACGGTGGTGTTCCTGCTGCTCAGCGGGGGCCTGCTGGGGTTCGGCTGGTACTACAGCGGTCAGCTGCTGGAACCGGAGAACGCCCGTCCGGGCTACCCCGACACGGTCATCTCGTCCGCGTCCGGGACCGTCTCGCTGACGGAGTCCAGGATCACGGTGCTGCCCGGCACGTGGGGCCTGGTCTGGCCGGGCGGCGGCGCGAAGGTCGGCCCGGTGACCCACCGGTCGGAGGGCACGGTGGTCCGCGAGCTCCAGGGCACCGCGCCCCCGGACGGCACGCACGTCCGGCTGGAGACGGCGGTGTGGAGCACGGACCCCGCCACCGCGCACGACCTGCCCTACACGGACGTGCGGATCCCCACCGAACTGGGTGACGCGCCCGCCTGGTTGGTGCCCGCGACGTCCGCCACCTGGGTGGTGGCGGTCCACGGTCGGGGTGGCACGAGGGCCGAGGCCCTGCGGGTCATGCCTGCGCTGCACGACCTCGGGCTACCCGTTCTGGCCGTGACGTACCGGAACGACGAGGGCGCGCCCCGCTCCCCCGACGGGCTCTACCACCTGGGCGACACCGAGTGGCGGGACGTGGAGGCCGCCGTGCGGTACGCCAAGGAGCACGGCGCGCGCGACGTGGTGCTCTACGGGTGGTCCATGGGCGGCGCGATCGTCGGCCAGTTCCTGGGCCGGTCGGCGAACGCGGGCGACGTGGTCGCCGCGGTGCTCGACGCGCCCGTGGTGAGCTGGACCGGGACGTTGGAGCTGCAGTCGCGCAACCGGGGCGTGCCGGAGCAGCTCGTGCCGATCGCGGAGCTGGTCTCGGACTGGCGGGCCGACCTGGAGTTCGACCGCTTCGACCTGGCCGTCAACCCGCCCGCGCGCCGGCCGCCGACGCTGCTGTTCCACGGCGGCGCGGACGGCACCGTGCCGGTGCAGGCGTCGCGCGACCTGGCCGCCGCGGCGGGCCGGCTCGACTGGCCGCTGAGGTACGTCGAGGTGCCGGCCGCCGAGCACACGGCGGCCTGGAACGTGGACCCCGAGTCCTACGACCGCGCGCTGACCGATTTCCTCGACTCCGTCGAGGCGATTCGATGACACCGCCAGGGCGTCCGCACGTGCCCGATCGACTACAGCAAGTAGTTTACCGTGTGATGGTTACGCCCGAAATTGTCTTCGAGAGCCTCTTCCGGGCACCACTCAGCGTTGCCACGACACCGACCCGAGTTCAGCCGCCGGTGACATGACGCGCGTCACGCAAGGCCACTGCCTGCGAAAACACTCTCCGTCATGATCGAATTACCGAGTGGTTGCCGCCACTTGAGTGGTGGTGCTGACCTCCGAGCGGCACTCGTGACAACATGTGTTCGCGCGGTCGGGGCGAGCCCCGGCCGTTCCGCCATGGTGTAAAGGCAGCACCTCGGATTTTGGTTCCGATGGTCCAGGTTCGAATCCTGGTGGCGGAGCGAGGGGCCGGGCCACGAAGGGCCCCGGTCGCCCTGCGTCTGCATGGGGGTGTGAGTCGCTGCACGAGGAAGCGGTCGACGAGCAGGGCATCGTGGGGCCGGCGCTCCACGAGATGTCCGACGCGTGGCTGGTCGGCCGCGCGAGCGAGCTCGTGGCCGTGGCCCAGAGCAGCCACCTGCCCGACCAGCTCGACGCCGCGCGGGAGGTCGACGAGATCCTGGCCGAGGCGCAGGGGCGCGGCGAGCCCCGGATCGTCGGCCAGCTCCTGCGCGCGGCCGCGGTGGTCCGGATCGTCACCCCCGGCCTCGTGGACACGTCCGACCCGATCCTGGACGAGATGCTCGTGCACTGCCGCCGGCACGGCCTGCTGGTGCTGGAGGCCGAGGCGCACGCCCTGCGCGGCCGCCGCTACCTGCTGGGCGGGTTCGAGGACAAGGCGCTGACCGAGGTCGCGAGCGGCCTCGCGATGCTGGAGGAGGACCTCACCCCGGACCCGATGCTCGACAAGCGCACGTGGGACCGGCTGCTCGCGTCCTCGTTGCAGTCGACCGGGCTGGTGCTCACCCAGCTGGGCGTCTACGAGATGGCGGACGAGGTGCTGGCGCGGGCGCACAACGCGATCCGGGACAGCGCCAACCCGCACCAGATCTACGTCCACCTGGTCAACCGCACCCGGCTGCTCATCGGCTGGGGCCTGCGGCTGGAGCGCGTGGACAACTTCGAGGAGGCGGCCGACCGGTTCACCACCGCGTCGGCCATCGCCACGGCCGTCGAGGGCCCGTTCCGCGAGTCGCTGCACCCCGGCAGGCGCGACCGCAGCGCCGCCGAGCAGGTGCCGGTGATCGGCGCGGCGCACGCCCTGGCCAAGCCCGGCGCGGAGCACATCGCGCGGCTGTGGAGCCTGCGCGAGCTGGCCATGTACGCCCGCGAGCTGATCATCGTGTCGATCGCGCTGGCCCGCTGCCTGGAGATGGAGGAGCTGCCGCAGCAGGCGCTCCAGGTGCTGCACGACGCCCGCGAGCGGCTGGAGCGCGACACCTCCGAGCCCACCCTGATGCTGTGCCTGACCCGCGAGTACGCCCGCATGTCCGGCCCGCACGGCGAACGCACGATCTCGGCGTTGCAGACCTACGCCAACGCGCTGGAGGTGGAGCTGTGGCTGATGCAGGAGGCCCGCACCGCCACCCTGCTCACCCGGCGCGACCACGAGCGGCTGACGCGCGCGCACGGCGCGATCGCGCAGCAGGCGTTGCAGGACCCGCTGACCGGGCTGCCGAACCGGCGCGCGCTGGACGACCGGCTCGCCGCGCTGATCAACGCGCAGACCCACCCGATGTCCATCGCCCTGGTCGACCTGGACGGGTTCAAGGTCGTCAACGACAAGCACTCGCACGCCGAGGGCGACGACGTGCTGCGCGTGATTGCGAGCACACTGCGGCAGGCGCTGCGGGGCGACGACCTGGTGGCCCGCTACGGCGGCGACGAGTTCGTCGTGCTGCTGCCCGGCGCGCCCCTGCACGCCGCCGAGGCGGCCCTCGGCCGGGCCGTGGAGGCGGTCGCCGGCCTGCCATCCGACCTGTCCAGGGGCGTCACGCTGTCGGTGGGCGTGATCTCCGTGCGGCCGCGCGAGTCGGCCCACGCGGCGCTGGCCCGAGCCGACTCGGCGATGTACGCGGCGAAGCGCCGAGGTGGCTGCCAGGTTGCGGCCGTGGCGGGCGAGCCCTCCTCGGAGGCTTAGTATCGGCACCTGGCGGGAAGCCAGGCCCCTCCCGCTGAAGGCACGCACTCAGCTAGGGAGAGCGCTGATGCTCGAGGGTGTCCCCACCCCAGTCAGCACGATCGTCCTCGCAGCGGGTGAAGGCACCCGCATGCGCTCAGCCACCCCGAAGGTGTTGCACCGGATCGCGGGCCGCTCCCTGGTGGAGCACGCCGTGCGTGCCGCCGCCGGGACCGGACCGGACCACCTGGCCGTCGTCGTCGGCCACGGCCGCGCCGCGGTCGCCGAGCACCTCGACGGCCTGTCCACCGCGCTGGACCGCAAGGTCACCGTGGCGGTGCAGGAGGAGCAGAAGGGCACCGGGCACGCGGTCGGCTGCGGGCTGGCCGAGCTGCCCGCGGACCTCGGCGGCACGGTCGTGGTGACCTACGGCGACGTGCCGCTGCTGGACGCGGACACGCTGCGCGGCCTGCTGGCCGAGCACGGCGCGCGCGGCAACGCCGTGACCGTGCTGACCGCCGTGGTGGCCGACCCGACCGGGTACGGGCGGATCGTGCGGTCGGCGGACGGCTCGGTCGAGGCCATCGTCGAGCAGAAGGACGCCACGCCGGAGCAGCGGGCCATCACCGAGATCAACTCCGGGGTGTACGCCTTCGACGCGGCCGTGCTGCGCGACGGGCTGTCCCGGCTGTCCACCGACAACGCCCAGGGCGAGCTGTACCTGACCGACGTGCTGACCATCGCGCGCGGCGACGGCCGGCGCGTGGGCGCGCTCGTCACCGAGGACGCCTGGCTGGTCGAGGGCGTGAACGACCGCGTGCAGCTCGCCAGGCTGGGCGCGGAGCTGAACCGCAGGCTGGTGGAGCGGGCCATGCGCTCCGGCGTGACCGTCGTGGACCCGGCCACCACGTGGCTGGACGCCGACGTGCGGCTGGACCGCGACGTGCTGGTCGAGCCGAACGTGCAGCTCAAGGCCGGCACCACGGTCGGCGAGGGCGCGGTCGTCGGACCGGACACCACGCTGTCGGCATGCGTGGTCGGGCCGGGCGCGACCGTCGTGCGCACCCACGGGTCGGGCGCGGAGATCGGGCCGGGCGCGTCCGTCGGCCCGTTCGCCTACCTGCGGCCGGGCACCCGGCTCGGCGACGGCGGCAAGATCGGCACGTTCGTCGAGACGAAGAACTCCGACATCGGCGCGGGCAGCAAGATCCCGCACCTGAGCTACATCGGCGACGCCACCATCGGCGAGAACTCCAACATCGGCGCGGCCAGCGTCACGGTGAACTACGACGGCGTGAACAAGCACCGCACCACGATCGGGTCGTACTGCCGCACCGGTTCGGACAACATGTTCGTCGCCCCCGTCACGGTCGGTGACGGCGCGTACACCGGCGCGGGGACCGTGGTGCGGCGCGACGTGCCGCCCGGCGCGCTCGCCGTGTCCGGCGGGCCGCAGCGCAACCTGGACCGCTGGGTGCTGTCCCGCCGGCCGGGGACGTCCTCGGCCGAGGCGGCGGAACGTGCTCTGACGCCCGAGAATGCAGGTACAACCGATGAAGGGCGCTGACGTGAACCCCACGATGGCCGGGACACCCAAGAAGAACCTGATGCTCTTCGGCGGGCGGGCGTACCCCGAGCTGACCGAGCAGGTCGCCAAGCACCTGAACGTGTCGGTGACGCCCCAGTCGGCGTACGACTTCGCCAACGGCGAGATCTTCGTGCGGTTCGAGGAGAGCGTGCGCGGCTGCGACGCCTTCGTCATCCAGTCCCACTGCGCGCCCATCAACCAGTGGCTGATGGAGCAGCTGATCATGGTGGACGCGCTGAAGCGGGCGTCCGCGAAGCGCATCACCGTGATCATGCCGTTCTACCCGTACGCGCGGCAGGACAAGAAGCACCGCGGCCGCGAGCCGATCTCGGCGCGCCTGGTGGCGGACCTGTTCAAGACCGCGGGCGCGGACCGGCTGGTGGCCGTGGACCTGCACACCGCGCAGATCCAGGGCTTCTTCGACGGCCCGGTGGACCACCTGTGGGCCATGCCGCTGCTGGCCGAGCACATCCGGGACAAGTACGCGGGCCGCGACATCACCGTCGTCTCCCCCGACGCCGGCCGCACCAAGCTGGCCGAGAAGTGGGCGGACACCCTCGGCGGCTGCCCGATCGCGTTCATCCACAAGACCCGCGACCCGCTGCGGCCGAATGAGGTCGTGGCCAACCGGGTGGTCGGCCAGGTCGAGGGCCGGCTGTGCGTGGTGATCGACGACATGATCGACACCGGCGGGACGATCACCAAGGCGGTGGAGCAGCTGCTCGCCGAGGGCGCGTCGGACGTGGTCATCGCGGCCACCCACCCGGTGCTGTCCGGCCCGGCCGTGGAGCGGCTGCGCGACTGCGGCGCCCGCGAGGTCGTGTTCACCGACACCCTCCCGATCCCGGCGGAGAAGCGGTTCGACGCGATGACCGTGCTGCCGATCGCGCCGCTGCTGGCACGCGTGATCCAGGAGGTCTTCGAGGACGGCTCGGTGACGTCCCTGTTCGACGGCAACGCCTGACCGCTCGCACCGAGGCCCGGCACGCCCCCGCGGTGTGCCGGGCTTCCGCGTTCGCCGGGCCGCCGGGCGGGGAACGAACCCCCGATTAGGCCCAGTCCGCCGGATCGGCCTACACTGGTTAGGTTGCCTCGGCGAGGGCGAGCATCACGCTCGGCGTGATCGACGCGGCGGTTGTGATGCCGCGCGTGTTCACCCTCCGCGCCGCCCGCCGCCGCAGGCCGCCCCCGCTTCGCCCCGCCCGACGTACCCGCCGACGTTTACCAGGCCAGACCGTTAGGAGAGCCCCACCGTGTCCGAGGTCCGTCTCGCCGCAGAGCAGCGCACCGAGTTCGGCAAGGGCGCCGCCCGCCGCACCCGCCGCGCCGGCAAGATCCCCGCGGTGCTCTACGGCCACGGTTCCGACCCGAAGCACCTGGCCCTGCCGGCGCTCGAGTTCGCCCGTGTTGTCCGCGAGCACGGTCACAACGCAGTTCTCACGCTGGACATCGAGTCCTCGACCGAGCTGGCGCTGACCAAGACCGTCACCACGCACCCCATCAAGAACTACATCGAGCACGTCGACCTGCTGCTGGTGCAGCGGGGCGAGAAGGTCACCGTCGAGGTGCCGATCGTCGTCACCGGCGACCCGGCCGCGGCGACCCTGCTCACCCAGGACCTCACCACCGTCCAGGTGGAGGCCGACGCGCTGAAGATCCCCGAGCAGGTCGAGGTCTCCGTCGAGGGCCTGGAGGCCGGCACCCAGATCCACGCCTCGGACCTGACCCTGCCCGCCGGCGCCACCCTGGTGACCGACGCGGACGCGCTGGTCCTCGCGGTGAACGCCGCGCCGACCGCCGCCGAGCTGGACGGCGACACCGGCGAGGCGGCCACCGAGGCCGAGGCCACCGAAGAAGGCTGAGCCCATCACGTCGGGCAACTCGAACGGCACGCCACCCCCGCCGCACGGCTGGGGCGGCGTGCCGTTCCCGTTCCTGAGCCCGGCGCAGGTGCGCGCCACCCGGTTCCCCCGCCGGCGGGGCAAGGGCTACGACCCGGCGCAGGTGGACGCGTTCGTGCTGCGCATCGCCGACGCGCTCGCCGGCCGCACCCGGCTGCACCCCGACCAGGTGCGCGCGGTCGCGTTCACGGAGATCGCCGGCGGCTACGACCAGCGGACCGTGGACGACTTCCTGGCGGCGTGCGAGCACCAGCTCCGGACGGGCCACGTGCCGCCGACGACGTTGCAGACCGGCGAGGCGCTGCTGGCGGTGAAGCTGCCCCGCTCCCCGAACGGCTACGATCGCGGCGAAGTCGACGCGTTCCTCGGCCGGGCCGCCGCGGCGCTGGACGGCCGGGGCCGGATGACCTCGAGCGAGGTGCGCCACACGCGGTTCAGCACCACGTCCGGGCTGCGCCGCGGCTACCAGGTGCGCGCGGTGGACGCCTTGTTGGACGAGCTGGAGCAGGAGTTGCGGTTCCGTGGTCGATGACGTCGCCCTGGTCGTCGGGCTGGGCAACTCCGGCCCCAAGTACGAGGGCAACCGGCACAACGTCGGCTTCCTCGTGCTGGACGTGCTGGCCGCCCGCGTGGGCGGGAAGTTCAAGGCGCACAAGGGCGGCGCCGAGGTGGTCGAGGGCAGGCTGGCGGGCCGCCGGGTGGTGCTGGCGAAGCCGCGCGGCTACATGAACACTTCCGGCGGCCCCGTAGCGGGCACGGCGAAGTTCTACAAGACGCCGCCGTCGTCGATCATCGTCGTGCACGACGAGCTGGACCTGCCGTTCGGCGCCGTGCGGCTCAAGCTCGGCGGCGGCGAGAACGGGCACAACGGCCTGCGGTCGATCACGAAGTCGCTGGGCACCAAGGACTACCACCGGGTGCGGTTCGGGGTGGACCGGCCGCCGGGTCGGATGGACCCGGCGGACTACGTGCTGCGGGACTTCTCGCCGGTGGAGCGCAAGGAGCTGGCGCTGGAGCTGGACCGGACGGCCGACGCCGTGGAGGCGTTGCTGGAGTTCGGCCTGGAAGCCGCCCAGAACCGGTTCCACTGAGCGCCCGGCGCGCCCACGTCAGCCGGCGGGCACCAGGGACGCGGCGGCCGAGCGGCGCAGCTTGCCGGACGGCGTCTTCGGCAGGCTGCCCGGCTTGAGCACCACCACCGAGAACGGCCGCAGCCCGACCGCGTCCACGACCCGCGCGCTGATCTCCCTGCTCAACGCGCGCACCGCCGCGTCCTCGCCGGCCAGCTTCGACTCGACCACCACGGCGAACCGCTCGCGCCGCGTGCCCGCGTCCAGCCGCACGGCCACCGCGTTGCCCGCGCGCACGCCCTCCACCGCGGTCGCCGCGCGCTCGATGTCCGTGGGGTAGATGTTGCGCCCACCCATGATGATCACGTCCTTGCGCCGCCCGCAGACGACGACCTGGCCGTCCACCACGTACCCCTCGTCGCCGGTGTCGAGCCACCCGTCGGCGTCCTGCGTGGCGCGCGGCCCGTCCACGGTGAGGTAGCCGGGCGTCACGGCCTCGCCGCGGACCCGCAGCTGCCCGACCTCGCGTTCGCCGCGCACCGCGCCCGAGTCGTCCACGACCTGTACCTCCAGCCCCGGCAGGGGCGGCCCGAGCAGCGGGAACGCCCGCGCGTTCGGGCTGTCCGGCGGCACGGGCACGGCACGGCGGCCCGCCTCCAGCTCGTCCGGGTCGACCACGTCGACCGAGATGCCGGTGAACACCGGCGCGAACGCCACGCCCAGCGTCGTCTCCGCCATCCCGTACGCGCACAGCACGCACTCGGGCCGCAACCCGAACCGCGCGCCCGCGTCGGTGAAGCTCCGCACCGCCTCCGGGTCGATGGGCTCCGCGCCGTTGAGCGCGATCCGCAGCGTCGACAGGTCGAGCGCGCCGTCGTCCACGTTGCGCATGCGCCGGGCGGCGATGGCGTAGGCGAAGTTCGGGGCGGCCGTGATGGTGCCCCGGTAGCGGCTGATCAGCTCCGGCCACAGGGTGGGCCGGCCCAGGAAGTCGACCGGCGTCACCTTCACCAGGTCGATGCCGAACAGCATGGGCACGGTCAGGAAGCCGACCATCCCCATGTCGTGGAACAGCGGCAGCCAGGAGACCATCCGGTCGGTCTCCGGGTCCAGCTCGGCGGCGGCCTCCATGGCCTTGGCGTTGGACCACAGGTTGCCGTGCGTGATGCGGACGGCCTTGGGGTCCGCGGTGGACCCGCTCGTGAGCTGCAACAGCGCCGGCATGTCCTCGTCCACCTCGACGGGCGCGGCCAACGGCTCGCCGTCCAGGTCGTCCAGCCTGCGGTAGGCCACGCCGTGCTCGTCCAGCACGCCCGAGAGCGCGTCGAACGGCGCGCCCAGCAGCACCAGCTTCGCGCCGATCATGCTCAGCACGCGCAACGTGTCCTCGGCCCACTCGGCGAGGTCGGTGCGGGCGGTCGGCTGGTGCAGCATGGTCGTGCTGCCGCCCGCCAGCCACACCGCCTGCACCGCGGGGGCGATCGCGGCCGGGTCGCCCGCGAGCACCGCGACCGAGCCGCCGCGCGCCACCCCGCCGGCGACGAGCGCGCCCGCCATCCGCGCGGCCCGCTCGTGCACCTCGGCCCACGACCGGCGGACCGGGGCGTTCGGCTCCCCCGTGGTCATGCCCCGCGCCCGTCCCCCGGCGCTCGCAGCGGTTGCCACCATCGTGTCCACGAACCGGCTCATGCCCGCCAGGGTAGAGCGATCTTCGCCGGCATTGAGCCGATAGGGCGAAACATCGGACGCGCCGTGCCGCGATACTCCCCGGTACACCACACGAAGGAGGTAACCGGGTGGCCGGGTTCGACGCTCGTCAGCACCTGCCGGCACATCCGGCGCCGCTGTTGGGCGCGCAGGATCTGCGGCAGGTCGCCTTCCACCGCCCCCCTCCCGGTCAACCGGGGTACGACGAGGGCCAGGTGGACGCTTTCCTCGACCGCATCGAGGCGACGTTGCTGGGCCGCGACGACGTGACCGAGGACGACGTGCGCCGGGTGCGGTTCAGACCCGCGAGACCGGGCTACTACGCGGCCGAGGTCGACGCGTTCATGGACCTCGTGGCCGAGACGCTCGGTTCCACGCCCCAGCGCCGGCAGGCCACCGCGCCCGCGCAGGGCGCGCACGCCACGTCGACCGGGATGCGCCCGGCGGCCCGGCTGACGCCCCAGGACGTGCGCGGCGTGCGGTTCCACAAGCCCAGGCCGGGCAACCGCGGCTACCACGAGGGCGAGATCGACGCGTTCCTCGACCGGATCGAGAACACCCTGGCCGGCCGGGACGACCTGACCGCCCGTGAAGTGCAGGACATCGAGTTCGCCTACGCCCCGCCGGGGCAGGTCGGGTACGACGAGGACGACGTGGACACGTTCCTCGACCTGGTCGTGGTGACGCTGGAGCGGATGCCCACCCCGCCGCGCGCCGTCCCGCCGCCCCCGCCCGTGCGGCCGCGCCCCGGCCCCGGCGCCCGCCCGCTGACCGCGCGCGACGTGCGCACCGCCGCGTTCGGCAAACCGCCGCGCGGCCGCCGCGGGTACCAGGAGTCGCAGGTGGACAAGTTCCTGGACCGCATCGAGAACACCCTGCTGGGACAGGACGACCTGACCGCCCGCGAGGTCCGCGAGGTCCGCTTCAGCCGGCCCATGTTCGGCCGGCGCGGGTACGACGAGACCGAGGTGGACGCGTTCCTGGCGCGGGTGGAGAAGCAGTTGGGCGAGGGGCCGCCGCGCCCGTCCGCGCTCCCGCCGATCACGTCGTGGAAGCAGCTGCGCCTGATCAAGATCCCGGCCGCGGGGCCCGCCCAGCGCGGCTACCGGACGTCCCAGGTGGACCGGCTGCTGGAGGAGGTCGGCATCGCGCTCGACGGCATGGTCGGCGCGTCGTCGGCGGAGGTGGCCAAGGCGAAGTTCGCCACGGCCCTGATGCCGGGCCAGGGCTACGACTGCTCGTACGTGGACGAACTGCTGCCCCTGCTCGCCACCGAACTCCGCCGCCGCAACCGCTGACCCGTGTGTCGAACCTCCAGGACCCCTGAGTTCCACGTTCAGGATGAAACCTGAACGTTGAATTCGGGGGTCCTGAGCGTTCGACACACGGGACCTGGGTGTTCGACTCTCGGGTCAGGGTTCGGCGGTTTCGGCGGCGGCCAGCCAGCGGGTCTCGACGTCCTCGGCCTCGGCCAGGACGGCCTTCAGCTCGGCGTCGAGGGCCAGCAGGCGCTCCGGGTCGGTCGCCGCCTCGGCCAGCGCGGCGTGCAGCTCGGCTTCCTTCTTCTGCAGCACCTCCAGCCGCCGCTCCAACCGCGCCAGCTCCTTGCGCGCCGCCCGCTGGTCCGCCGCCGACGACGGCGCGGACGCCTGCTTCGGGGCCGGCGCGGCCGCCGCCTCCTTCTGCGCGTCCCGCCGCCGCAGGTACTCCTCGATCCCGCCCGGCAGGTCGGTGAGCCCGCCGTCGCCGAACAGCGCCACGACCTTGTCGCACACCCGTTCCACCAGGTACCGGTCGTGCGAGATCACCACCAACGTCCCCGGCCACGAGTCCAGCAGGTCCTCGAGCTGCTGCAACGTGTCGATGTCCAGGTCGTTGGTCGGCTCGTCCAGCAGCAGCACGTTCGGCTCCGCCATCAGCAACCGGCACAGCTGCAACCGCCGCCGCTCGCCGCCGGACAGGTCGCCGACCGGCGTCCACTGCTTCTGCGACGAGAACCCGAACCGCTCGGCCAGCTGCGACGCCGACATCTCCTGCTTGCCCAGCACGACCCGCCGCGCCACCTCCTCGACGGCCTCCAGCACCCGCATCGACCCGTCCAGGTCGTGCAGCTCCTGGCTGAGGTGCGCGAGCTTCACCGTCTGCCCCTGGACGCGCCTGCCGCCCTCCAACTCGCGCTCACCGGCCAGCGCCCGCAGCAGCGTCGTCTTGCCCGAGCCGTTCACGCCGACGATCCCGACCCGGTCACCCGGCCCGATCCGCCACGTCAGGTCGCGCACCAGCACCCGGTCGGGCACGGTCAGCGTCGCGTCCTCCAGCTCCAGCACCGTGCGCCCGAGCCGCCGCTTGGCGAACGCCAGCAGCTCGACCGAGTCGCGCGGCGGCGGCACGTCGGAGATCAACGCCTCGGCGGCCTCGATGCGGTAGCGGGGCTTGGACGTGCGGGCGGGCGCGCCCCGGCGCAGCCACGCCAGCTCCTTGCGGGCCAGGTTGCGGCGCTTCTCCTCGATCGCGTCGGCCAACCGGGCCCGTTCGGCCCGCGCGAAGATCCAGTCCGCGTAACCGCCCTCGTACTGCTCGACGCGACCGCCGACGACCTCCCACGTCCGGCTGCACACCGTGTCCAGGAACCACCGGTCGTGGGTCACCACGACGAGTGCCGTGCGGCGGGCGAGCAGGTGCTCGGCCAGCCACCGCACGCCCTCGACGTCCAGGTGGTTGGTGGGCTCGTCCAGCACGACCAGGTCGAGGTCCTGCACCAGGGCCGCCGCCAACGCCACCCGCCGCCGCTCGCCACCCGACATCGTGGCCACGGGCGCGTCCATGCCGAAACCGGTGATGCCGAGGCCGTCGAGGATCGACCGCACCCGCGCGTCGGCGGCCCACTCGTGCTCCGCGTCGAACCCGAGCGGGTCGATCACGGCGTTGCGGACGGTCGAGCCCTCGGGCAGCTCGGTGCGCTGCGTCACGACCGCCATGCGCAGGCCGCGGTTCTGGCTGACCCGTCCCTCGTCCGGCTCGGCGAGCCCGGCCAGCACCTCCAGCAGCGTCGTCTTGCCGCCGCCGTTGAGGCCGACGACCCCGATGCGGTCGCCCTCGCCGACGCCGAGGGACACCCCGTCGAGCAGCGGACGCACGCCGAACGACTTGGAGACATTCTCCAAGTTGACCAAGTTGGCCATCTACCAGCACCTTCATCGAGATTCGGGGTGTGACAACGCGGTGCGCCAGCCTAGCCACCGGCCGCACCGGACAGGTCAGGCGTGCACCTCGGGCGGCGTCGGCCGGGGAGCTTCCTCCGTGCCGACGACGCGGGCCCCGTGCACCGGCCCCTGCGCCACGCGGACCGTCCGGCAGACGCCCGCGCCCGCCAGCTCGGCCGCCACGCGCACCGCCGAGTCACCGTCCGTGCACAGGAACGCGCAGGTCGGACCCGATCCGGACACCAGACCGGCCAACGCGCCCGCGTTCACCCCCGCGCGCAGCGTCCGGCGCAGGTTGGGCCGCAGCGACACGGCGGCGGCCTGCAGGTCGTTGCCGAGGAGCAGCGCGAGCTGGCGCGGGTCGCCGGACGCCAGCCCTTCGAGCACGGCCTCCGCCTCGCCCACGCGGGGCGGGTCGCCCTCGGCGCGCAACCGGTCCAGCTCGTCGAACACCTCGGGCGTGGACAGCCCGCGCCGGTCGAACGCCAGGACCCAGTGGAACGTGTGGCGGGACAGCACGGGCACGATCCGGTCACCCCGGTCCGTGCCGAGCGCCGTGCCGCCGTAGATGGCGAACGGGACGTCCGCGCCGATCCGGCCCGCGACCTCGGCCAACTCGTCCCGGCTGATCTCCAACCGCCACAGCGACGCCAACCCGACGAGCGTCGCGGCGGCGTCCGCGCTGCCCCCGGCCATGCCCCCGGCGACCGGGATGGACTTGCGGATCACGACCCGGACCTTGGGGTCCTCCGGATCACGGCCGACGTGCTGGGCCAACGCCCGCACCGCCCGCCACGCCAGGTTGGACGGCCCGGTGGGCACCGAGTCGGCGCCCTCGCCGTGCACCTCCACCCCGGGGTCGTCGGCGATGGCGACGGTGACCTCGTCGGTCAACGACAGGGCCTGGAAGATCGTCACCAGGTCGTGGTACCCGTCCGCGCGGGGATCGCCTACGGCGAGGTGCAGGTTCACCTTGGCCGGGACACGGACGGTGACCGGTGGTGGGACGACAGCGAGCACGCCATGAGCCTACGGGCGTTTCCCGGTTGCCCGCTCCTACCAACCTCTGACCTGCGACAAAACACACTCCCCACCCCACCCCGCGACCGGTCACGCCTTCCGCACAAAGAAGGGTTCCGTGTCATCCCGCCGACCTGGCGCAGCCCTACCGCGCGTGTCAAGGGGGCACTTCCAGCCCTACCGCACCTGACGCTGGAACGGCCCCCTTGACACGTGCGGTAGCCCTCGTGGAGGTCGGCGGGATGACACGAAACCCGACCAACGACGCAACCGCACCGAACCACCGAACCCCGTCATCCTGCTGATCTGCCCGTCCGGCGAGGACGCTTTTCGCCCTTCTCCCTCATCCTGAACGTTCAACTCGGGGTACCTGAACGTAGGACACACCCGACGCGAACGTAGGACACGCACGACGCGAACGTAGGACACGCACGACCTGAACGTAGGACTCACGCGGGTGTGGAGGGACGGCTCTCGGGTCAGACGGGGAGGACCGAGCCCGCGAAGGTCTCCTTGATGTAGTCCTTGACCTGCTGCGACTGCAGCAGCGCGAGCAGGTCCTTGATCCGCTGGTCGTCCTTCAGCTCGGCCCGCGTGACGAGCCCGTTCGCGTTCGGGTTGCCCTCGGCCTTCTCCAGCACCAACGCGTCGGACGCGGGCTTGAGGCCGGCGTCGATGGCGTAGTTGCCGTTGACCACGGACGCGTCCGTGTCGTCCAGCGACCGGGGCAGCTGCGCGGCCTCCAGCTCGACGAACTCCAGCCCGCGCGGGTTGTCCTCGACGTCCCGGATGGTCGCCGTCTTCTCCGCGCCCGCCTTGATCTTGATCAGCCCGTTGTCCTGGAGCAGCTTCAGCCCGCGCGCCTCGTTCGTCGCGTCGTTCGCCACCGCCACCTTCGCGCCGTTCGGCAGGTCGGCCAGCGACTTGTGCTTCTTCGAGTACACGCCGAGCGGCTCGAGGTGCACCGGCCCGATCCACTCCAGCGACGCGCCGCTCTCCGCCTTGAACGTGTCCAGGTACGGCACGGTCTGGAAGTAGTTCGCGTCCAGCGACCCGTCCACCAGCGCCGTGTTCGGCTGCACGTAGTCGGTGAACTCGACGACCTCGATCTTCAGGCCCTTCGACTCGGCCAGGTTCTCCGCGACGTACCGCAGCACCTGGGCGTGCGGCACGGGGCTCACGCCGACCTTCAGCGCCGCGTTCGGGTCCGAGGCGGCGCCGGTGTCGCCACTACCGCAGCCCACTGCGGTCAGCAGCACGGCCAGCAGGGCAGCACGAATACGCATTTCATTCCTTATGGGTCAGCAAAACGGGTGAGCAAACCAACCGAAAAACAAGAAACTCAGACGGACGCCGTCCGCCGCCGGTCCACCCCACGCGCCACGCGGTTGGTCAGGAACTGGATCGCGGTCGCGATGACCGCCAGCACGACCACCGTGCTCCACAGGTAGCGGTCGTTGAACCGCTGGTACCCCATGCGCACGGCGAGGTCGCCGAGCCCGCCCCCGCCGACCACCCCGGCCATCGCCGAGTACCCCAGCAGCGCGATCGCGGTCACGCCGACGGCGTTGACCAGCGCGGGCAACGACTCGCGGAGCAGCACGCTGCGCACGATCCGCAGCGTGGACGACCCGGTCGTGACGGCGGCCTCGACCACCGCCACGTGCACCTCGGCCAGCACGTTCTGGACCAGCCTGCCGACGAACGGGATCGCGCCGACGGCCAGCGGCACGATGGCCGCCGTGGGTCCGATGGTGCTGCCGAGCAGCAGCCTGGTCAGCGAGGTGAGCACCACCAGCAGGACCAGGAACGGCATGGAGCGGCCCAGGTCCACGACGAACCCGAGCACTTTGTGGAGCACCGGCCGGGGCTTCAGCCCACCGGGAGCGGTGAGCTGGAGCCAGATGCCGACCGGCGCGCCGAGCAGAACAGCGATCAGGGTGGAGACGACCACCATGTACAACGTCTCGCCGGTGGCGACCAGCACGTCGTCGAACACGGTGGACCAGGGTGTTGCAGACCTCACGCAGCTACTCCCTGCGGACCCGACAGGGTCCGGCGCACGGAGCCGCCCGCTTCCGAGATCCACTCCAGCGCCGAGTCCGCGCGCTCGCCCTTCAGGCCGACGCGGAACCGCGCCACCGGCGTCTCGCCGAGCCGGGTGAGGCCGCCGCCGAGCAGGTTCAGCTCGACGCCGAACCGGCCGGTGGCCTCGGGCAGCAACGCGCCGACCGCGGCGAACCCGACCAGCACGACGTCCGCGACCCGGTCGAACGCGCCCTCCTGCGCCGGGTTCTGGTCCACGGCGGGCAGCAGCGACGCGGCCGTGCGGCTCGTCGCGTCCGACACCAGGTCGAGCACCTTGCCGTGCTCCACCACGCGGCCGTCCTCCAGCACCGCGACGTCGTCGCAGATCCGCCGGACCACGCCCATGTCGTGCGTCACCACGAGCACCGTCACGCCCAGCTCGGCCCGCGCCCGGTCCAGCACGGTGAGCACCGAGCCGGTGGTGTCGGGGTCCAGGGCGGACGTCGGCTCGTCGGCCAGCAGCACCGACGGCGACGCGGCGAGCGCCCGCGCGACCGCGATCCGCTGCCGCTGGCCGCCGGAGAGCTGGTCGGGGTACGAGCCGGCCTTGTCGGTCAGGCCGACCAGGTCCAGCAGCTCGGCCACGCGGGTGCGGCGCTGCGGGCCGGCCACGCCCGCGGCCTCCAGCGGCAGCGCGACGTTGCCCGCCGCGGTGCGCTGGCGCAGCAGCGAATCCCCTTGCGGCACCACGCCGATCTGCCGCCGGGCGGCGCGCAGGGCGGTGCCGTCGAGGGACACGAGGTCGGTGCCGTCGACCCGGATCGCGCCGCTGTCGGGGCGCTCCAGGAGCGCGACGCAGCGGGCCAGCGTCGACTTGCCCGCGCCGCTGGGTCCGACGACGCCGAGGACGGTGCCCGCGGCGACGTCCAGGTTCACGCCGTCCAGCGCGCGAACCTGGCCGGTACTCCCGGGGAAGGTCTTGGTGAGGTTCTCGACAGTGATCACGTTTTCGCTCCACGACTGCATGCGGCGGCGCACGGCTCGGGGCGTGCGCGACCGGCGGCTCAGCTCAGAAGGTGTCCTGAAGAAGGACGCGAGGATTCGAAGGCGCCTAGGTGCTCAGCGGCAGCTGCGACAGCCCGAGGACGTGCGGCGGCCGTGGTCGACGACCCGACGTCGGGTGAGCATTCGCATCCTGGGCACGTGATCCTCCATCGATCCTGGCTGAAGCACCTGCCCCCATGGGGGGGTGGTTGCTGCGGCGTCGTGGAGCCAGGTCTCTCGGCCGCTCGGGATGGCACCACGAGTAGACCCGACGAGGACCGGCTGACGCAAGCCCGAAACAGGATCGTCCGGCAAATCACACTTTCGGCCGAAAGATCATCGACTAGCTATGGGACGCGGCTTCGGCTATCCGGATGAAGTCGCTGACGTCCAATTGTTCGCCGCGCACCGCCGGGTCCACCCCGGCGGCGACGAGCAGCCGCTCCGCCTCGGCCGCCGAACCGGCCCACCCGGACAGCGCGCCGCGCAGCATCTTGCGCCGCTGGGCGAAGGCCGCGTCCACCAACGCGAACAGCCGCTTCGGGTCCACGGCGGACCGCGGCGCGCGGCGGTCGAACGCGACCAGCGCCGAGTCCACGTTGGGCACGGGCCAGAAGACCGAGCGCGGCACCGCGCCCGCGCGGCGGGCGTCGGCGTACCAGGCGAGCTTCACGCTGGGCACGCCGTAGACCTTGCTGCCCGGCGGGGCGGCCATCCGGTCGGCCACCTCCGACTGCACCATCACCAGGCCGGTGCGCAGCGACGGCAGCACGGCCAGCAGGTGCAGCACCACGGGCACGGCCACGTTGTAGGGCAGGTTCGCCACCAGGGCCGTCGGCTCCACCGGCAACCGGTCCGCGGTGACCCGCATCGCGTCCTCGTGCACCACCGACAGCCGGTCGGCCAGGCCGGGGGCGCGTTCCGCGACGGTCACCGGCAGCCGCTCCGCCAGCACCCCGTCGATCTCCACGGCCACCAGCGCGCGGCAGGAGGGCAGCAGCGCCAGCGTCAGCGAGCCGAGCCCGGGCCCGACCTCCAGCACCACGTCGTCGGGGCGCAGGTCGGCCGCCGCCACGATGCGCCGCACCGTGTTCGGGTCGTGCACGAAGTTCTGCCCCAGCTTCTTGGTGGGGCGCACGTCCAGCTCGGCGGCCAGCCGACGGACGTCGGCCGGGCCGAGGAGGTGGCTCCCCGGCCCGGCCGACGTCGGGTCCTCAGTCACCCGTGCATTCTTACGGCAGGCCCAGCTTCTGCTGGCAGTGGGGCCACGCCGAGTAGCCGCCGCGCGCGTCGCGCAGCTTGGTGGCCACCGCGATCTGCTGCTCGCGGGTCGCCTGGTGCGGGTACGCGGCGTACTGGCTGCCGCCGTAGGCGTCCCAGGTGCCCTTGTTGAACTGCAGGCCGCCGTAGTAGCCGTTGCCGGTGTTGATGGCCCAGTTGCCGGTCGCCTCGCAGTAGGCCAGCCGGTCCCAGATCTCGCCGTCGGGCGGGAGCTTGGTGCCGACCTTGACCTTCTTCGGCTTCGGCTCCTTGGTGACCTTCGCGCCCAGCTTCTCGCGGCCGACCTCGGCCCCGTTCTTCACCGTGACGCGGTAGGTGACGATCTGCTCGCCGGCCTCGCCCGGGTCCAGGACCTCCTTCTGGCCCTTCATCAACGTGTCGTCCTTGACCTCCTCGACGGGCGGCTGGATGGCCTCCGTCGCGTTGATCACGGACACGCCGGTGCGGGTGATGTGCACCTCGGCGCCGTTGGTGATGCGCAGGTCCGCGGCGGTCTCGAGCCTGTCCTCGGGGCCGAGGGTCAGGTTCTCGGCCTTCATCAGCTCGTCCACGGTCACGGCCGTCGTGCGCAGCTGCCGGGGCTCGTTGCCGCCGTCGTAGAGCGTGATCGTCTTGAGGCTCTTGACCTCGAGCGAGAGGCCGTCGAGGGGGACGTCCATGTTGCGGTCGTGGGAGAGCCACGCGCCCTCGTCCTCGATCCGCAGCTGCTCCAGCGCCTCGTCCACGGTGACCGACCGGACCCAGCCCTCGCGCTGCTCGCCGTCGACCGTCGCCTTCACCAGGCGGCCGCGGTCCAGCGAGATCTTCCCGCCGTCGCCGACCTTCGCCTGGGGGGACGGGGAGAGCGCGTCGTGCTCGCCGATCGTGATGCCCTCGTCGGCCAGGATCTCGCCGACGGTGGACTCGTAGGTGCGGACGGTCTTGGCCTCGCCGTCGATGTCGACCGTGACGGACTTGTCCATCGCGATCGCGGTGGCGCCGCCGCCGGAGATGGTCACCAGCACGGTGGCGACCGCGGCCTTCAGGAAGCGCCGCTTCCACTTCCCGGCGGCCTCGACCAGGGCGGCCGGCGGGGCGCTCGGCCGCTCGGCGGCCAGACCGCCCGCGACCCGGTCCTGGGAGACCTCGTCGGGGAGGATGATCGGGGGGAGGAGCGTGGTCTCGGCGTTGATGAGCCGGATCAGCTCGTCGACGTCGACGTTCGCGTTCGCCAGCAGCTCGTCGGCGTCCGGCCCGAGCACTTCGAGGACGTCGTCCGGGGTGATGGTGAACACCGCGGTGTCCCACTCGGACGGCGGCCCCGGTCTGTCCAGGACGCCGACCCCGGTCACGGGTGTCGGCTGCACGGGGGTGAACCAGTCGGTGTCCTCGTTGAACGAGTTCACGGGTTGCCATACCTCCTGAAGGCGCGAAGTCCGGCCGCACGCACGGTCGTGTCGGTGGTCAGCTGGTGATCTCCGGCATCTCCTGCGCTCGTCGGCTTCTCGCTTCTGGTGTCAACGTGACCCGCCCCGACTGCGGGTGCGCCCCGGAGTGCGACTCGGGGCACGGTCACGGGACCGTAACGGGTGCGCGGGGGTTGTGCCAACACCCCGACAACCCTTGTGAGTTCAGTCACTCCGTTAGGGGAGCAAGTCCGTCCGCCATTTGTCGTAAGGAGCACTACGACTCCACCCGGTCACCAAGATCGAAGACACGTTCGGCGTTCCGGGTGATCTTGGTGGCCAGCTCCCCCGGGTCGACCTCACGCAACGTCGCCAGGTCGCGCAGGGTGTAGTTGGCGCAATAGGGCTCGTTCGGGCGACCTCGGTACGGGTGGGGCGTGAGGAACGGCGCGTCGGTCTCCACCAACAGGTGCTCGTCGGGCGCCCACCGCGCGGCCTCCCGCAGCGCGTGGGCGTTGCGGAACGTCGCCGTGCCGGCGAAGGACAGCACGAACCCCCGCTCCACGCACGCGCGCGCGAAGGAGAGGTCGCCGGAGAAGCAGTGGAAGACCACTGTGGACGGCGCGCCCTCGGCGTCGAGCACCGCCAGGATGTCGTCGTGCGCGTCCCGGTCGTGGATCATCAGCGGCTTGCCGACCCGCTTGGCGAGGTCGATGTGCCACCGGAACGCCTCGTGCTGGGCGGATTTCGGCGCGTAGTCCCAGTAGTAGTCCAAACCGGTCTCGCCGATCGCGACGACCCGCGGCAGCGCGGCGAGCCGTTCCAGCTCCGCGCGTTCCGCCTCGCCGAACACCGACGTGCGGGTGGGGTGCAGGGCGACGGCGGCGAACACCCGGTCGTCCCACGTGGCGGCTTCGGCGGCCCATCGGGCGGCGTCGAGGTCGTCGGCGACGGTGATCACGCGGTCCACGCCCGCCTGGACGGCCCGGTCGACCACCTCGCGGACCTGCCCGGGCGTCTTCGCGCCGCACGCGTCCAGGTGGGTGTGGGCGTCGACCACCGGCGCCGGCAGCGCCTCCGGCACCGGTGGCCGCTCGCCGCGGCGCTTGGTCACGTCCGCCGCCGCGTCGCGCGCGTCACCGGACGGGTCGCCCGACGCGTCACCCGACGGGTCGCCGGCCGCGTCACCGGACGATCGGGGCCCACGCGGGCCCGGTCTCGCCCAGCTCGGGGTCGAGCTTCGCGAACAGCGGCGCGGGCTTGGCCAGCGGGCGGCCCACCTCGATCGGGGTGGACGCCCACGTCGCCTGCTCGGCCGCGTAGTCGCCGGTGAGCACCGGGTAGTGGCGGTCCGGCACGTCCAGGTCGGCCACGTCGGTCAGCTCCGGCTGGGCCGCCCACACGCCCGTGCCGCCCAGCGCCTCGTGCACCTTCTGCGCCGAGTGCGGCAGGAACGGCGTCAGCAGGGCGTTGGCGTCCTGCACGACCTGCAACGCGGTGTGCAGCACGGTGTCGCGGCGCTCCGGGTCGTCCTTGAGCTTCCACGGCTCCTGGTCGGACAGGTAGCGGTTGGCCGCGCCGACGACCTTCATCGCCTCGGTGGACGCCTGCTTGAACCGGGAGCGGCGCAGGTGCCCGCCGACCACGTCGAACGCGGCGCGCGACAGCGCCAGCAGCTCGTGGTCGGCCTGCGTGGGGCTGGTCGGCCTCGGCACCGCGCCGACGTTCTTGTGCGCCATCGAGATCGACCGGTTGACCAGGTTGCCCCACTCGTTGGCCAGCTCGAAGTTGGTCCGCCGGACGAACTCCTCCCAGGTGAAGTCGGTGTCCTGGTTCTCGGGGCCGGCCACGGAGATGAAGTAGCGCAGCGCGTCCGGGCCGAACTCCTTGAGGAAGTCGGTCACGTAGATGACCGTGCCGCGGGAGGTGGAGAACTTCGAGCCGCTCATGGTCAGGAACTCGGAGCTGACCACCTCGGTGGGCAGGTTCAGCGTGCCGAACGCGCCCGGCTCGCCGCCCTTCGCGCCCTGGCCGTTCTGGCCGAGCAGCAGGGAGGGCCAGATCAGCGAGTGGAAGACGATGTTGTCCTTGCCCATGAAGTAGTAGCCCTGGGCGTCGCCGGTCCAGAACTCCCGCCAGGCGTCGTCGTCCCCGGACCGCCGGGCCCACTCGACGGACGCGCTGAGGTAGCCGATCACGGCGTCGAACCACACGTAGAACCGCTTCATCGGCTGGTCGCGCCACCCGTCGAGCGGGATCGGGATGCCCCAGTCCAGGTCGCGGGTGATGGCGCGGGGGCGCAGGTCGCCGAGCAGGTTCTGGCTGAACTTGAGCACGTTCGGCCGCCACTCGGTGCGGGTCTGGAGCCAGCCGCCGAGGGCGTCGATGAACTGCGGGAGGTCGAGGAACAGGTGCTCGGTCTCGACGAACTTCGGCGTCTCGCCGTTGATCCGGCTGCGCGGGTTCTTCAGGTCGACGGGGTCGAGCTGGTTGCCGCAGTTGTCGCACTGGTCGCCGCGCGCGCCGTCGTAGCCGCAGATCGGGCAGGTGCCCTCGATGTAGCGGTCGGGCAGGGTGCGGCCGGTGGAGGGGCTGATCGCGCCCATCTCCGTCTTCGGGACGACGTAGCCGTTGCGCCAGAGGGCGAGGAACAGCTCCTGCACCACCCGGTAGTGGTTGCCGGTGGTCGTGCGGGTGAACAGGTCGTAGGACAGGCCGAGGCCGTGCAGGTCGTTGGCGATGACGCGGTGGTACTTGTCCACGAGCTCGCGCGTGGACAGCCCCTCCTTCTCCGCCTGCACCGAGATCGGCGTGCCGTGCTCGTCCGAGCCGGAGACCATCAGCACCCGGTTGCCCGACATGCGCATGTAGCGGGAGAACACGTCGGAGGGGACACCGAAACCGGAGACGTGACCGATGTGGCGGGGGCCGTTGGCGTAGGGCCACGCCACCGCGGTCAGCACGGAGGCACTCATGGTCCAAGCCTACGGAGGTCCTTCCAGCGCTTTTCCGCGGGTCGGGACACCGAGGCACCGACGCCTCGCTGTTCTGACCTTCTGATTCTGATAGTATGAACACATGAAGGAAATGACGGCGTCCGAAGCGTCGCGCAACTTCTCCGCCGTGCTGGACGAAGCCGAGCACGGCGAGACGATCGTGGTGACCCGCAACGGCCGCCGCGTCGCCTTGATCACGCCCGCCCCCAGGGCGAACGGCCGGGCGCTGCACGAGGTCTTCCGCCGCTGGCACGGTCGTGAGGGACTGGACGAGCGGTTCGCGGCCGACGTGACCGCGGCTCGCGAAGTGGTCTCGGGCGACCTGGACTCGGACCCGTGGCACGACTGATCCTCGACACCGGTGTGCTGGTCGCCGGCGCCCGCGGGGTCCTCGACCCGGCGGCCATCTCCGACGAGGACGACGTGGCGCTGCCCGCCGTCGCGCTGGCCGAATACCTGACCGGCCTGCTGCTCGACGGCGACCAGGCGCGGAGCGCCGCGCAACGCGCGTTCCTGGACGACGTGCTGACGACGGTGCCGGTCGAGGACTACACACCCGCGGTCGCGGAGCACCACGCGGCGCTCTTGGCGCACCTCAGGCGTTCCGGTTCGCCGCGCGGCGCGCATGACCTGATCATCGCCGCCACTGCGCGGGCGACCCACCGGACGTTGGTGACCACCGACGAACGTGCCCGGTTCGGCGAGCTGCCCGGTGTCGAGGTCCGGCTCGTGCAGGTCAGGAGCCGCTGATCACGGCGTCGTACAGGGCCTTCTTGCTCACCCCCGCCGCCTCGGCGACCTCGGCCGCCGCCGTCTTGGTCCGTTCGCCGGCGGCCACGCGTTGGCGCACCTCGGCCACCAGCGCCTCCATCGGCGGGGCCTCGCGGGCCTCGGCGGGCGCCAGCACGACGGTGATCTCGCCGCGCACCCCCGCCGCGGCCCAGTCGGCCAGCTCACCGAGGCCGCCGCGCCGGACCTCCTCGTAGGTCTTGGTCAGCTCCCGGCACACGGCGGCCCGCCGGTCGGGGCCCAGCACCCGCGCGGCGTCGGCCAGGGTGTCCGCCAGCCGATGGGGTGATTCGAAGAAGACGCAGGTCCGGGGCTCGTCCAGCAGGCCCGCGAACCACCGCTGCCGCTCGCCCGGCTTGCGCGGCGGGAAGCCGTCGAAGCAGAAGCGGTCCGACGGCAGGCCCGACACGGCCAGCGCCGTGGTCACCGCGGACGGGCCGGGCAGGCACGTGACCACGATGTCCTCCGCCACGCACGCCGCCACCAGCCGGTAACCGGGGTCCGACACGCTCGGCATGCCCGCGTCGGTCACCAGCAGCACCGTGCGGCCGTCCCGCAGCGCCTCCAGCAGGCCGGGCAGCCGGGCCGCCTCGACCTGGTCGTAGAAGCTCACGACCCGTCCGGCCGGCGTCACGTCGAGCGCCGCCGCCAGCGACCGCAGCCGCCGGGTGTCCTCGGCCGCGATCACCTCGGCCGTGGCCAGTGCGTCGACCAGCCGCGGCGAGGCGTCCCGGACGTCGCCGAGCGGAGTAGCGGCCAGCACCAAACGGCCTGATCCAGATACAGGTCTCACGCCTCTCACCCTACGATCGGCCCCGTGAGCCTGATCGCACCGCAGTCCGCAGACGACGTGGTCGAGGCCGGCGAGGTCCCGCCGGCGAGCCCGCCACCGGGCAACGACCGCGAACAGCGGGCCCGCCAGCTCGAACCCGGCCCCATGAGCGACGCCCTGAGGGGCTGGCTGGTCACGTTGACCGTGGCCCTGATCGGCGGTGTGGTCCGGTTCTGGAACCTCGGGTTCCCGACCGACAAGGGCACCCCGGTCTTCGACGAGAAGCACTACGTGCCGCAGGGCGCGCAGGTGCTGCGCAACGGCGGGTACGAGGACAACCCCGGCTACGAGCTGATCGTGCACCCGCCGCTGGGCAAGCAGCTCATCGCGATCGGCGAGTGGCTGTTCGGCTACGACGGCGTGGGCTGGCGGTTCGCCTCGGCGCTCGCGGGCACGCTGACGATCCTGCTGGTGGTGCGGATCGCCCGGCGGCTGACCCGGTCGGACCTGATCGCGGCGATCGCGGGCGTGCTGCTCATCGCCGACGGCATGAGCCACGTGCAGTCGCGGATGGGGATGCTGGACGGCTTCCTCACGTTCTTCGTGGTGGCCGCGTTCGCGTGCCTGGTGGCGGACCGGGACCAGGTGCGGTCGCGGCTGGCCGTGGCGGTGCGCGAGGGCTGGGCGACGCACTCGCCGTTCGGCCCGTGGCTGGGTTTCCGCTGGTGGCGGTTCGCGGGCGGGGTCTCGCTCGGCCTCGCGTGCGGCGTGAAGTGGTCCGGCGTCTGGTACATCGCGTTCTACGGCGTGCTGTCGGTGGTGTGGAGCGCGCTGGCCCGGCGTGCGGCGGGCGTGGAGCGGCCGTGGCTGGGCTCGTTCGCCAAGGACCTGCTGCCGTCGCTGTTCGCGCTGCTCGTCGTGCCGATCCTGACCTACCTGGCGACGTGGTGGGCGTGGTTCGGGTCGGAGACGGCCATCGACCGGCACATCGCGGGCACCAAGATCCCCGAGGACGGCTGGATCCCGGCGCCGCTGCGGGCGCTCTGGTACTACAGCGGCAACGTGCTGGACTTCCACACCAAGCTCGTCACGTCGGACACGAACCGGCACCCGTGGGAGTCGAAGCCGTGGACGTGGCCGATGGGCCTGCGGCCGATGCTCTACTACTTCGAGGGCTCGGTGCAGGGCTGCGGCGCGGCGAGCTGCGTGGGCGCGATCATGCTGATCGGCACGCCCGCGATGTGGTGGCTCGCGTTCCCGGTGCTGGCCTGGGCGCTGTGGCAGTCGATCTCCCGGCTGGACTGGCGGTACGCGGCCGTGCTGGTCGGGTACGGCGCGGGCTACCTGCCGTGGTTCATCAACATCGACCGGCAGATGTACTACTTCTACGCCATGCCGATGGCCCCGTTCCTGGTGCTGGGCATCGCGCTCGCGCTCGGCGAGGTGCTGGGGAAGCGGACCGACGGCAAGGAGCGCCGGGGCACCGGCCTGCTCGCCGTGGCCCTGTACGTCGGGCTGGTGGTGGCCAACTTCGTGTGGCTGTGGCCGATCCTCAACGGCATACCGATCACTCCGGAGATCTGGGACGCCCAGAAGTGGCTTCCGTCCTGGAACTGACCTCCGGGCCGTCCTGCGAGGACGGGGCGGTGGACACGAGGGCCGGAGGAACGTCCACGGGCGGCGCGAACGCTTCCTCCGGCCGGATCCGCGGCGGCGCGGCAGCCCACGGCTTGAGGTTCTGCACCACGTCCTCGTAGAAACCCGTGACGGCGGTCAGCACGGAATCGATGAACGAATTCCGGCCGGTGCCGCGCTTGCCGCCCATCGGGACCGAGTTGGCGACGCGGAACCCGCGGATCTCTTTCGCCGGGTCCACCACCAGGACCGCCGGGTCGTCCTTCACGGCCTTCAACAACTCCGACGCGCCCGGCCCGCGCGCGTGCAACGCGAAAGCCTCCAGCCGAATTCCGTCGGGCGCGTTCTTCAACTGCCTGAGGAGCCAGTTGACCCGGGTCGTGGGACGGCCTTCCCGGGGGGCGTCCAGGTCGATGTGGCAGGACACGCGCCCGGCTCGCAGGTCCGCCGTCACGTGCAGCGTGCCGACCGTGCCGGGAATGGCGATCCCCGCGGTCAACCGCCCTTCGGCGACGAGTTGACCGACCTGCCTGGCGACCCGCGTCCGCGGCTCGGCCAACTCCTTGCGGGTCAGCGCCGGGGTGACGTCCGTGCCCAGCCGGCGGCCGAGTTGGAGGCACGCGAACCGCACCAGCGCGTCGAAGCGCAACGCGATCTCGGGCGCGCTCTCGTCGGTCGTGCGCAGGGTCCCCGCCTGCACGGCCTCCCTCAGCGGAACCCAGGCCGGACCCATGTCCTCGAAGGCCATCGCGCCTGATCGCGGGTGCTCCAGGTACCGGATCAGCTCACCGAGGATCCACGCCTGATCGGCGTCCGCGACGCCGCGGTGCTCCTTCTGCACCACGGCCTGGCACAGCACCTCCGTCCACGACCAGTGGTGCAGCGCGACCTTCTTGAGCTTGCGCCGGTCGACCGCCGTGGGGTGCGCGCCGGGTAACGGGGGGATTTCGTTGGAAATCGTGATCACCGCGTCGAAACCGCGGTCGCGCGCGACGTCCAGGTAGTTCTCGAGCTGCTCGGCCCGCAATTCGTTCGCGCCGGTCTTCACCTCGACGAGCGCGGTCCACGAACGCTGTCCGCGCACCACGCGGATCAGCCCGTCGGGGACCACCTTGCGGTCCCCGAGCTGGAACGGCACCTCGATGAACGTCTGCACGGCGGCGGCCGGCGCGCCCAGGGGTTGGGTCAGCGCGCGCCCGAATTCCCGCACCGCGGACATCACCGCGAGCAGTGCGGAAGTCGCCCGTCGTTCCTGCTCATCGGCACCGTTGATCCCGGAGGTGGGGATCAACCGTGCGGCGTGCCAGCTCTCCTCGGACGACACGGGCCACCTCGCTGACTGTTCCGCTCGGACGGATCACCGTCTGGTTCGGGGTGGGCGGTGCGTCCGTTACCGGGACGTCGCCCGTTCACCCGTTCGCCCCAGCCGGGCCGCGTCCCCGGGTCAGCGCGGCAGCTCGGTGAGCACCGGGTTGCGGATGCTCTCGTAGATCACCGAGCTGCGCAAGCTGATCACCTCGCGCCGCTCGCTCAGCCGGTCGATGAGGAACGCGTGCAGGTGCTCCAGGTCGGGCACGGCGACGTGGATGAGGAAGTCGTCGTCGCCCGCCACCACGTACATCGCGGTCACCTCCGGCAGCGCGCCGATCGACGCCTTGAAGTGGGCGATCACGGCCCGGCTCATGGGGCGCAGGCGGGCGGCGACGAACGCCTGCACCGGGCGGTTGAGGGCGGACAGGTCCACGTCCGCGTGGTAGCCCTTGATCACCCCGCGCTCGCGCAGCGCGCGCACGCGCTCCAGGCACGTCGACGGCGCGACGCCGAGCCGCCGGGCCAGCTCCCGGTTGGTCAGCCGCGCATCCAGCTGCAGGTTCGCGATGATCGCCGAATCAAGTTCGTCCACGTCCCGATGATCGCAGAGCCGGGCGAACGAAGTTCGGCGGCGCTGGATCCAAGCCGTGTGATGCGCGAGTGTGACGGCATCCGACCGAACGAATGGAACCTCCGTGCTGCCCACGCGACTCGCCCTGGTCCTCCGTGACGACCTGCCGCCCAACCTCGCCGCCAACGCCGCCGTGAACCTGGGCCTCACCCTCGGCTCCCGCCTGCCCGACCTGCTCGGCGAGGACGCCGAGGACGCCGACGGCGGCGTCCACCCCGGGCTCAACACCCACCCGGTGCCGGTGCTGACCGCGTCCGCCGACGTCCTGCGCGCCCTGCACCGCGCCGCCGGGGACGACGTGCTCCGGATCGGCTTCACCGAGGTCGCCCGCCGGTCCCGCAGCTACCCCGAGTACGTCGAGGCGCTCGCGCGGACGACCGACCCCGAGTTCGTCGCGGTCGCCCTGTACGGGCCGCGCACCGACGTCAACCGGCTGACCCGCAGGCTGCCGCTGATGGCCTGAGGGCGACGGCGGCGGACCGGCCGCCGCCGTCGGGCTCCCGCCGGACGCGGCTCAGCGCACCGGCCGGGTCGGCGGCTCCGGCCGGTCGATCATCCTCGTGACCGGGCCCTCCTTGCTCAGCCCGGCCTGCGACAGCCACGTGCTCAGCTCGGACCGGATGGCCGTCAGGGACGGCCGCCTGGCCGGGTCGGAGTCGAGGGCGCTGGTCAGCAGCCGGTGGTGCGCGCTGTGCTGGGGCAGCTTCACGCACGGCTCGCCCTGCGCGGCCGCCATCAGCGACGAGATCGGGTTCTCCCGGGTGCCGCGCGGCGGGTGGCCGGTGAGCGCGTAGCTGACCGTCGCGGCCAGCTGCCAGGCGTCCGACGCGGGGCTCGCCGCCTCGCCGCGGGCGGTCTCCGGGGCGAGGAAGTCCGGCGTGCCGACCATCATCCCGGTGGCGGTGAGCGTGCTGTCGCCCTTCGACCGGGCGATGCCGAAGTCGATCAGGTGCGCGGTGCCGTGGGTGTCCACGATGACGTTGGACGGCTTCACGTCCCGGTGCAGCACGCCCTGCTCGTGGGCGGCGGCCAGCGCGTCGGCCATGTTCACCCAGAGCCGGGCGGCGAGCGTGTCGGCCAGCAGGCCGTTGTTGAGCACGACGTCCGACAGCGGTTGGCCGTCGATGTACTCCATGACGATGGCCAGGCCGTCCGGGTCCTGCACGATGTCGAACACGCGCACGCAGTTCGGGTGCCGCACGGCGGCCAGCGCGCGGGCTTCGCGCAGCATGCGCTGCTCGGTGTCGTTGTCCGGCGCGTGCGCGAGCTTGACCGCGACCGTGCGCGCCAACTGCTCGTCCACCGCGAGCCACACCGTGCCGAACCCGCCCCGGCCGAGCTGGCGGATCCGCCGGAACCGGCCGCCGGCAGGGTTCCACACCTTGCCCGAGTCGGGCGTCGGCGTGGGCGCGCTGCCCGTGCCGCCGCTCCCCGGGCCGAACGGCAGCGGTCCGGGCGTGTCGGCGAGCTGCGCGGGCTTCACCGGCTCCGGCGGCACGTCGGCGACCCGCGTGGGCGGGTAGTGCCGCTGGGGCGGCGTCGGCCGGTAGGGCGGCAGCGGCGCAGGCTGGTACGGCGGGATCTTCGCGGGCTGGTACGGCGGCGGCTTCTCCACCTGGTACGGCGGCGGCTTCGGCGTCTGCTGGTGCTGCCCCTGGGCGGGCTGCGGGGTCGGCACGGGTTGGCTCGGGGGTTGTCGGGGTGGCTGCGGCGGCGTTCTCGACACCGCGGGTTGCGGGCTCGGGTTCCCGCGATCGCGACCGGGGCGGTTCAGCATGGCGGTAGTCAACCCGAAAACCCGCACCACGAGGGAGCCCAGCAGCGCGATCGGGAAGAACCCGAGCAGCAGGTGCCCCACCAGCGCGACCGGCATGGCCGACGTCGACAGCAGCAGGACCAGGAACGGCGGCCAGAACACCCGGCGCGGCCAGTTCGGGCCGAGCCGGAACGCCGAGCCCGCCTGGAGCATCACGAACAGCAGGCACAGCAGCGCCAGCAGGGCCGTGGCGCCCGCCACGACGACGTCCACGACCCCGGTCCGGCCGGTGATCGCGCTGACGAACGAGCCGCGGCCCAGCAGGTACTCGTACTGGGTGAACACCCCGCAGGGGGCCTGGTCCAGCGACTCCGTGCCGGCCAGCGCCCGACCGCGCAGCAGCTTGAAGGTGGCGGTGAACGCCATCCACGGCAGCACCAGCGTGCTCGCCACGCCCAGCACGGCGAAGATCGCGCCGGTGATCGGGCCGTAGGAGTTGCCGACCACGCGCCGGACGGTGATCGAGAGCAGCGCGGCGACCGTGGGCAGCACGCCGATCAGGGCGCCGAACGCGGTGACGGTCCAGGCCCAGTCGCCCGGGCAGAGGGGCACGGCGGTCCAGCCGTGCAGCCACGCCAGCAGGGACTCGGCCAGCTCCACGACCCGCACCACCCCTTCTCGTCGCCTCTCAGGGTACGGGTGCGGGCCACGCCGACAGCGCCCTCCGGTCAACGTCGCGCCGATCGGCCCGGGTGGCGGCGCCGGCCCGGCCGGCCCGACCGGCGGCCGTCACGGCTGGTCGCGGAGGTGGTGCGACCGGGGGACGCCGACCGGGGCCCTCCCCGCCCGCCGCGCGTGATCGTTTGCTCGCGCACAGCCACCGGACCGGAAGAGGGCCCGGCCCACGGGGGTGGGCCGGGCCCCGCGCGTGCGCTCGCCGCTAGCTCACGCGCTCCCACAAGGCGGGCACCGCCGGCGGATCCCAGCCTGGTTGGGACGTGTGCCCCTGCAAGCACCGGTACCCGACGCCGTCGTACGTCACGAGGGAGCCGATCGCGTACGCGACGCCTGGCTGCCAGGTGGTCTGGCCCGGGTTCGTGGTGGTCGTCGTGGTCGGCGAGGTGGTGTTCGTCGGCGTGCCGCCACTGACGACCAACTTGAGGCCGTAGACCTGGAGGATCTCGTTGACCGGCTGGAAGTAGGTCGTCCCGCCGGACGTGCAGTTCCCGGAGCCACCGGAGGTGACGCCCTGCGCCTGGTCGCCCGCCAGCCACGAGCCGCCGGAGTCGCCGGGTTCGGCGCAGGCGTTCGTGCGGGTCAGACCGGTGATCGTGCCTTCGGGATAGGTGACGGAGGCGTTCTTCTGCTGGACCGTGCCGCAGCGCCAGCCCGTGGTGGAGCCGGAGCGGCAGATCGACGCGCCGACCGGCGCCTCGGTCGAGCCCGCCACCGGCACCGTGCCGGGGTAGCGGTTGACCAGCGCCCGGCCGGGGTTGCCGGCGGCCGTGCGGACCCAGGCGTAGTCGTTGCCGGGGAAGCTGGAGCCCGCGAACGTGCCGCTGGGCTGCGTGGTGGTCGCGCCCGTGCGGCCGCAGTGGCCGGCCGTGACGAACCCGCCGTCGACCGCGAACCCGACCGAGCACCGCGAGCCGCTGCCGATGTAGTAGGCGTTGCCGCCGATCACGTCGACCAGCGGTCGCGGGTCCTCGGTGGACGGTTCGACCCGGACGTCCGCGTCACGCAGGCCGCTGGCGCGCGCAAACGCTTTCGCCGCCGGGACGTCGCGGGCCAGCACCACCACGGTGTTGGTCGGCTGGTCGACGTACCAGCCGGGCACCGCCTTCGGCGCGTTGCGGGCGTTGGCGTCGAGCCTGGTCTTGAGCGCGTCCAGCTCGGCCAGGGACCGGGTCACGAGCTTCGCGGTCGCGCCCTCCGCCTCGACCGCCTGGATCTGCGACGCGGCCGTGACGCCGACGACGAGGTCGGTGGCGTCGGCGTTCAGCCACGCGCCCGCGAACCCGGGGCCGAGCCGCGCCTTCAGGGTGGACTCGGTGCGGGCGGCGTCCGCCTCCCGCTGGAGGCGGGCGCGGGCCTGGTCGGGGGTGAGGTGGAGGTCGCGCGCCAGGGCCGCGACCAGACCGCCGTCGGCGGTCTCGGGTGGGGGTGGACCGGCGGTCGCGGTGGTGGCCAGCGCGGCTGCCAGTCCGGCAGCGCTCAGGACCGCCACGGCGAGCGCGGCGACGCTACGTCGAGTCATCCGCTGTCTCCTTGCAGGGGTGGTGACACGGGATGCGGGGCCGTGACCCGACGCTAGCCGGCCGACCGGCGCGGCGGATATGCCAGTCCGGTCATACCGCGACGGTATGGTCCAGTCCACTTCCGATCTTGTTCACCGCGCGGTTGTCCGCGGCATCGACGATCCGCGCCGATCACAGCAGGCTGAGCTGGGTGCCCTTCCGCTTGCGCCGGGGCTGCGGGTCGCCCCACTGCTCGTACGCCTTCAGCGACGCCAGGAACGGCGACCGCGGTCGCCCGGCCGAGTGGCTGAGGAACAGGTGCCGCTGCGCCCGCGTCATGCCGACGAACAGCAGCCGGCGCTCCTCGTCCACCGCCTCCGGGTCGTCCTCGCCCGGCCACCGCATCGGCAGCACGCCGTCCTCGCACCCGACGATGAACACCACCGGGAACTCCAGGCCCTTCGACGCGTGCAGGGTGAGCAGCGAGATCCGATCGGCCCGCGGGTCCCAGGTGTCCACCTCCACGCCCAGCGCGAGCGCGGTGTGGAAGCGCTCGAAGTCCGTCCCGCACTCGGCCGCCAACGGCTTCAGCAGCTCGTACGCCGTGTGGTCCTCGCCCGCCACGGCGCGGACGCGCTCCAGCACCGTCCCGCCGGCGGCGTACGCGACGTCGTGCGCGATCCGGGCCACGCCGGGCCGGTCCGCCAACCGGTCGTGCGACCGCTTCTGGAACGGCAGACCGGACTGCGTCAACGCCTCCACCAGCGCCCGCGACTGCCGGTCCGTCCGGTACAGCACGGCGAAGTCGGAGAACCCCAGCCCCTGCGTGCCGTCGCCGACCACGCGCCCGCTGTCGAGCGCGTGGAACGACGCGCCGCCCAGCACCTGCTCGATCGTGCGCGCCACGAACGCCGCCTCCGCCGCCTCCGACGACGCGTGGTGCACGCCGATCGGCGCGGACCCGTGGTCCGCCATCGGCCGCAGCTCCCGGCCGGGCACGAGGGACGACGGCGCGATCACCTCCAGCGCGCCCGTCACCACCGCCGACGACGACCGGTAGTTCCTGGTCAGGTGCACGGTCCGGGCGCCGGGGAAGTCCTCCCGGAACCGCAGGAAGAACCCGACGTCCGCGCCGCGGAACCGGTAGATCGCCTGGTCCGGGTCGCCGATCGCGGTCAGGTTGCCGTCCGGCGGCACGAGCAGCCGCAGCAGCCGGTACTGCTGCTCGTCCACGTCCTGGTACTCGTCCACGGACACCCACCGCCACCGGTCGCGGTAGGCGGCGACGAGGTCCGGCGACCCCTCCAGCAACGCCAGCGGCAGCGTGACCAGGTCGTCGAAGTCCACCAGGTCCTGCGCCCGCAACGCCTTCTTGTACCGGTCGTCCCCGGCCGCGACGAGGTCCCGCGCCTCCTTCTCGTCCGCGACGACGGTCGAGGCCACCGCCACCTGCCGGTCCGGGTCCGCGACGCCGAAGGACGGCGACAGCCCGAACACCGCGCCGTGCTCGCGCAGGAGCAGCACGCCGAGCGAGTGGAACGTCGCGATGGTCAACCCGTCCACGGCGTCGGGCGCGAGCGCGGCGAGCCGTTCCGCCATCTCCTCCGCCGCGCGCCGGGTGAACGTGATGGCCAGGCACTGCGACGGCGGCACGCCGCGGGACGTCACCAGGTCCGCGATCCGGTGCGTCAGCGTGCGCGTCTTGCCCGTGCCCGGTCCGGCGATGATCAGCAGCGGCCCGCCGGCCACCTCGGCCGCCGCCCGCTGCTCGGGGTCGAGGCCGTCCAGCAGCGACGTGCCGCGGTGCTCCGCCGGCGCGGCCACCGGGTCCGCGACGGGGACGACCGCCGGGGCGGGGCGCGGCCGTTCCACAGTGGACGGGGCCGGGGCCGCGTAGTCGAAGAGCGCGAACGCCGACCGCCGCCGTTCCAGCTCACCCGGCTCGAACACCCGGATCACGCCGTACTCGCCGTCGTACCCCGGGTCGCGCACCACCTCGCCGCGCCGCAGCCGCGCCACCGCCTCGCCCAGCAACGGCGAGTGCGCGGCGATGTCGTCCACCGGGACGTCCTGCAGGATCACCAGCTCCGGCCCGAGCGCCGCGGTCAGCTTGTCGATCTCGGTCAGCACCTTCTTGCTCTTCGGCCCGGTGCCGACGATCTCGCTCACGATCTCCGGCAGCGGCACCAGGCTGGTGAACCCGGCCGCGCCGGCGGGCCGGGCGCCGTGCGGCCGGTCGGCCAGCTCCTCGACCCGGCTGAGCACCCCGACCGTCAACGGCTTGCCGCACCCGGGGCAGATCCCCTTGTGCGCCAACGTCTCCTCGGGTTCCATCCGCACGCCGCACTTGCGGTGCCCGTCGACGTGGTACTTGCCCTCCTCGGGGAAGAACTCCAGCGTGCCGGCGAACCCGTCGCCGGTCTCCAGCGCCGACCGGACCGAGTAGTAGTCCAACTCCGTGTCGAACACGGTCGCCTCGCGGCCCAGCACGGGCGGCGAGTGCGCGTCCGAGTTGCTGACCAGCCGGTACCGGTCGAGCCCGGACACCCGCCAGTTCATGTCCGGGTCGGACGACAGCCCGGTCTCGATCGCGAAGACGTGCGGCGCGAGGTCGGCGTAGCAGTCCTCGATCGCGTCGAACCCGGACTTCGACCCGAGCACCGCGAACCACGGCGTCCAGACGTGCGCGGGCACGAGGTAGCCGCCGCACTCCAGCGTGATCTCCAGCAGGTCGCGCGAGTCGAGCCCGAGGATCGGCCGCCCGTCCGAGCCGAGGTTGCCGATCTTCGCGAGCCGGGCGTTGAACCGCGCCGCCGACGCCAGGTCCGGCACGTACACGAGGTGGTGCACCTTGCGCGTGCGGTCGCCGCGCTTGTAGATCGTGGAGATCTCCACCGACAGCATGAACCGCACCGGCGCGCCGGCCAGGGACGGCGGCAGCGTGCGGTCGATGTCGCGATCGAGGTCGTCCCGCAGCCGGTACAGCCCCGGCGACGCCTCCACCAGGGTGGACGTCAGGTGGTCGTACCAGGCGGGGTGGGTGAAGTCGCCGGTGCCGACCAGCGAGATCCCCTTGCGCCGGGCCCACCAGGTGAGGTGTTCGAGGTCGCAGTCCCGACTGCACGCCCGCGAGTACTTGGAGTGGATGTGGAGATCGGCCACAAAGCGCACCGTCCAGATCGTAGTGACTGATCCACTGCGCTCCGCCACCACCTCGCCCACTCAAGCCGCCACCCGCATCCGGTGCGCCTGCCGCAGGATGCGCTGCAACGCCGCCCGCTTGCCGGGGTGCAGCATGACCAGCGCGCGCACCGCCCGCGTCCGGCCGAACCAGGTGGGGTTGGGCGCCAGGTGCCGGGTCAGCGCCGCGAGCCTCTTCTCCGACGCCGGCTTCACCCTGGCCTCGCCGACCAGGTCCTCCAGCTGCCCGAACGCCAGGTCGGTCGTCTCCGGGTCGGTCAGCGCCCGCACCGCCAGCGTGGTCATCCGGTCCGGGTGCGCGGCGAACAGCTCCTCCGACCGCGAGTACGGGTAGTAGCCGGTGATCCACATCGCCAGCGGCAGGGCCACCCGCGCGAGCTTGCGGTCCGTCGTCCAGCGCAGGACGGTGGCCAGCACTTCCCCTCGGTACTCCTCGGTGTCCAACAGCGACAGGACCGCGGCGACCACCGTGTTCTGCGGCGTCCTCCAGCGTGAGCGGGCGACGAGTTCCAGCCGGCGCAGGGACTCGTCCAGGGACCGGGAGGCGGCCGTGGTGAGGCTGAACCACGCGGCCGTCGCCTGCCGGTAGGCGGTGCCGTCCACCCAGGCGTCCACCGTCTGCGAGACGAGCGCGCCGTACCGCTCGTCCAGGCGTGCCGCCGCGGCGGCCGCCAGGGTCTGGTGCGCCATGACCCCGCTGCGCGCCAGGCGGTCGAGCAGGTGCAGCGGCTCGTGCGCGGGGATCTCCGTGACGATCGTGATCAACGCGCGCAGGACCGCCTCCCGGAACCGGCGCGTCACGCCCGGCGAGCACATCCACCGCCACAGCTCCTCCTGCGCCAGCGGGTACTGCCGCGACAGCCGGCGCAGCACCACCCCGGCCCACCCCTGGCGGACGAAGTGGACCGTCTCCTCGCGCAGCCCGGGGTGCACCGGGTGGTCGCGCACGGTCGTCGTGGCGGACACCGCGGCCAGCAGGCGGCTCTTCGACGTCGAGAACGGCGGGTGCGCGCGGAACTCGTCCTCCGGCACGTGCGTCTTGCGCAGCGCTTCGTCCAGCTCGACGGCGCAGGCCACCACCTCGTCGTAGGGCTGGTGCTCCAGCACCGCGATCGCGAACGACAGGGCCAGCTCCAGGTCCGACAGGCCGCCGAGGTGGCGCTCGACCGCCTGCTCGACGTCCTCGCGCAGCTCCGCTCGCGCCGCGTCCAGGTCCAGGCCGCCGGCGCAGACCCGGACCGCGAGGTCCGCCGCGCGCACCGCCTTCTCCGGGGCCGCGCCGTCCTCCAGCGCCAGCTCGCCCTTGACGAGCACCAACGGGCCGTCCGGGTCCGCGAGCCGCCGCCGGTGGATCTCGATGCGGGCCACCTCCTCGGCGGGCGGCGCGGTCAGCCGCGCGACGTGGCCGCGGGCCGCGGCGGGCACGTCCCCGTCGGTGTCCACGACGATCACCAGGTGGCACCCCGCCGCCCGCACGAGCCGGGCCGCCTGCTCGAAGTCCAGCCCGCCGAAGTGGGTGTGCGCGGTCTCCCGCGCGTCCCAGACGTACCCGACACCCGCGGTCAGGTCCTCGACCGCACCCAACGGCCGCTCGCGGCCGATCTCCACGACTTCCGCCGCGCCGACGTCCACCAGCAGCCGACGCGCCGCGTAGGAGCGCCCGGTGCCCGGCCCGGCCAGCACGACCACCCGCTGCGCCCGCAGGATCCGCGTGGCGTCGCCGAACCCGCCGGGCGGCGTGAAGTGGTCGCGCACGTCGTCCAACTCGGCGCGGGTGGCGCGCAGCACCACGAGCTTCGACTCGCGATCGACGCCGAAGTGCACACCGCCGTGGATGACTCCGGCTTGGACGCCCTGGAACGCACCGCCTTCGGCGGAGTTCTCGACGGGGATGAGGTGGAGTTCGTCGGGAACCCGGTCTTCGTCACTCACCCCTGCATCGTGGCGAGCAACCCGTCACCGCTCTCCCGTGAATTGCGGCCCCGCCCAAACCCGCTTGTCCTCTGTGGAAACCACGGACCCGCCGACCCACGTGCCCACCGCACCGGGTCCGGGGCAACGCCCTCCGGACGGGATCCGGGGTCGGACCCCCCGAAATGCGACGGGGCGGGATGTGTCGATGCTTTCCATCGACACATCCCGCCCCGAGACGAGTGGAGCTGAGGGGAATCGAACCCCTGACCTACTCGATGCGAACGAGTCGCGCTACCAACTGCGCTACAGCCCCGTGTTCTGTTGTCGTGCGGGGGAAGCATATCAGTAGTCGGGGGGTGGTTTTGCCACCCCCCTCTACTCGCCCGCCGCCCGCCGGTACGGGAGGGCTTCCGGGCCCTCCAGCTCGACGAACAGCGGGTCCTCGTCGTCCGGGTCCACGACGACCGTGCCGGGCCGGACCTCGTGCTGGAACCTCGGCTGCGGGGGCAGGCCGGGCTGGTCGCGGGTGGTGTCGGCGGACGCGTCGGCCGCGGCCGGCTTGGCGCCGGCGGGGCGGGCGGCCCGGCGGCGGGACTGGCCCAGCCTGGCCTGGCGGCGCGCGCGGATGTCCTCCTCGATCCGCACCTGCCGGCGCAGGTACGCGAGGTAGGAGACGAGCGTCACGTCCACCGCCGCGTGGCCCCACCAGGCCAGCGGGTAGAGCAGGCCCGCGACGAGGCCCGTGACCAGCGCGAGCAGCAGCAGCGTCCCGACCACGCGGCGGCGGAACGCGTACTTCGCCTGGGCGACGATCGCCGCGGTCTCCGGGTCGTAGCCGCCCCGGCCCGGCCGGAACGGCCGGTGGTCGACGAAGTCGTCCGGTTCGTCGTAGTAGTCGTAGTCGTCGAACTCCGCGTCGATCTCGGGCATGGCGTCGTACTCCTCCTCCACGCTGCCACGCGACGCGTCGGCGCGCTTGCGCGCGACCATCGGCACGAGGACGACCAACCAGGCCACGACCAGTCCCACGACGATCAGCGAGCTCGGCATCCCCGTCACCTCCCCCTACCTCGCGGCGCGCTCGGTGGTGCGCTTGCCACGCTAGTCACAACAGTCACACCTGTGTCGGAGGCACGCCGACCGGCGTACGTACCAAAGTGTGGTGTATCACCCACTTTCGGGTGATCCGAATAAGCCGCTCGGCCGGAAGATCAGGCGATTCGGGCGTACCCCTGTGCGACCATCCGGCGTACCAATCCCTCCGGTGAGGTCTCTTCGGCCGTCATCGCGAAGCACAGGTGGTCACGCCAGTCGCCCGCCACGTCGAGGTACCTCAGGAACAGCCCCTCCTCGCGGAAGCCGGCCTTGGCGAGCACGCGCAGGCTGGCCCGGTTCTCCGGGCGGACGGTCGCCTCCAGCCGGTGCAGGCCGCCCTCGCCGAAGCAGTGGTCCACGACGAGCGCCAGCGCCGCCGTGGCCACGCCGCCGCGCGCCCGGTCCGCCGCCACCCAGTACCCGACCCACGCCGAGCGCAGCGAGCCGCGCACGATGTTGCCCACCGTGATCTGCCCGGCCAGCTCGCCGTCCACCGTGATCACGAACGGGAACGCCTGGCCGCGCCGGGCCAGCGACTTGAGCGACGACCACTGCGGCGGCCACGCCAGGGCCGAGTTCCGCTCGTGCCAGCCCTCGACCGCGGTGGGCTCCCAGTCCTCCAGGTACGCCCGGTCGCGCAGGCGGGCCCGCGACCACGCCGAGGCGTCGAACAGCTTCGGCGGGCGCAGCGCCACCAGACCGGCGTCGACCCGCAGCGGGCCGAGCCGGGCGGGCCAGCCGGGGTGCCGACCGCCTTCCCACGCGTGGCTCACCCTGTCCCCACAGTGCTCATCTCGCCGGGCGTCATCCCCGCTGGGCGAGGAAGCTGACCAGGACCTCTTCGCCGACCGCCACGTCCGTCACGTCCTCGTCGACCACGATGAGGCAGTTCGCCTCGGCCAGCGACGCGAGGAGGTGCGACCCGGAGGTACCCAGCGGCTGCACCAGGTACTCGCCGTTGTCGGCGTCGCGCAGCAGCTGGCCGCGCAGGTAGCCGCGCCGTCCCTTGGTCGAGGTCAGCGGCGACAGCAGCCGCGCGCTCACCACCCGCCGGTAGGGGTTGCGCTTGCCCAGCGCGGCCCGGATCAGCGGCCGGACCAGCACCTCGAACACCACCAGGGCGCTCATCGGGTTCGCCGGCAGCAGGAACGTCGGCACCGCGTCCGGCCCGAGCCGGCCGAAGCCCTGCACCGAGCCCGGGTGCATGGCGACCCGCGTCACGTCCACGTCGCCGAGGTCGGCCAGCGCGGCCCGCACCTCGTCGCCGACGGCCCCGCCCACACCGCCCGACACGACCACGATCTCCGACAGCAGCAGCCTGCCCTCGACGACCTCGCGCAGCCGGCGCGGGTCGGACGACTGGATGCCGACCCGGCTGACCTCGGCCCCGGCGTCCCGCGCGGCGGCGGCCAGCGCGTAGGAGTTGACGTCGTAGACCTGCCCCTGGCCGGGGGTGCGGTCGACGTCCACCAGCTCCTCGCCGACCGAGATCACCGACACCCGCGGCCGGGGGTGGACCAGCACCTTGTTGCGGCCGACGGCGGCGAGCAGGCCGACCTGGGCCGCGCCGATGGACGCGCCGCGGCGCACCGCGACGTCACCGGTCTGCACGTCCTCGCCGGTGCGCCGGACGAACGCCGCGGACGGCACCGGTCGCCGCACGGTCACCTTCGCCGCGTGCCCGTCGGTGTAGCCGACGGGCACCACGGCGTCGGCCAGCGTGGGCAGGGGCGCGCCGGTCGCGACCCGGACCGCCTGGCCGGGTTGCAGCCGCCTGGGCTGGCGCGACCCCGCGGGGATCTCGCCCACCACCGGGAGCGTGACCGGTTCCTCGTTGGCGGCCTGCACGTCCACGCTGCGCACCGCGTAGCCGTCGACCGCCGCCTGGTCGAAACCGGGCAAGGCGCGCTCGGCGACGACCTCCTCGGCGCAGAGCAGGCCCTGCGACTCGGAGATCGCCACCCGCACCGGGGCGGGCCGCACCGCGGCGGCGACGACCCTGGCGAGCTGCTCGTCCACTGACCTCATGTGTTGAACCTCGATCTAGGCGTCGGCGAGGCGCGCCCGCAACCACTCCCCCAGCTCGGGCCCGTAGTCCGGGTGTTCCAGTGCGAAGTCAACCGCAGCTTTGAGGAATCCCCCCGGATTGCCCAGGTCGTGTCGCCCACCGCGGTGGACGACGACGTGCACCGGGTGGCCCTCGTTGATCAGCAGCGCGATGGCGTCGGTGAGCTGCAGCTCGCCGCCCGCGCCGGGCGTGATGCGCTTGAGGGCGTCGAAGATCGCCCGGTCGAGCAGGTAGCGGCCGGCCGCGGCGAACGTCGAGGGGGCGTCCTCGGGCTTGGGCTTCTCGACCATGCCGACGACCTGCTTGACGTCGTCGTCCCCGGTGTCCTTGACGTCGAAGACGCCGTAGGCGGAGATCTGGTCCTTGGGGATGTCGAACGCGCACAGCACGCTGCCGCCGAGCTTCTCGCGGACCGCGGCCATCTTCTTCAGCACGCCGGTGGGCAGCACGAGGTCGTCCGGCAGGAGGACCGCGACGGCCTCGTCCTCGCCGGTCAGGTTCGGTTCCGCGCAGGCGACCGCGTGGCCGAGGCCGAGGGCCTTCTCCTGGAGGGCGGTCTCGACGGCGAGCAGGTTCGGCGCGCGGCGGACCTTGGCGACCAGGTCGTGCTTGCCGCGTTCCTCGAGCGTCGCCTCCAGCTCGGGCTGCGCGCGGAAGTACTCCGCGACCGCGTCCTTGCCGGGGGAGGTCACGATCACGAGCTTCGTCGCGCCGGCCTCGGCGGCCTCGGTGGCGACGAGTTCGATGCCAGGGGTGTCGACGACCGGCAGCAACTCCTTGGGCACCGCTTTGGTGGTGGGCAGGAAGCGCGTGCCGAGTCCCGCCGCCGGCACGATTGCTGTCTGGAAGGCGCTCATGGCCTGCGAGCGTAACGGCGCGCTTAGGGTGACCTGCCATGACGTCCCGTGAACGTGACCGGAAGGCGACGCTGCGCACACGGCTGCGGGCGGCACGGCGGGGCGCGACCATGCCGCCGATGTCGGCCGAGGCGCTGCTCGCCGTCGCCGCTTACGACGTTCCCGCTGGTGGGACGGTGTGCGCTTACGTCGCTTCGGCGGTCGAGCCGGGGTCGTTGGCGATGGTGGAGGCGCTGCGGTCGCACGGGCTGCGGGTGCTGCTGCCGGTGGTGGTCGGGGAGGCGTTGGACTGGGCCGCCTACGACGGCCGGTTGCGCGTGGGCGCGTTCGGGTTGCGGGAGCCGGTGGGGCCGTTGCTGGGGGCGGCGGCGGTCCGGGAGGCGGCGCTGGTGCTGGTGCCGGCGTTGGCGGTGGACCACGGCGGGGTGCGGCTGGGCCAGGGCGGCGGGTACTACGACCGGGCGTTGGAGTTGTCCACAGGTCCGGTGGTGGCGGTGGTGCGGGACGAGGAGTTCGTGCCGGCGTTGCCGGCGGAGCCGCACGACGTGCGGGTGGACGCCGTGCTGACCCCCGGGCGTGGGCTGGTGCGGCTGCCGCTGTGACGTTGACCTGTGATGTTTGCGCCACCTGTGCCGGGTGGCGCATCATCGGTGTTGGCACTCGCGACGCAGGAGTGCCAACCAGGACTCGTGGAGGGTTCACCGTGCCGACCTACCAGTACGCCTGCACCGAGTGCGACCACCGGTTCGAGGCGGTGCAGTCCTTCTCGGACTCCGCGTTGACCGCGTGCCCCGAGTGCTCCGGCAAGCTGCGCAAGCTCTACGGCGCGGTCGGTGTCGTGTTCAAGGGCAGCGGCTTCTACCGGACCGACAGCCGTTCGTCGTCGTCTTCGTCCTCCTCTTCTTCGTCGTCTTCGTCTTCGTCGAAGAGCGAGTCGTCCACGTCTTCGTCCTCTTCGACCCCGGCTGCCGCCGCCTCCTGACCGGCTGGTTGTCCACAGGCCCCCGAGTTGTCCACAGCTCGGGGGTTCGCACTGTCCGACCGTCGAATCCCTTCGTAACGTCGAGACCGTGCTCCTCCACCTCAGAAGGATCCTGGCGGGCCTGTTGGCCCTGGTAGCCGTCGGTGTGGCCCTGATGCCGGACCGAGGTGCCGTCGACGTCGCGGTGACCGCGCGCGACCTGCCGCCCGGCGTGCCGCTGGGCGGGGAGGACGTGCGGGTGGTCGCCGTCCCGACCGCGTTCGCGCCCGCGGGGGCGGTGTCGCGGGAGGAGGCGTTAGGCCGGGCGCTGGTGGGCGGTGCCAGGTCGGGCGAGCCGCTGACGGACGCGCGGCTGACGGCGGCCGATCCGGGCGTGTCGTCGGTGGCCGTGCGGCTGGCCGACACGGGCGTGGCCGGCCTGCTGCGACCGGGGAGCCGGGTGGACGTGGTGGGCGCGGAGTCCACCGTGCTGGCCTCGGACGCCTCGGTGGTCGCCGTGCGCGACGGCGAGGTGGTCGTCCTGTCCGCCACCCACACCGCAGCCCGCCGCCTGGCCGCCGAAACCCTGGCCGGCCCGGTCGCCCTGGTCCTGCGCTGACACACCGCCCATCCACCCACCACCGCCCATCCACGCAGCACCGCCACGGCGGGTCCGCCCTATCCCCGACCCGAACCACCTACCAGCCGCCAGCCGCCGTCTGCCGCTACCACCCGCCGGTCGCCGTCTGCCGCTACCACCCGCCGGTCGCACTGCCACCGCCAGCCCGCACCGCCGTGCATCGGGCCGCACGAACGACACGGGCCGCACCACCAACCGCACACCTGCCCACCAACCACCGAACCACCGGTCAGCCCGCCACCACTCCCGCACGCCCTGAACACCGAGCCGCCCATCACCCCAGCGGCCGCCGCCTCGACCTCCCAGGGGTCACCGCACCACTCAACGGCGGCTCCACGGCGACCCAGCAGCCGTCAAGAGCGGCCGGAGGGCGGTCGGGGGGCAGGTCGGCGGCCCCCTGGGGCAGCCCCGGCCGGGACCCGAGGGCGACTCGCCGGCAGCCCGAAGTGCGAGCCGGCGACGGCCCGACCAGCAGCCGTGGTGGGTCGACCGACAGCCGGCGGTCGGTCGGCGGTGACCTGGCAGCAAGCGGCGCAGCGGCCCGACGGGTAGTTCGGCGGCAGTCGGCAGCGGCCCGATGGGCGAGCTGGCGGCCTGGCCACCAGCCAGCGGTCGGTCGGCAGCTCGGCGGCAGTCCGGCCGCGCCTCGGCGGGTGACCGGCGGCGGGTGGTGGCAACCGGTGAGGGCTCGGCGGCGGCTCGGCGGCACGGCCTCCGGCTCGACGCGGCCCGCCGGCGGCTGAGCGGCAGCCAGCAGCGACATGGCGGGCCACCGACGGCGGCTCGGCCGCGGGTCGCCGGCAGCTCGGCCGCGACCCGGCGGGCGACCGACGGCGCGTCGGCAGCGGCTTGGCGGCGGCTCAGCGGGCGACAGACGGCGGATAGGCGGTGGCTTGGCCGCAGGTGGAAGGCGGCTTGGCGGTGGCTCGGCCGTGAGTCTGTGGCGGGGTCGGCGGTGGCGTGGCCGTGGGTGGCCAGTGGTCGGCGGTGGCGTGGCGGTCGGGTGGGAAGTGGCCCCCGCGTGGTCGGGCCCCGCGTGGTCGGGCGGCCGCTGACCGGTTGACCGCGCCGCGACACACAGGCCGGCAACGTCACCGATCGGCTTCGGGGCGTTACCCTCCGCTAGCCCCAACCCGTACCCCGAACGGAGGAACCAGACCGTGATCAAGGGCTTCAAGGACTTCCTGATGCGCGGCAACGTGATTGATCTCGCCGTGGCGGTGGTCATCGGTGCCGCGTTCACCGCGATCGTCACCGCGTTCACCACGAACCTGATCAACCCGATCATCGCGTTGTTCGGCGGCAGCAACGTCAACGGCCTGGCCGTGCAGCTCGGCAGCAGCGACAAGACGATCGTCGACTTCGGCGCGATCATCACCGCAGTGATCAACTTCCTGATCGTGGCGGCGATCGTCTACTTCATCTTCGTGCTGCCGATGAACAAGCTGAAGGAACGGCGCAAGCGCGGCCAGGAGCCGGGCCCCGCCGAGCCGACCGACGTCGAGCTGCTCAAGGAGATCCGCGACCTGCTCGCCGCCCAGCGCCAGCGCCAGGACTGACCGCGGAAGGGGTCGTCCGACCGACACGGGACACGGCCGGGCTTGCCTAGCATCGCCCGGTCACCCTCCGACGAGACCGGAGGTGAGGGAAACCGGAGGCCCCTGACCGCAGGAGCAGAAGCGCCCGACGACCGGGGTGAGGTTCGCCGCCGCACACGCGGTCCTCGTCGGCGGGAGGGTGCTGTTGCTTCGGCGGCGCGGCTCGGCCACGCCGCTTCGGCACGCCGATCGTGCGGGTGCACCACGGACACGCCGACGGTCAGCGTCGGCGGTTGATCCGCGGCTGGGGACGGAAGCGCCGGTGGCGGGTCAGCCGCCGTGGTGCGGAGGTCGGTTGTCCTCGTACCACCGGTCGTCGCGCCCGGTCGGGCGGGGTTCGTCCGACGAGCCCTCCGGCAGCACGTCACCGAAGACCTCGGCCAGCCGACGACGCCGTGCCGCCTCCTCCGCGGCAGCGGCGGCCGTGGCGGCGTCGGCGTCGTCAGCCGGCTCGGTCACGACTCGTCCAGCCCCGACAACTGCTCGATCACGTAGGGCACGAGGGCGGACAGCGTCGCCATGCCGTCGCGCACCGCCGACCGCGACCCGGCCAGGTTCACCACGAGGGTGCTGCCGGACACGCCGACGAGCCCCCGCGAGATGCCCGCGTCCACGGCCCCCGCCGCCAGGCCCGAGGCCCGCAACGCCTCCGCGATGCCGCTGATCGGCCGGTCGAGCACGCCCTGCGTGGCGTCCGGCGTGACGTCGCGCGGCGACACGCCCGTGCCGCCGACGGTGACGACCAGGTCGACCCCACCGATGACCGCGGTGTTCAGTGCGGCGCGGATGCCCACGACCTCACCCTCCACCGCGACCGTGCCGTCGACGATGAACCCTGCTTCCTCCAGCAACTCCGTGACCAGCGGGCCAGTGCTGTCGTCGTGCTCACCGTGCGCCACCCGGTCGTCCACGATCACGACGAGGGCGCGTCCCAGGCGCTGCGCGCTGCGTTCCATGCGCGTCACCGTAACCAATCGGCGGACCCGGCGGTTCCGTGACGTCACGCTGCCGCGACCGCGCGGCCGTCCCGCCTCCGGTGACGTGCGGGTTCTCCCCGGCGGCACGTCCGCCACGCCGGGGGACCCCCGCCGAGGTGAAGGCTCGCGTCCTCCGGGCGGCAAACGGCCACCGCCGAAGGCCACACGCCCTCACGCGCCGAACACGACACGTCCGCGTGCCGAACACCACATGCCCACGTCGAGCGGCAGGCACCCGAGCGGCACGAGGCGGCCCGGCGGGTGCGGCGCACCGCGGGTGGCAAGCGGTTGCCGGTCAAGCGGTGCGTGGTGCGCTCAGCGGCAGCCGCACCTCGAACCGGCAGCCCGGGCCGTGGTTGCGGGCGGTGATGGTGCCGCGGTGGGCCTCCACCAGGCCGCGCGCGATGGCCAGCCCCAGCCCGCGGCCGACCGGCTGCCGGTGCGGCGCGCCGCGGAACGCCACGTCGAACACCCGCGGCAGGTCGGCGTCCGGGATGCCGCCGCACCCGTCGTCCACGCGCAGCACCGCCGACGAGCCCTCCACCTCCACCCGCACCTCCACCACGCCCTCCGGCGGGGTGTGGCGGATCGCGTTGGACAGCAGGTTGCGCACCACCCGCGCCAGCTCCGGGTCGCTGCCCGGCACCACCGGCCACGTCACCGCGTCGCCCCGCAGCCGCACGCCCTTGCGCGCGGCGACCGGGTGCTCCGCCGCCACGACCTCGCTCACCACGTCCGCCAGCGGCACGTCCGCGAACGTCAGGCGCAGCGCGCCGGCGGTGATCCGGGACAGCTCGAACAGGTCGTCGACCATCCGCGACAACGCCTCCGCCTCGCCCGAGATCCGCCCCGCGTACTCGGCGACCTCGTCGCGCCGCGCCACCACGCCGTCGGCCAGCGCCTCGGCCATCGCCCGGATCCCGGCCAGCGGCGTGCGCAGGTCGTGGCTGATCCACGCCACCAGCTCGCGCCGCGACGCCTCGGCGGCCCGTTCACGCTCCCGCGCCTCGCTCTCCCACACGCTGCGCCGCGCCACCGCCCGCCCGAGCAGGACCGCCGTCGGCACGGTCACCAACGCCACCAGCAGGCACACCAGCAGGGCCGTGGTGAGGATCGGGGTGAACATGAACCCGCTCACCGCGAGCACCCCGCCGAGGGTCGCCACCACCGGCACGAGCGCCAGCACGGTCAGCGCGGTGGCCAGCGACCCGTTCGACGACCGCCGCAGCACCACCGCCCCGACCAGCGCGAGCGGCAGCGAGAACAGCACCGCGTAGGGCAGGACGTGGTAGATCTCGGTCAGCATCACGCGCCGCCGTCGTACCGGTAGCCGACGCCCCACACGGTGGCGATCCGCACCGGCCGCGCCGGGTCGGCCTCCACCTTCTCCCGCAGCCGTCGCACGTGGACGGTCACGGTGGACCGGTCGCCGAACTCCCAGCCCCACACCCGCGACAGCAGCTCGGTCCGGCCGAACGCCGTGCCGCGGTGGGCCAGGAAGAACACCAGCAGGTCGAACTCCCGCGTGGTCAGCGACAGCTCCCGCCCGTCCAGCCACGCCGCCCGCGCGCCGACGTCCACCCGCAGCCCGCCGTCGGTCAGCACCGACGCCGACCGCGCCGGCGCCACCCGCGACCGCCGCAGCACCGACGTCACCCGCAACGCCAGCTCACGCGGGCTGAACGGCTTGGTCACGTAGTCGTCCGCGCCGAGCCGCAGCCCGGCGATCCGGTCCTCCTCCTCGCCCAGCGCGGTCAGCATCACCACCGGCACCGCGCTGCGCGCCCGCAGCCGCCGGCACACCTCCAGCCCGTCCACGCCGGGCAGCATGAGGTCCAGCACGACCAGGTCCGGCTCACGCTCCGCGACCCGCCGCAACGCGCTCTCGCCGTCGCCGACCAGCTCCACCTCGTGCCCGGCCAGCTCCAGGTACCGGCGCACCACGTCGCGCACGGTGACGTCGTCGTCCACGACGAGCACCCGTCCGGTTGTCTCACCCACGTCACGCCCCACAGTCGGTCGGCAGTCGACCGCAGTGTGCCGCCCGCACGGGCGACGCACGGCAAGAGGCCGCACGCCGACGGGTGAGGGCACCCCGCCGGTATGCGGCCTCCACGACCGGCTCGGGCACGTGAGCCGGGGCTTGCGGGCCTAGCGGATCTCCACGGGCTGGCTGCCGAGCGTCACCTCGACCGTGCGGTTCCCGCCGATGGTGAGCTGCACCTTGTCGCCCGGCGCGCGGGACCGCACGGCGGCCACCAGGGCGTCGGAGGTGTCGATGGGCCGGTCGCCGAACTTGGTGATCACGTCGCCGGCCTTGATGCCGGCCGCCTCGGCCGCGCCGCCGCCGGTGACGGCCCGGATCTCCGCGCCGCCCTCCCGCGCGTCCACCACCTGGACGCCGAGCACGGTCTGGGTGGCCTTGCCGGTCTCCGACAGCTCCTTGGCCGTGCGGCGGGCCTGGTCGATCGGGATCGCGAAGCCGATGCCGACCGAGCCGCCCTGCGACGACTGGCTGGAGTTCGGGCTGTAGATGGCCGAGTTGATGCCGACGACCTGGCCGCGCATGTTCACCAGCGGGCCGCCCGAGTTGCCGGGGTTGATCGCGGCGTCGGTCTGGATCGCGTTGAGCACGGTCTCCACGCCGCCCTGCTGGCCGCCGGCGCGCACCGGGCGGTTCAGCGAGCTGACGATGCCGGACGTGACCGTGCCGTTGAGGTCGAACGGCGAGCCGACGGCCACGACCTGCTGGCCGATCCGCAGGTCGCCGGAGTTGCCCAGCTCGGCGGTGGGCAGGCCGGAGACGTCCTCCATCTTGACCACGGCGAGGTCGGACGTGGGGTCGCGGCCGACGATCTTCGCGTCGAACGCGCGGCCGTCCTGGAGCTTGACCTGGATCGGGCCGCCGTTGGCGGCGGTCTCGACCACGTGGTTGTTGGTGAGCACCAGGCCGTCGGAGCTGAGCGTGAACCCGGACCCGGCGCCGCCGCTGACCTGCACCTGGACCACGGTCGGCAGCACCTTCTGGGCCACCTGCTCGATCGAGCCCGCCGGGGCGTCGGCGCTCTGCTGCGCGGGCGGGGCCTGGTCGAGCGCGTTGGTGACCGGCCGGGCCTCCTCGGCGGCCTGGAAGCCGACGTAGCCGCCGACACCGCCCGCGACACCGCCGACGGCGAGCACGAGCGCCGCGACGCCGGCGACGACCTTGCCGCGTCCCCGCGGCCGGGGCGGCGCGGCCGGCGCGGCGCCGGGGTGCGCGTAGTAGGGGCCGCCGGGCTGCGCCGACCCCGAAGGGGTGGGGATCGGCGAGCCGGCGTGGTCGTGTCCGGCGCCCTGGTGCGGCACGCCGTACGGACCGGTGTGCTCCGGACGGTGGAAGCCGGCGTGCCAGCCCTCCGACCCGGACCCCGGCAGTCCGGCGCCGCCCTGCACGGCGCCGGACCCACCGGTTGCGGTCTGGCCCGCGCCGCCCTGCACAGCGCCGGCCACACCTGCTCCGGCCGGACCGGCGCCGCCCTGCACGGCACCCACCCGACCGGTTCCCGACTGGCCGGCGGCGGCCGACGAGCCGAAGTCATCCGGGTGACCGGCGCGGTGCGCGGCCGGCGACCCGGGTACGGGCCCGGCGGCGCTCGGGTGAGCGACCGGCGAGCCGGAGTTCGAGGGGTCGTTCGTGGTGACGCTGTCGGGCCGGAGCGCGTCGTCGCCGGCCGTCCCGGCGACCTCGGCGGGCCGGCCGGCGCTGCCCTGCACAGCGCCCGCCGACCCGCCGGTCACGTCCTCCGACCGCGACGGGCCTGCCTGCCAGGCGCCCGGCGCACCGGTGGACCCCGACGCGCCGGCGCCGCCCTGCACGGCACCCGCGTCGTCGGCGTCGTCCTGACCGAGTCCGGCGCCGCCGCCACGGGCCCACGGGCTCGGCGGCTGCGACTGCTGCGAGTGCGGCGGCTGCGACTGCTGAGGCGGCTTCGGCTGCTCGTCATCGGTCATGTCCACCACTGTGCGGTGCCCGCCTGAGAGCAGCCTTAAACGAAACTGGGCATCAGTTGTGAGTCGCGGCGCGAGCGTGACCCGGACGGGTCAGCCGACGGTCCCGCGCAGCCGCTCGGCGATCTGCTCCGGGGTCGCGTCGTTGATCCACACGCCCATGCCCGACTCGGAGCCCGCGAGGTACTTGAGCTTGTCCGCGGTGCGCAGCACCGAGAACACCTCCAGGTGCAGCCAGGCCAGGTCACGGCCGGTGCGCACGGGTGCCTGGTGCCAGGCCGCGATGTAGGGCAGCGGGCGGTCGTAGAGCGCGTCGAGGCGGTGCAGCACGGTCAGGTAGAGGGCCGCGAAGTCGTCGCGCTCGGCGTCGGACAGGGCGGGCAGGTCGGGCACCTGCCGGTGCGGGACCAGGTGCACCTCGACCGGCCAGCGGGCCGCGGCCGGCACGAACGCCGTCCAGTGCTCGCCCTCCGCGACCACCCGCGTGCGGGCCGCACGTTCGGCGGCCAGAACATCACCCATCAGTGGACGGCCGTGTGACGCTTGGTAGTCCGCCGCGACGGCCAGCATCCGCTCCGTCTTCGGGGTCACGAAGGGGTAGCCGTAGATCTGCCCGTGCGGGTGGTGCAGCGTGACGCCGATCTCCTCGCCCCGGTTCTCGAACGGGAAGACCTGCTCGACGCCCGGCACCTCGTTCAGCGCCGTCGTGCGGTCGGCCCACACGTCCACCACCGTGCGGACGCGGGACGCCGGCAGCGAGCCGAACGACGTGGTGTGGTCGGACGTGAAGCACACGACCTCGCACCGGCCGCGCCCCGGCGCCCGCGCCACCATCGGCATCCCGTCCACAGTGGACGGCAGGTCGGGCACGCCCTCGGCGAACGACGGGAACCGGTTCTCGAACACCACCACGTCGTAGCTCGACTCGGGGATCTCGGTCGGCTTGCCCGGCGTCGACGGGCACAGCGGGCACAGGTCCGCGGGCGGCTTGTAGGTGCGGGTCTGGCGGTGCGCCGCCATCGCCACCCACTCGCCGGTCAGCGGGTCGCGCCGCACCTCCGACAGCGGCTGCGCGCGCGGCAGGTCGCGGGTGTCGACCGCGTCGCGCGGGGGCGCGTCGGGCGTGTCGTCGAAGTAGATGATCTCTCGACCGTCGGCGAGCTTCCCGGTCGTGCGCCTCACGCCAGTTCCTCTCCGCGTCCCGGCACGTGCGCCAGGACCAGCTCTCCCACCTGCTCGCCGAGCACCGCGCGGGCGGGCTCGGCCAGTCCCTCGTCGGTCACCAGCACGTCCGCCTCGTCCAGCGCGGCGATGGTGGAGATGCCGACGGTGCCCCACTTCGTGTGGTCGGCGACCACGACCACGCGGCCGGCCGCGTCGACCAGCGCGCGGTCGGTCTCGCTCTCGTTCAGGTTGGGCGTGGTGAAGCCGGAGCGCTCGGCCATGCCGTGCACGCCCAGGAACACCACGTCCAGGTGCAGCGACCGCAGCGCCTGCACGGCCACCGGTCCGACCAGCGCGTCCGACGGGGTGCGGACGCCGCCGGTCAGCACGACCGTGCGGTCGGTGCGCCCGCTCTGCTGGAGCACGTCGGCGACCCGGATCGAGTTCGTCACCACGGTGAGGTCCGGGATGTCGTCGAGGAACCGGGCCAGCGTCCACGTGGTCGTGCCGGCGGACAGGCCGATCGCCGTGCCGGGGCGCACCAGGCCCGCGGCGAACGCGGCGATGGCCTCCTTCTCCGGCAGCTGGCGCACCGACTTCGCCTCGAAGCCCGGCTCGTCGGTGCTGCGGCCGACCACGGACGTGGCGCCGCCGTACACCTTCTCCACCAGGCCGCGCGCGGCCAGCACGTCCAGGTCGCGGCGCACGGTCATGTCCGAGACGCCCAGCCGGACGACCAGGTCGCTCACCCGCACCGCGCCGGTGCGGCGGACCTCTTCCAGGATCACCGCTTGTCTCTGGCGGGCCAGCACGTCACACCTCTTCTTCCCGGACCACGACCACGCCACCGGCGGGCACGACCACGCGGCCCGACGCCCGTGCGCCGGACAGCAGCTCGACCCCCACCGCGGGCAGTTCGGCGTCACGGCCACCGTGGTTGATCGCAACCAGCCACGATACGGCGGATCCCGCCGCGCCACCGCGCCGACGCACCACCTCGACCTCGCCGCCGCCGGGGCCGACCGCGACCCCGGCCCCGTCGAGCGCGGTCCGCAGCAGCCGGTCCAACCCGTCGTCGCCCAGGCCGCACGCCACGTACCAGGCGACGCCCTCGCCGCGGCCGGTGCGGGTCACGGCCGGGACGCCGGGCAGCGGGCCGTCGACGTAGGAGGCGACGACCTCCGCGCCGTCGGCGTGCAGGTGCTCGGTCCAGACGGTCGCCGACGAGCCGTCGTCCAACGCCACCGCCTCGCCCGCGCGCAGCGGGTGGAACTCCTCGGTCCGCACGCCGAGCAGGTCGCGGAACGCGCCGGGGTAGCCGCCGAGGTGCACGTGGCCGCGCGGGTCCGTGATGCCGGAGAGGTACGTGACCAGCAGGTGGCCGCCTTCGGCGACGTAGCGCTCGTACGGGCTCGCGTCGTCCACCAGGTACAACGCCGGGACGACGACCAGCGGGTACTTCGCCGGGTCGGCGTTCGGCGGCACGAAGTCGACCGTCACGCCGGCCCGCCACAACGCCCGGTAGTAGGCGAAGACATGCGCCTGGTAGTCGAAGTCCGCGGTGGGGTGCGCGGGTTGGCGCAACGCCGCCCACGAGTCGTAGTCGAAGACGATCGCCACCGGGGCGTCCACGGTGGACCCGACGAGCCCGGCGATCCGCGCGTACTCCGCGCCGACCTGCTCGACCTCGCGGAACACCTTCGTGTCCGGGCCGGCGTGCGGCACCATCGCCGAGTGGTAGCGCTCCGCGCCCGCGCGGGACTGCCGCCACTGGAAGAACAGCGTGCCGTCCGCGCCGCGCGCCAGGTGCCCGTAGGAGTTGCGCCGCAGCTCGCCGGGCAGCTTGGCGACGTTGCGCGGCTGCCAGTTGACCGCCGACGTGGAGTGCTCCATCAGCAGCCACGGCCGGCCGCCCGCCAGGCCGCGCACCAGGTCGGCGGAGAACGCCAGGTCGACGTGCCGCTCCGGGTCCTCGGCGCGGGTGTAGTGGTCGTTGGAGACGAAGTCGACCTCGGCGGCCCAGCGCCAGTAGTCCAGCGCGGAGAAGTTCCACGTCACCATGAAGTTCGTGGTCACCGGGACGTCCGGGGTGACCTCGCGCAGCACGTCCCGCTCGGCCTTGAACAGCTCCAGCAGGGCGTCGGAGCCGAACCGGTCGAAGTCCAGCAGCTGGCCGGGGTTGCCCAGGGTGGGCGTGGCGCGCGGGGGCAGGACCTGGTCCCAGGCGGTGTAGCGCTGGCTCCAGAACGCCGTGCCCCACGCCTCGTTCAGCGCGTCGAGCGTGCCGTGGCGGGCGCGCAGCCAGGCCCGGAACGCCTCCGCGCAGCGGTCGCAGTAGCAGCGGGAGACGTGGCAGCCGTACTCGTTGTTGACGTGCCACGCGGCCAGGGCGGGGTGGTCGCGGTACCGCTCGGCGAGCGCGCGGGCGAGCGCGACGGCCTTGGCGCGGTAGGTCGGCGAGCTGGGGCAGTACGCCTGGCGGGAGCCGTGCGCGAGGCGGACGCCGTCGGCCGTCACCGGCAGCGTGTCGGGGTGCGCGGAGCTGAGCCACGGCGGCGGGGAGGCGGTCGCGGTGGCCAGGTCGACCCGGATGCCGCCCTCGTGCAGCAGGTCGAGCACGCGGTCGAGCCAACCGAACTCGTAGCGGCCGTCCTCGACCTCCAGCAGGGCCCACGAGAAGATGCCGACGCTGACCAGGTTCACGCCGGCGCGCCGCATCAGCGCGACGTCCTCGGCCCAGACCTCCTCCGGCCACTGCTCGGGGTTGTAGTCGGCGCCCCACGCCGGGCCGCGCACACCGGTGGGCCAAGTCGTCATGAAGCCAAGACTGGTCGATCTGGCACGCCAACGTCAACACAGTCAAACAAGAACCCTCGGATTTCCGCGTGAAAGACGGGATCCGCCCTCCAGGTGTGAGCTGTCTTGTTGACTCCGTGTTCGCTTGGCGTCGTCCGTGTGACGTGGGCCTCGTATCCGCGGCGGCGGGTGTCGCTCTCTCAAACCGAGAACTGGCCGCACCCGTGAGAGGACGTCCCGATGTTCATCCGTCGTGCCCTGGCCGCCTGCACCGCCGCCGTGGCGGTCGGTTTCGCGGTGGCCCCGCCCGCCCATGCCACGTCGGCCACGCTGTACGCCGAGTTGGCCGAACTCGCCGATGAGCTGAACTCCCTGGCGTGGCCGGGACAGGACACCTACAACTACTACCCGGGCGAGTTAGGCCACCCGGACGGGGCGTCGACCGCCGTGTGGGGCACGCCGGGCAGCCCGACCACGTACGAGAGCAAGGCCAAGTGCGCGCCGCTGCTCACCCTCGCCCTGAGGCACACGTTCTCGTGGGCCACCGACAGCTACCTGACCACCGAGTTCGGCAGCACCAGCCCGACCTCGGCGCAGTACTACGACGGGTTGCAGGCGGGCGCCGACCACTTCACGGCCAAGACGACGGTGCCGAGCCTGGTGGCGGGCGACGTCATCGCGGTCAAGTACCTCGACTCCACGGGCGGCACCGGCGACGCGACCGGGCACACGATGATCGTCGCCGGCGCACCGCAGCTCTACAACCGCGACGGCAACGCGTCGACCCGCGAGTACGCCGTGCCGGTGATCGACAGCACCAGCAACCCGCACGGCGTGCCGAGCACGTGGTCCGGCTCCCCGGTGCACCTGTTCCCGGACACCCGCCGGTCGGGCACCACCGAGTACACCGGCGTCGGCCGCGGCTGGGTCTTCATCAGCACCGGCTCCGACGACGTCCCGACCGGTCACTGGTGGGGCGCGAACGAGAACGTGACCACCCAGTACAAGCCCACCTCGACCCGCCCGATGACCTTCGCCACCCTCCCCTGACCCGCGTGTCCTACGTTGAGAACGCGCGTGTCCTACGTTCGCGCACCCCGAGTTGAACGCTCAGGACGACCGGACCTTGTTCTGAACGTTCAACTCGGCTGTTCCGAACGTAGGACACGCGCGACGCGAACGTAGGACACGCGGGTTAGTGGGGGCGGCCCGGGAGGCGCAGGGTGAAGAGGGCCCCGCCCTCCGGGGCGCGGCCCGCGTAGGCCATGCCGCCGTGGCGCTCGGCCACCTGCTTCACGATGGCCAGGCCCAGGCCCGAGCCGGGCAGGGTGCGGGCCTCGGAGGAGCGGTAGAAGCGCTCGAAGACGTGCGGCAGGTCGGCGTCGGCGATGCCCGGCCCCGAGTCGGCGACCTCCACGACCGCGCTGCCGTCGCCCAACTGCCGCAACGACAGCCGCACGACGCCGCCCGCGGGGCTGAACTTGACCGCGTTGTCCAGCAGGTTCAGCACCGCGCGTTCCAGCGCGCTGGAGTCGCCCAGCAGCGACCACGGCTGCAACCGCACGTCGAACTGCACGTCGGACGCCCGCCGCTTCGCCCGGTCCAGCGCGCGCTCCACCACCTCGACCAGGTCCACCGGCTCGTGCACGACCTGCGGCGCGTCCTCCCGCGCCAGCTCCACCAGGTCGCCGATCAACGTCGTCAGCTCGTCCAGCTGCGCCCGCACGTCGGCGTTGATCTCCGCCTTGTCCTCGTCGGACAACGTCGGCGCGTCCGGCCGCTCCGAGGCGAGCAGCAGCTCCAGGTTGGTCCGCATCGACGTCAACGGCGTCCGCAGCTCGTGCCCGGCGTCGGCGACCAGCCGCCGCTGCCGCTCCTGCGACTCCGCCACCGCGCCGAGCATCGCGTTGAACCGCTGCGACAGCAGCGCCAGCTCGTCGTCGCCGGACACCGGGATCGGCCGCAGGTCACCGGTCAGCGCGACCCGCTCGGTGGCCTCCGTCAACCGCTGCACGGGCCGCAGCCCGGTCCGCGCCACCGCCGTCCCCGCGGCCGCCGCCACCAGCACGCCCATCCCGCTGATCACGAACAGCACCACGGACAGCTTGCCCAGCGTGGTGTTCAGCGGCTTGGTGGACTGCGCGATCACCATCGCCTGACCGTCGCCGTACGGCACCGCGATCACCCGGAAGTCGGTGCGCACGTCGGTCCAGATGTTCTCCGTGCGCGTGCCGCGCGCCACGTCCAGGTCGGCGGGCTGGGTCGGCGGCGCGACGGTGTTCTTCGGGTACTGGATCAGCCCGGTCACGTCCAGCACGCCGATCCGGATGTCGCCCGCGGCCAGGAACGCGCCGGGGATCTCGGACACGTCGTTGTTGACCTTGGGCGCGTTGACCGCCGCCTGCGCGCGCTGCCGCAGGTTCTCGTCCATCTGGTCGTGCAGGTTCCGGCTCACCGTCATGTACGCCCCCAGCGACACGACGGCCACGGCTCCGGCCACGCAGAACGCGGCGAGCAGGGTCACCCGGGCCCGCAGCGACACCCGCTGGAGCCGCCCGTTGGCGGCACCGATCACGGAGGGGTCTCCCGCAGCACGTAACCCACGCCGCGCACGGTGTGCAGCAGCCGCGGCTCGCCCTCGGCCTCGGTCTTGCGGCGCAGGTAGCCGACGTAGACCTCCAGCGCGTTGCCCGAGGTCGGGAAGTCGTAGCCCCAGACGTCCTCCAGGATCCGGCCGCGGGTCAGCACCTGCTTCGGGTGCGCCAGGAACAGCTCCAGGAGGGCGAACTCGGTCCGGGTGAGGCTGATCGGCCGGTCGCCGCGCCGCACGTCGCGCGTGCCCGGGTCCAGCTCCAGGTCCGCGAACCGCAGCACCGCGCCCGCCGGCTCCTGGGCGTCGGACGCCGCCCGCCGCAGCAACGCGCGCAGTCGGGCCAGCAGCTCCTCCAGCGCGAACGGCTTGGGCAGGTAGTCGTCGGCCCCCGCGTCCAGCCCGGACACCCGGTCGGAGACCGCGTCCCGGGCGGTGAGCACGAGGATCGGCAGGTCGTCGCCGGTGCTGCGCAACCGGCGGCACACCTCCAGCCCGTCCAGCCGGGGCATCATCACGTCCAGCACCATGGCATCGGGGCGCTGGGAGACGACGGACTCGAGGGCCTGCTGACCGTCGCCGGCCAGGTCGACCTGGTAGCCGTTGAACTGCAGTGAGCGGCGGAGCGACTCACGCACGGCCCGGTCGTCGTCGACAACGAGGATGCGCATGGGGCTCAGTCTTGCCCCTGGTCCTGAGAGCCGCCTGAGAAGCCGGTGTGAGCCTGCCGTCAAGTTCCCGGACCGCCGCGGGCCACCGGGGCGTTCCACCGCCGCCACAGCGCGAGCAGCCGCAACCCCACGATCACCGCCGACCCGACCAGCGTCACCGGCACCGCGGGCAGCCCCAGGTGGTCGCCGAACGCCACCACGACCGCCCCGCACAACGCCGCCACCGCGTAGATCTCCCGCCGCAGCACCAGCGGGATCTCCCGCAGCAGCACGTCCCGCAACGCGCCGCCGCCGATGCCCGTCGTCATCCCGACCAGGCACGCCGCGTACGGGGGCGCGCCCAGCCGCAACGCGGTCGTGGTGCCCGCGGTGACGAACAGCCCGAGCCCGATCGCGTCGAGCAGCAGGACCGCCCGCCGCAGCTTCGCCACGGTCGGGTGAAACCAGAAGACGATCAACCCGGTGACGCCCGCCACGGCCAGGTACGGCCAGCTCGACAGGGCCGCCGGCGGGTGCACGCCGAGCAGCACGTCCCGGATGACGCCGCCGCCCAGCGCGGTGGTCAGCCCCAGCACGATCACGCCGAACACGTCCAGCCGCGCCCGCACCGCCGCCAGCGCGCCGGAGGCGGCGAACGCGGCGATGCCGACCAGTTCCAGCGCGGCGAGCAGCACGGCCGACCAGGTTAGAAGTAGTCGGCCAGGCGGGGGACACCGGGTGCGCCGACCAGCCGGTCGAGCAGGGCGCCGTCCCCGTCGAGCAGCCCGGCGCGGCGCAGCGCGTGGCTGTCCTGCATGCCGCTGAACCACGGCCCGAGCGCCCGCGCGTGCAGCCGCACCGCGCCGCCGCCCCCGGGCTCCACCCGCACCTCGCCGTCCTCCACGACCAGCCGCCACCGTCCCGCGTGCCACGGCGCGTGCTCGTCCACCACGTCGAGGTCCACGGCCGCCGACCGGAGCCACCGCGCCGCGGGCCAGCCCCGCGCGGCCACCGCCGCCGGCAGGTCCACCACCCGCAGCAGCCACGCGGACGTGGTCACGGTGTGCTCGATCGCCTGGTTCGTGAGCAGGCCCGTCACCGCCGGGTCGACCACCCGGACCTGCGCCCGGTCCAGCACGCCGGCCCAGCTGCCCAGCTCCCGCAGCAACCCGAGCTGCGTGGTCACGTCCCGCCCCACCAGGTCGAACACCCGCAGGCCCCGCAGGCCGCGCTCGGCGGTCAGGTACCCGCGCACCCCGCCGTCGTGGCCGGGCACCACCGACACCACGTCGAGGTCCAGCACGCCGGACACGTCGATCGCGGGCGCGGAGCGGTCCAGCAGCCCGTTCACCGTCGAGGCCAGGTCGGCGTAGCACGCGTGCAGCGCCGACAGGTCGCCCTCGACGGCGGGCCGGGCCTCGACCCGCGCCCCGGCGGGCATCCGGTCCAGCGGGAACTCCAGCCACTCGAACACGCCGGCCCGCTCCCACCCGCGCGACCGGTACACCGCGGGCACGGTCGCGTAGAGCGCGGACAGCGCCTGGCCGTGCTCCCGCATGTCCCGCAGGGCCGCGTCGAGCAGCGCGCCGGCCACGCCCCGCCCCCGCGCCCAGGGGTCCACGGCCACGCCGCCGACGCCGCCCATGGGCACGGTCGCGCCGCCCCAGAACTGGTGGAACTCCTTGATCGTCAGCACGCCCGCCGCCCGACCGCCCAGCTCGGCGAGCAGCCCGCGCACGCCGGGCCGCGACGACGGTTCGGCGACGCGGCCGAACGCCACCCGGCGCAGCCGGTCGGCCTCCCCGACGTCGTCCCTGCCCACCCCGCGGATCCGCACGGGTCCTGCCTACCAGGTGAAGAAGCCCTGGCCCGTCTTGCGCCCGAGGTGTCCCGCCGCGACCTTCTCCCGCAGCAGCGCCGGCGGCTCGAACCGCGGCCCCAGCTCGGCCGCCAGGTGCTCGGCGATGGCCAGCCGCACGTCCAGCCCGACCAGGTCCGTCAGCCGCAACGGCCCCATCGGCCAGCCGTACCCGAGCCGCATGCCGGTGTCGATGTCCTCGGCGCTCGCGACGCCCTCGGCCAGCATCCGGATGGCCTCCAGGCCGACCGCGACCCCGAGCCGCGACGTGGCGAACCCCGGCGCGTCCCGCACCTCGATCACGGTCTTGCCCAGCTCCTCGGCCCAGCCGCGGACCCGCGCGACCACGTCGGAAGCCACCCCGTCGTGGCGCACCAGCTCCACGAGCTGCTGCACCGGCACGGGGTTGAAGAAGTGCATGCCCAGCACCCGCTCGCCCGGCAGCCCCCCGGCCAGCGCCGAGATCGACAGCGACGACGTGTTGGACGCCAGCACCGCGTCCGGGCACGCCTCCGCGGCCCCGGCGAGCACCCGCCGCTTCAGCTCCAGGTCCTCCGGCACGGCCTCGACGACCAGCTCCGCGCCGCGCCCGACCTCCGCGTCGAGCCGCTCCACCACGGTCAGGCGGTCGAGCAGCACGTGCGGCGGCACGTCGAGCTTGCCGCGGTCGGCGGCCTTGGCCAGCGACGCCCCGACGGCCCGCCGCGCGGCCGCGACCCGGTCCGCCCCGGCCTCCGCCAGCACCACCTCGTGCCCGCCGGCGAGGAGGAGGTGGGCGACGCCCGCGCCCATGGTGCCGCCGCCGATCACCACCGCGATCATCGGTCCACGACCTCCGCGGCGAACATGGCCACCAGCTCGACGCCGCCGATCTCGGTCAGGTTCGCGCCCGCCGCCTGCCACTCGGGCGTGCGGAACGCCTCCTTCATGGCGTCGGCGGACTCGAAGTACATCTCGGCCACGATGTGCAGCTCGTGCTCGCCGAGGAAACCGGGCACGAAGACCCGCGAGACCTTCGCCACCTCGGCCCGCAGCAGGCCCGGCGTCCGGTCGACCAGCGGCAGGTGCGAGGCGAAGTACGCCTCGTCGAACGCCTCGGCGTCGGCGGGTCTCCGGTACAGGGCGACGTACTTGACCATGTGACACCTTCCGTCCGGTTTCGCCTGCGAATGTAACACCGGCACCATGGACCGGTGCGGATCATCCTGCTGCGCCACGGGCAGAGCCTGGGCAACGTCGACGAGCTGGCGTACTGCCGCATCCCCGACCACGCCCTGCCGCTGACCGGGTTGGGCGAGCGCCAGGCCCGGGCCGCCGGGCCGCGGATCAAGGACCTCCTCGGCGGCGACCCGGTGGCCGTCTACGTCAGCCCGTACGCGCGGACCAGGGCCACGCTGCGCAACCTCGACCTCGGCGACCTGGTCGAGCGCACGGTCGCCGAGCCGAGGTTGCGGGAGCAGGACTGGGGCAACCTCCAGGACCCGGTGCAGCAGGAGGTGCTCAAGCACCAGCGGCACGCGTTCGGTCACTTCTTCTTCCGGCTGCCCAACGGCGAGTCGGGCGCGGACGTGGACGACCGCCTCGCCGCGTTCCTCACCGACCTGGAGACCCGGATGCGGGAACCCGGCCACCCCGGCACGGTGCTGGTGGTGTCGCACGGCCTCACGATCCGGCTGCTGTGCCGCCGGCTGTTCGGCTGGAGCATCGAGCTGTTCGAGTCGCTGTCCAACCTGGAGACGTGCGAGGACCGGGTGCTCACCCACGACGGCGCGGGCTGGCGGCTGGACCGGCCGTTCGACCAGTGGCGGCCGTCCCCGGACGGCGAGACGCAGGGCCCGATCGGCTAGCCGACCCGGGCCAGGAAGTCGTCGATGAGCCGCAGCCACTCCCCCGGGCGCTCGACGAACGGCAGGTGCCCGGTCGGCAGGTCGGCGACCTCGGCGGCGGGGAGGGCGGCGGCGAGTTCCCGTTGCAGGGTCGGCGAGACCAGCGGGTCGGCGGTCGTGACGACGACGAGCGCCGGGACGGACAGGCCGGCCAGGTCGCCGCGCACGTCGACCCGCCGGACCAGGTCGACCTGGTCGCCGGTGCCGACCGGGAAGCCGGTCGCGAGCTGCTCGGCGGCGGCGCGCACCTGGTCCGGGCTCAGGGTGTTCAGGACCGGTTCGCCCACCGCCATCAGGTTCACGTAGCGGGCGAGCAGGGCGTGCCGGCCGGACTCGAACAGCTCGTGCCAGATGTCGGCGACCAGGGTGGTGCGGGTGTCGGCGTGGGCGAACGTCGCGCTCAGCACGAGCGCCCGGACCCGGTCGGGGTGCCGCGCGGCGACGCGGATCGCCACGGGGCCGCCGAGCGAGTAGCCGCTCACCGCGAAGGTGTCGAGCCCTTCCGCGTCGGCCGCCGCGACCAGCGCGTCCGCCAGCCCGTCCAGGTCGAGGGGCCGCCCGGCCCTCGGGGTCGCGCCCGCGCCGGGGTAGTCGACCCCGACGACGGTGTGCCGGGCCGCGAGCCCTTCCAGGATCGGCCCGTAGTTGGCCTCGACGCCGCCGCCCGCGCCGTGGGCGAGGAGGAGGCCGGGGCCGCTGCCGCGAACGGTGGTGCCGGGTGTCATCGGGATCTCCCTGTCAGCTTTAGCGATCGTTAAAGAACGTCCCGGGCGCGACCCTAGCAGGACTTCTTTAACGATCGCTACAACGGCGTAGGCTGGCGGGCATGAGCAGCGGATCGACGCCGGTCAGGCGGAACCGGCGGGCCTTCGACCGCGACCGGGCCCTGGCCGTCGCGCTGCGGGAGTTCTGGACGCACGGCTACGAGACGACCTCGGTCGCCTCGCTCACCGCCGCGATGGGGATCAACCCGCCGAGCCTGTACGCCGCGTTCGGCGACAAGCGGCGGCTGTTCGACGAGGCCGTCGAGCTGTACGAGCGCACCTACGGGACCGCGCCGACCCCGACCGGCGACGCCCGCTCGACCATCGCCGCGATGCTGCGGCGCCTCGCCGCCGACTACACCGACCCGAGCCACCCGCCCGGCTGCTTCATCATCACCGGGGCGACCAACTGCAGTCCCGCCGCGCAGGACGTCAAGGCGAAGCTGCGCGCCCTGCGCGAGCGGACCAAGGCCGCCATCGCCGACCTCGTCCGCGCCGACGTGGACGCCGGTCGCCTGCCCGCCGACCTCGACGTCGACGGGCTGGCGACCTTCTACGCGGCGGTCATCCAGGGGATGAACCAGCAGGCGTGCGACGGCGTCGGCCGGGAGGTGCTGGAACGCGTGGCCGACGCGGCGATGGCGGCCTGGCCCTCGCCCGGCTAGGCCGCCACCACGTCCGCGACCACGCACACCACGTTGTCCGGACCGCCCGCGGCGTTGGCCAGCTCGACCAGCCTCCGGCCGGCCTCCTCCGGCTCCCGCTCCGACACCAGCACCTCCCGCACGCCGGCCTCCGGCACCACGGCGTGCAGGCCGTCCGTGCACAGCAGGTACCGGTCGCCCGGCAGGGCGTCGTGCAGGGCCAGGTCCGGCTCCACCGCCGCGCCGGTCAGCGCGCGCACCAGCAGCGACCGCTGCGGGTGGCTCCACGCCTCCTCCTCGGTCAACCGCCCCTCGGCGATCAACGACTGCACCGCCGTGTGGTCGTGCGTGATGCGGAACAGCGCGCCGCCGCGCAGCAGGTACACCCGCGCGTCGCCCACGTGCACCAGCCCCAGCCGCGAGCCGGAGAGCACCATCGCGGTCAACGTCGTCCCGCTGCACCCCTCGGCGGGGTGGGCCGACAGGTAGTCGCCCACCGCCGCGCCCGCCCGGTGCACCGCGTCCGCGAGCGCGTTGAGCAGCTCGCCCGCGGGGATCGCGGTGTCCAGCGGGGCCAGCGCCTCGACGGCCACCGAGCTGAGCGGCTCGCCCCGCGCGCCGAACCCGTCGGCCACGGCGAGCAGCCGGTCGCCCGCGTAGCCGACGTCCTGGTTCGCGTCGCGCACGAGCCCCTGGTCGGTCCTCACCGCGTACTTCAGTGCGACGGTCATGGTCGTGTCCTCCCCGGACAGCTGCTCCACGAGGAAGGAGGCGAGACCGCGGCGGGCCGCCGTGTCGGCCTCGACCTGCGCCCAGTAGGCGCGCACCTCGGCCGCGGCCTGCCCGGGAGGCAGCCCGCACACCCCTCGGATGCGGGCGAGCGGCATCCCGAGCCGACGCAGCCAGGCGACGAGCCGGGCCTGGCCGACCTGGTCCGGCGAGTACAGCCGGTAGCCCGACAGCGGGTCCACCCTCGCGGGCCTCAGCAGGCCCAGCTCGTCGTAGAGGCGCAACGCCTTCGGCGACAGGCGGACGACCCGCGCGAACGCCCCGATGGTCAACAGCTCCACGTCCCACCCCGTTCCCCGAACCGGGCCCCTCCGGCCCGGTCGGGACCACCGTGCGGCTTCCCCCGGGGTGAAGGTCAACCGGCACGGCGACCGGGAGGGGTCAGGGGCGGGCGGCGGCCGGCGCGCGGTCCCGGACCACCCCGCCGAGCGACACCGCGGCCGCCACGGCCAGCACCGCCAGCGCGGGCCAGTCGGCCACCAGCCGGCCCTCGTCGCCGATCACGAAGCTGCCGTACAGGCCCCAGCACTGCACGGCGGTCAGCGCCGCGCCCGCGACGGTCGTCCGCCACGAGACCAGCGCCACGACCACCACCAGCAGGAGCAGGGCGAACACCGGCCAAGCCGCCGTCAGCGCGGTCACCACGACGCCACCCGCGAAGCCGAGCGCCGACCCGTGCGCAGTTCCGATCACGACCGGCCATTCAACGCCCGGTTGAGACGGACGCCACCTCCTCCCGGACAGGTTCACCGGAAGGCGTGAGGCACGATCGTCCGAATGAGCTTCTACGACGTCCTGCACCGCCGGAGGGACACCCGGGGCGAGTTCACCGGCGCCCCGATCCCGCCGGACGTGCTGCGCCGGGTGCTCACCGCCGCGCACGCCGCGCCCAGCGTGGGCCTGTCCCAGCCGTGGGACTTCATCGTCGTGCGCGACGAGCACACCCGCCGCGCCTTCCGCGACCACGTGCACGCCGAGCGCAGCGTCTTCGCCTCCGGGCTGGACCCCCGGCAGGCCGAGCTGTTCGCCCGGATCAAGGTCGAGGGCATCCTCGAGTCCACGGTCGGCGTGGTCGTCACCTACGACCCGGACCGCGGCGCGCCGGCCGTCCTGGGCCGGCACGCCATCGCCGACGCGGGCCTGTACTCGGTGTGCCTGGCCATCCAGAACCTGTGGCTGGCCGCCACCGCCGAAGGACTCGGCGTGGGCTGGGTCAGCTTCTACCGCGAGGACGTGCTGCGGCGGCTGCTGGACATCCCGCAACCCCTCCGCCCGGTGGCGTGGCTGTGCGTCGGCCCGGTCGACTGCCTGCCGGAGACGCCCGACCTGGAGCGCCACGGCTGGCGCAGCCGGCTGCCCCTGGAAGCGGTGCTGCACGAGGAGCGGTACACCCGGCGTTCGGGCCGGTAGCCTGTGGTAGCCGTGCCGGCGGCGAGGGGTCCCGCGTACCGCCTCGCCGAGTCGGAATGGAGTGTCAGCAGGAGTGGAGCAGCGAGATCGGCTGGTAGCCGAACAGGTCCCGCAACTCGACCTCGAGGTCAAGGCGTTGCTGAACGCTGGCCGCCTGCCGGAGGCCAACACCCTGTTCGACCAGCTGGTGAGCCGCGTCGCGCCCGGCGCGGACCGCTGGCAGCGCTCCGCCGTGCTGATCGACCGGGCCAAGCTGGCCTGGCGGCTGGGCCGCATCCCCCTCGCCCTCGAACTGGCCGCCGAGGGCTGGACCGACCTCGACGGCGAGCACAGCGACAACCCGGCCGCCGCGCAGGCCATGCACGCCCTCGCCTACCTGCTGGAGGGCATCGGCAACCGCCGCGCCGCCGTGGACATGCTCCGGCTGTCGGTCCAGGTGGCCCGCCGGGCCGCGGAGGCGTCGGTCGAAGGGGCCGACGAAGTGCTCGCCCACTGCCTCCAGGGCCTGGGCGGCACCCTGAACTTCCGCGCGATCTCCTCCGACCCCGAGGTCGCGCCGGCGATCTTCGAAGAGGCCCGCGGCCACCTCAGGGAAGGGCTGGAGCTGGCCAAGGACGAGCAGATGCGCCGGGCGCTGCTCGCCGCCTACAGCCGTTCCCTGGCCGGCGTCGGCGAGCTGGAGCAGGCCGAGGAGAACGCCCGGGAGACGTTGCGGCAGGCCCAGGAGGCGAACGACAAGTGGGCCGCCGCCGTGGCCGGCTGGGTGCTGGCCGTGGTCCGGCGCGAGCAGGGCGACCTCGTGCAGGCGCGCACCCTGGCCAGCCGCGCGGTCGCCGCCTCGGAGTCCATCAACGACCCGTCGCTCCTGCTGCGGTTCTCCCTGGACCTGGCCGACATCTGCGCCGAGATGGACGACCACGTGGGCGAGGCCACCGCGCTGCGCTGCTCGGTCGCCGCCGGCCGCACCGCGACCGAGACCCTCCAGGAAGGACTCGGGCAAGCCCTGGAACAACGCCGCGTCGCCGTGCAGGCCCAACGACTCGCCGTCGCCGCCCAGGAAGCCGCCGCCCGCGACCCGCTGACCGGCCTGGCCAACCGCCTGGGCCTGGAACGCGCCGCCGCCGGCCTGCTGGAGAACACCGCCGCCCACGGCCGCGTGCCGTGGCTCGTCCTGGTCGACGTGGACCGGTTCAAGGGCGTGAACGACGACGCGGGCCACGCCGCCGGCGACGCCACCCTGCGCGAGATCGCCCAACTCCTGCGCCGCGAGTGCCGCGCCGCCGACCTGGTCGCCCGCTGGGCCGGCGACGAGTTCGTCGTCCTCCTCGGCGACACGGCCGGCAACACCCAGGACGTGGGCCCGACCGTCGCCGAACGCATCCGGGCCGCCGTCGACAACCACGACTGGACCGTCGTCCTGGGCCCGACCCGCAAACCGACGGTCAGCATCGGCGTCGCCGCCGGCCCGGCCAAACTGGACCAACTCTTCGCCGCCGCCGACATGGCCCTCTACCGCGCCAAACGCCACGGCCGCAACCGCGTCGAAGTCGAACCCCACCTCGTCGTCCCGGAAACCATCTCCGGCAACTAACCCCACACCCAACCCCTACAACAACCCCACCCAACCCCCACCAACCCACCCACAACGGACCCGCAGCGCGCCCACCGAGGCTCGATTTGACATGGGTTCGGGTGCCTTAGGCTGGACGAAGCCGGCAGGCCTGGCGGGACGCTTTACCCCGCCGGGCCTGCCGGC
>NZ_JBSGBG010000036.1:0-100628 GCF_053601135.1 Actinosynnema sp. NPDC004786 | reverse complement strand
AACTCGTCGTTGGAGATCGCGGATCTGCAGGAGACGAAGATGCCGGGCGCGTGGGAGTTCATCGAGGCGATGGTCATCGGCCGCGCCGTGCGCCCCCTGACGAGCAAGCCGTCGACCACGTTGCCGATGGCGACGGCCGGGCACACCGACGGCACCAAGCACGACGTCGACTGCGATTGCTGATCCCGGTGGCGGGCCGTCACCGGCGACGGCCCGCCACCGCTCGGCATCCCGTGTCCCGACGACGATCGACCGAGGCGCCGTGTCGCAGATCCGCATTACGGAGCTGGCGCAGCTCACCGGCTTCGCACCCTCCGCGATCCGCTTCTACGAGAACTCGGGGCTGCTGCCGACCGCGTCCCGCAGCGCCGGCGGCCGCCGCGTCTACACCGACCGCGACGTGGACCGCCTCCGGTTCATCGCGCGCGGCAAGCAGATGGGGTTGACGCTGGACGAGATCCGGGAACTCGTCCTGGGCTGGGACGGCAACACCCCGGACGCCGCGCGGGACCTGCTGATCGGGAAGCTCCGGTTCCGGATCTCGGAGGTGAACCTCCGGATCGCCGAGCTGTCCGCCTTCTCGCTCCAGCTGGTCGAGACGCTGCACGGGTTCTCGGCGCGGGACGCGGCGACCGACCGCGACCACGACCTGCCGTGCCTGCGCAGCTGGATGAAGGTCCTGGCCTACCCCCACACGTACCGCCACGGGGACGGGGTGCTGGCGGCGACGTTCCCGAGCAGCCCGTCGTTGACGGTGGCGCTGGCGGAGCTGGTCGCGCACGAGTGCGTGTGCCGCCGACCGACCGCGGTCCTGCTGCGCTGCACCCCTCGCACCACGACGCTCGAACTCGCCGTGGACGACCTCGAAGACCACCTGGTCGCGACCCTGTTCGCCACCCGACCGGGCACCCCGATCGAACCCGCCGACCTCCCGTGACCACGACCGCGTCCGCGCGGGGAGGAGGCGTCCCGATCCGGTGCCGCACGCAACCGGTCCGCCCGTCGCCACGAGCGGTCGGTCTGCGAAGCGCCTCGGCGGCGGTTAGGGTTCGACGTCGTAGTCCGTCCGCCGGAGGAGGAGCCGCGGTGGCGGGAGGTGGGCACGTCCGCACGGTCGGGGTCGTGGCGCACCCGCGCAACCCCGTGGCCGCCTCCCTGGACGTGATCACCCGGTTCGCCCGCCGGCACGGCGTGCGGGTCGTCGCGCCCGCCGCCGACGCGCGCCGGCTCGGTCACGGCCTGCTCCCGGTCCCGCCGGACGAGTTCGCCGACCAGGTCGACGCCGTGATCAGCCTCGGCGGCGACGGCACGATGCTCGGCGCGATGCGCCTGGTGGCGGGCCGCCCCACCCCGGTGCTCGGCGTCAACCACGGCAACCTCGGCTTCCTGGTCGAGCTGGCGCCCACCGACCTGCCCGCCGCCCTCGACCGCCTCACCGACGGCGACTTCTCGCTGGAACCCCACAGCTGCATCCAGGTCGAGCACGCCGGGGCGCAGCCGGCGGTCGCGTTCAACGACGCCGTCCTCACCTCCGCCCGACCGTGGACGGCGGTGAACGTCGACCTCTCCGTCAACGGCGTCCGCCACGGCTACTACCGCTGCGACGCGGTCGTCGCCTGCACCCCCACCGGGTCCACCGCCTACAACCACGCCGCCGGCGGACCGGTCATCTCGCCGTCCGTCCGGGCGATCGGCCTCACCCCCGTCGCACCCATGACCGGCATCGACCGCACGGTCCTGTTCGGCGCGGACGACGCGCTCACCCTGGCCAACCCCTCCGACGCCCACGCGATCCGCCTCACCCTCGACGGCGCGGACGCCCGCGAGGTCGGTCCCGGCGGCGAGCTGACGCTGGCGCTGCACCCGTCCCCGGTCAACCTGGTGCGCTTCGACGCCGCCGCCCACGCCCGCCGCTCGCGGGTCAAGCTCAGCCTCCTCGACCTCCCGCTCCGCCCCGACCAGCTGCTCGAACTCGTGCCCGAGGACGTGCGGGAACGGGCCCGCCGGCTACCGGGCTGACCGCACCGCGACGACGGCCGCCGCGGCCCATGCCGCGAGCACCGCCAACCCCGCCCACCACGCGAGCGGGAAACAGCCGGTCGACGGCGCGTAGTGCGCCACGACCTGCGGGTATTCGACGAGGGTCTGCTGCGCCGCGAACCCGGCGGCCGGCGTGACCCGCAGCGCCCACCCGCGCCACCTCGTCCGGCAGCAGCGGCACGGCCGCCACCGCGTACGGCAGCACCACCACCGCCACGACGACCACGACCGACGGCCACACCCGCCGCACCAGCGCCCGCACCCCGAGGGCCCGGCCCGCCTGGTGGACAACCTGGTCGACAACGCGGTCGTGCACAACGAGCGGGGCGGCTGGATCGCGGTGCGCACCGCGCCCGCGCCGCCGACGCTCGTCGTGGAGTCCGGCGGACCCGTCCTCGACCCGCGCCGCACGGCCGACCTCGGCGAGCCGTTCCGCCGCCTGGCCACCGCCCGCACCGGTTCGGACGCGGGCTCGGGCCTGGGGCTGTCGATCGTCCGGGCGGTCGTCGAGGCTCACGGCGGCCTCGCCCTGGGCGCGGACGACTACCTGGCCAAGCCGTTCCACTTCCCCGAACTGGTGCTGCGGGTGCGGGCGCTGGCCCGCCGCCGGCCGTCCGCCCGGCCCAGGGTGCTGCGCGCCGCGGGCGTCGCACTGGACCCGGCGCTGCGCACCGCGACCCGCGAAGGGCGTCGCCTGGACCTGTCGCCGAAGGAATTCGCCCTGCTGGACGCGCTGCTGCGGGCCGCGCCCGCCGTCCTCAGCGCGGAAGACCTGCTGGAGCGGGTCTGGGACGAGCACGCCGACCCGTTCACCAACACCGTGACCGTGGGCCGGCTGCGGCGCAAGCTCGGCGACCCGCCGGTGCTCCGGACGATCCCCGGCGCGGGCTACCGGCTCGGTCCGTGACGCCCGGCGCGGTCGCCGGGCCGATGTAGGCGATTTCGCCGATCCGCGCCCGCCGCCTCTCGCGGTTCCCTCAGGGGGTCCTGCCCCTGACCCGCGGCCCGCCGCGGAGAGGAGAGATCACCGTGACCACGAAGAAGAGGCCGAGAGCGTGGCTGTGGCTGGTGGCGTTGGCCGCGATGCTCGTGGCGGCGTCGCCCGCCGTGGCGGCGTCGTCGCCGGCCGCGCTGGAGGTGGACGAGGCCGGCACCTACGTCATCTACTCGATCGACGACCTGGCTCCCGGCGCGTCCATCAGCAAGCACTGGAACTTCACGCCCCAGGGGCTCTCGCACCGCGTCGACGTGTGGCCCAAGCCCAACCCGCTCGCGCTGGGCGTGGCGTGCGAGATGGAGGTCGTGCGCACCTGGAAGTCCATGACCAACTACTTCGACTCCCCCTCGGAGCTGGAGCTGCACTGGACGGTCAAGAACGTCGGCGCCTCGACCTGTGACGGCGACGTCTACCTGGTCTACGTCAACCCGTAGCGGGGGTTTCGCGCCCCACGGCCGGCGGGTCCACCCCTCGGGGCGGACCCGCCGGCCGGGTCGCGGGTGTCAACGGCCGCGGGCGACGATGTCGCCGTGGCTCGTGGTGGCGTGGATGCTCAGGTCGGCGGTGCCGGTGTTGCGGAGCGTGTTCCGGATCCGGCCGTGACCGGTGCCCGCGTCGAGGGAGGCGGACACGCCGGCCGCGGCGTCGACCGACACGTCGCCGGCCAGGGTGCGCAGCACCACCGTGCCGCTCACGGCCTCGGCGATCCGGATGTCGCCCTTGCCGGTGCTGATCTCCGCGGAGCCGGTGAGGCGGCCGACCGCGACGTCACCGCTCCGGGTGGTGAGGCGGACGCTCCCGACCTCCTCGACCTCGACCGACGCGTGCGCGCCCTCGACCGCGACGTCGCCGAGCCGCCCGACGCCCCGGAAGTCCACGCCGGCCGCCCTGACCTCGACGTGGGAGCCCGCGGGCAGCCGGACCTCCACCTCCACGAACCCGGAGGGGCCGAGGACCTGGGTCTTCGCCGGAGCCGTGATCCGCAGGACGCCGTCGCCGTACTCGACCGCGGTCCGCGCCGCGGCCTGCACGTCACGACCCTTGGCGGCGTCCGCGGGCCGCACCTGGACCGCCGTGTCGGCCCGGTCGTCGGCGATGAGGCGGACGTGCCCGGCGGGGACGTCCAGGACGGTGGAGATGGGGGCGGGGGTGTCGAACGTGCGCATCGTGCTCTCCCGTGGTCGTCGGTCCGTGGCTGACGGGATCAACGATCACGGGCGGCCCTGACACCGACCGGCCACGGCGCTGACACGGCCTCTGACACGGCGCAGGGGGTCGGTGGTGTGGAGCGACGCGGGTGCTCGTGGTGGTCTGGGCGGCGGACCGGATCCCGCTGCGCAACGGGCGCAGCGGGCCGGCCGGCTTCACCCGGCTGCTCGACCGCGGCCTGCGTCCCGGTGGTCGCGGCGCACGAGTCGATCGCGCGACGAACGGGACCAGGACGCGGTCAGCGGCCCCAGAGGAGGTCGTTGCACTCGCGCTGCAGCGCGATGTCCGCCCACATCGGGTGGTGCGGCGCGGCGTTGGAGCACACGACCGAGCCCCACGCGCCGACGCGTGCCGCCTCGGTGGCCGCCAGCCGGCAGAAGGACGCGCCCACCGGGCCCTCCTCGAAGCCGGCGTGCAGCGGCGTGTAGCCGACCCAGCCCTCGCCGAACACCAGCGGCACGCCCGTTTCGGCGGCCCAGTCGGCCGCGGCGGCGATCCAGGTGGTGAGCCGCTGCCGCATGGCGATCCGGTGGGTGGCGTAGCGGTCGTAGAGCCAGGCGTCCCACTTGTCCGGGTCGCACCAGTCGTGCACGTACACCTCCCGCGCGCCGACCACGGTCGCGGCCGGCCGCCATCGCCGGTCCGGCGGCGGCGACCAGTCGGCCAGGTCGGGCGCGTCCGGGCGCAGCAGCTCGCGGCGCGCACGTTCCTGCGGGAACGGCCGCCCCGGGTCGCGCAGCGCGAACACGTCGAGCAGTTCGTCCAGCACGCCGTGCACGTAGGGGTGGAACACCACCACGTCCGCAGTGCGCGGCACGCCGCGCATCGAGCCGACCGGCACCGTCGCGTAGTCCACCGCGACCATCCGGTCGGGGTGGCGTCGCCTGAACCGCGCCAGGCCGCGTTCCAGCCGTGGCCGCAGCGCCACCACCGGGTCACCGGCCAGCCCTTCCGCGAGCCCGCCCACCTGCACCTCGTTGTGCAGCTCGGTGAACACCACCCGGTCGTCCAGCCCGTGCTCCACCAGCAGGTCCACCAGGTCGGCCAACGCGTCGGCCAGCGCCGTCGCGCGCTCCTCCGGGTCGATCGACCGCACGGCCTCGTGCCAGGCCGGGTCGAGGGCGAACGACGGGCTCTGCTGGTACTCCCAGCTGGACAGGATGACGAAGCAGTCGTGCCGCCGCGCGGCCCGGAACAGCTCCAGCAGCCGTTCCCGGACGTCCACCGTGGTCTCGGCGCGCACGTCGTACCACCGGACCCGCTCGCCGTACCCGCCGCCCAACGGGCCGAACCGCACGGCGGAGGTGTCCACACCGGACCGGAACAGCAGCAGCGGCATCGCGCAGATCCGCACGGTGTTGTAGCCGCGGTGCACCGCCTCGGCGAAGCGGCGGTCCAGGTCCTCGAACGGCTCACCGGGCCCGGAACGGGTGTACCAGGTGAAGTCCCACAACGTGATCGTCAACCGCGCCGGCTTCACGCCGCCACCGCCCTCGAACTCGTGGCGGCGCGGATCACCCGGCAGACCGCCGCTTCCCCGGTGGACCGGTCGGAGCGCGCCGGGTGCGTCCACCGACTGCCGGGACACGTCGCGCGGTGGGACGGCCGCGCGCTCACCACAGCTCCACCCGCGTGCGGCGGACCAGGCGGGCCGAGTCGAGGGAGGCGGTGGCCGTCCGGTACCGCGCGCGCACCGCCGGGTCGACGTACACCGCGCTGCCCGCCGGGCGCGGCAGCACCCGGATCTCGACGCCGTCGGCCGCGACCTCGTCGGCGAACCGGCGCAGGCCGATCTCCCACTCCGGGCCGTGCCAGAAGTGGTCGGCGACGAGCCGGCCGCCGACGTGGGCGCGGGCCACGTCACCGGTGTAGCCGAGCACGAGCAGCACCTCGTCGTCACCGCGAAGGGCCTCGGCGGGCACCTCGACGTGGAAGACCGCGGCGTGCTCGAAGTCCTCGTCCAGGGGCGCGGACGCCCGCCGCCTCGGACCGCCCGTCCGGGCGGGTGGGGCCTTCGCTCCTACGCGCACCGCGCGCACCACCGGTTCGTGCCGGGTGCCGTCCGCGGTGAGGCGGACCCGGCGGAACTCGCCGTGCGGTTCGCCGGTGACCCGGTCGGGCGCGGGCAGGAACGACACGTCGAGGTGGTCGCGCGTGGTCTCCACCCACGCCGAGTCACCGTCGACCACCACCGGCTCGTCGCACAACACCACCGTGTCCACGCCGGCCACGGTCAGCCGCTGCAACCGCGACCCGCTCGCCTCGTCCAGCACGAGCAGCCGTGCCGTCGCGCCGTCCGGCGCGGTGGCCGTGACCACGGCGTCGGGTCCGGGAGCCGCGACGGTGACGACGCCCTGGTCGTCGATCCGCGCGCCGTCCACCCGCGTGCCGACCGGGAACGCGAACCGCGGGGTGATGCCGGCGGTGGCGACGAACACGGCCGTGGGCACGCCGTCCCACGCCGGCCGCGCGACCGGCGTCGCGCAGGCCCACGCCAGCTCCACGGAGCCGACGCGGTAACCGATCGGCCAGGCGAAGTGGGCCCCGGAAGGCACGGTCACGCCCTCGTCGGGCAGCCGCACGGTCCGGTCGCCGAGCACGACCTCGAAGCGCACGTCGTGGTGGTCGGGCAACGGCTCGTGCGGCTGGTGGTTGTTGACGAACAGGAACGCGCCGGCCCCGCCCCACCGCACCGACCAGCGCGGCACCGCCCGGTCGTCCAGGCCCGGCGGGCGCACGTCGGGGAAGTGCGCCCCGGCCCGCGCCAGCTCCGCGCCGTTGTCGCGCAGGAACAGGTGCTGGAGCCGCAGCGCGGCGAACGAGGGCCGCACCTGCCCGTACGCGCCCAGCGGGGCCTGGAAGTCGTAGTCGACCACCGGCAGGTCGTTGGGGTAGCCGGTGGCGTGCGACTCCTGGTTCGGCGTCGCCAGGTCCAGGCGCTGCGAGCAGCCGTGGTAGAGGTAGTAGCCCTGCCACACCGACCCGCTCGCGAGCTTGGTCAGCGCCAGGGCCGACACGTCCGCCGCCGGGACGAGCGGGCGGCGGTGGTAGGCGATGGCCATCCCGCCGCCTAGCTCGCACGTCGCGTAGGGGTGGCGCGTGTCGTCGGGACCGCCGGCCGCCGGCGCGGTGGCGCGCAGGTCGGCGCCGATCGCGTGGTCGTCGCGGATCGGGGTGGGGAAGTAGTGGCGGCGCGCCTCGCGGGCCCACCCGTCGGAGGCGTCCTCCCAGAACGCCTCGGGGTAGCCGCCGTAGACCGGGAGCACCACGTCCGGCGGCAGCCGGGCCGCGCCCCACCCCGTCGCCGTCCACAGTGGAGCGTCGATGCCGACCTCGCGCGCCAGGGCGCGCAGCGTGGCCAGGTGGTCGGGCCGGTCGTACAGCTCGTTCTCCACCTGCACCGCGACGACCGGGCCGCCGTCGGCCCACCACGAGCCGGCGAGCCGTTCGGCGATCGCGCCGTAGTAGGACCGCACCGGCGCCAGGTAGGCCGGGTCGTCGGTGCGCGGCACGCAGTCCACGTCGGACAGCCAGTCGGGGAACCCGCCGTTGCGGCACTCGCCGTGCGACCACGGGCCGATCCGCAGCGAGACGGCTAGGCCCAGCTCGCCGCACAGCGCGACGAAGCGCCGCACGTCCCGGTCGCCGTCGAACCGCCACCGGCCGCGGACCTCCTCGTGGTGGTTCCAGAACAGGTAGGTGGCGACGAGGTCGATCCCGCCCGCCCTCATCAGCAGCAGTTCCCGCCGCCACAGCGCGTCGGGGAAGCGGCTGAAGTGGAACTCGCCCATCACGGGCAACCACGGCCGCCCGTCGCGGCTGAGCGCGCGGCCGTCCACGCCGACCGGCCGCGGGTCGTCGGGGGCGGTGCCCATCGGCAGGTGGCCGGTCGGCGGCGGGACGGGGTCGTGAGCGTGCAGCGAGAGCATGGGCGCTCCTGGACTCCGGCGGTCGGCGGCGGGTTCATCGTGGGCACGCCGCACACCGGTGTCAAGGATTATTCATAAATAATGACTACTTGCTACGCTGGTGGCCGACCACCGCCGGGAGGGAGCACCATGGCGCGCTACACCGGTCGCGGCGTGCACTACCAGGTCGTGCACGACCTCGGCTCGCGCATCGTGGGCGGGCGGTACGCGCCCGGCGACGTGCTGGACCTGCGGGAGCTGGGCGAGGAGCTGGACGTCAGCCTGACCGTGCTGCGCGAGGCGTTGAAGGTGCTGACCGGCAAGGGCCTGGTGGACGCCCGGCAGAAGCGCGGCACCTTCGTCCGGCCGCGGTCGGCGTGGGACCTGCTCGACGCCGACGTGATCGACTGGCGCATCGACGGCGGCGACGCCGCGCGCGTGCTGCGCGACCTGGCGGACCTGCGGTCGGTGATCGAGCCCGCGGTCGCGCACCGGGCCGCCGGGCGTCGCACCGAGGCGGACCTGGCGGCGCTGGACGCGGCACTGCGCGCGATGGCCGAGGCGGGCGGGGACGCGGTCGCGGCGGCGGAGGCCGACGTCGCGTTCCACCGCGCCCTGCTCGCCGCCACGGGCAACGAGCTGTTCGCGCGGATGGACCTGCTGCTCGAACCCGGCCTGCGCGCCCGCGACCGCCTGGTCCACGCCCACACCGGCGTGGACGACCCGGTGCCGAGCCACCGCGCGGTCCTGGACGCCGTGCGCGCCGGCGACGCCGCCCGCGCCGAACTGGCCATGCTGGACCTGCTGGCCAAGGCGCTGGCGGACCTCGACACCGTGGCCGCGCCGGTGGAGCGCCGGTGACCGGGCGGGTGGGGCGTGTGGTCGTGCCGACTGGTGGAGCGCCGGTGACCGGGCGGGTGGGGCGTGTGGCCGTGCCGACCGGCGGAGCGCCGGTGACCGGGCCGCTCGCGGGGCGTGCCGGGGTGACCGGCGGGCGTTGCGAGGGGGCGGCGCGGGGGACCGGCGTGGTGATCGGGCGGCCGGTGGGGCGGGTTGCGGTGGCGGGCGTGGTGATCGCGTGGGCGGGGCAGCGGTGACCGGGCCGCTCGCCGGACGCGTCGCCGTGGTCACCGGCGCGGCGCGGGGGATCGGGGCGGCGACCGCGCGCCGGCTGGCCCGCGACGGCGCGGCCGTGGCCCTGTTGGACGTCTCCCCCGAGGTGGACGCGACGGCGGCGGACGTCGTGGCGGGCGGAGGGCGGGCCGTCGCGGTGCGCTGCGACGTCAGCTCCGAGGACGACTGGGCGCGGGCCGTGCGCGCGTGCCGCGCCGAGCTGGGACCGGTCGACGTGCTGGTCGGCAACGCCTACGTGGTCGACGTGCGGCCCGCGCACGAGACCAGCACGCGGTCCTGGGACCGGCAGGTCGCGGTCAACCTCACCGGCGCGTTCCTCGGCGTCCGCGAGTGCCTGCCGGACCTGCGGCGGGACCGGCGGGGCGCGGTGGTGCTGACCTCCTCCGTGCACGCCCTCATGGGCCTGCCCGGCCGCGCCGCCTACGCCGCCACCAAGGCCGGGCTCACCGGCCTGACCCGCCAGCTGGCCGCCGAGTACGGCACCGAGCTGCGCGTCAACGCCGTGCTGCCCGGACCGGTGCTCACCGCCGCCTGGGACGACATCGGCGAGGACGACCGCCGCGCCAGCGCCGAGCAGACCGTCGTGCGCCGCCTGGGCCGCCCGGAGGAGGTGGCCGCCGTCATCGCCTTCCTGGTCGGCGACGACGCCTCCTTCGTGACCGGCGCGTGCGTGCCCGTGGACGGCGGCTGGAGCGTCTACAAGACCTCGTCCTGACCGGCACCCGACCCGAACGGAGCGCGCGTGAAGATCACCGAGGTCGAGACCTTCCTCGTCCCGCCCCGCTGGCTGTTCTGCCGCGTCGGCACGGACGAGGGCATCACCGGGTGGGGCGAACCCGTCGTGGAGGGGCGCGCCGACACCGTGCGCGCCGCCGTGGCGGAGCTGTCCGACCTGCTCGTCGGCGCGGACCCCGGCCGCATCGAGGACCTGTGGCAGCTCACCACCAAGGCCGCCTTCTACCGCGGCGGTCCCGTGCTCTCCAGCGCCGCCGCCGGCATCGACCAGGCGCTGTGGGACATCCTGGGCAAGTCCCTGGGCGTGCCCGTGCACCGGCTGCTCGGGGGAGCGGTGCGCGACCGGGTCCGCGTCTACGGCTGGATCGGCGGCGACGAGCCGGCGGAGGTGGCCGACGCCGCCGCCGCGCAGGTCGCGGCCGGGCTGACCGCCGTGAAGGTCAACGCCGGCGGCCGGATGGCGCCCGTCCCCACCCGCGCCGGGACCGCCGCCGTCGTCGCGCGGCTGGCCGCCGTGCGCGAGGCCGTCGGCGACGACCGCGATGTCGCCGTGGACTTCCACGGCCGGTTCACCACCGCCGCGGCCCTTCGCGTGCTGCCCGAGATCGCGCCCCTGCACCCGCTGTTCGTGGAGGAACCCGTGCTGCCCGAGCACCGCGACCGGCTCGCCGACGTCGTGCGGGCCGGGCCGGTGCCCATCGCGTGCGGCGAGCGCCTGTACTCGCGGGCCGACTTCCTGCCCGCCCTGCGCGCCGGGGTCGCCGTCGTCCAGCCGGACCTGTCCCACGCGGGCGGCATCTCCGAGGTCCGCCGCATCGCCTCCCTGGCCGAGGCGCACGACGCGCTGCTCGCGCCGCACTGCCCGCTGGGCCCCATCGCGCTCGCCGCGAGCCTCCAGGTCGCCTTCGCCACGCCGAACTTCCTGATCCAGGAGCAGAGCATCGGCATCCACTACAACCAGGGCGCGGAACTGCTCGACTACGTGCTCGACCGCGACCCGTTCACCTTCCACGACGGGGCGATCCGCCGCTGGGACGCGCCGGGGTTGGGCATCCGGGTGGACGAGGACGCGGTCCGCCGCGCGGACGCGGTCGGGCACCGCTGGCGGCCGCCGGTGTGGCGGCACGACGACGGGTCCTTCGCGGAGTGGTGACGAGGAACGGGGACGACGACGTGCGACTGATCGAGGCGCTGCGCGCGCACCGGCTGCTGGCCATCATCCGCGGCGACGACCCGGCGGCGTGCGAACGCGCCGCCGCGGTGCTCGTGGACCACGGCATCGCGTTGCTGGAGGTGTCCCTCACCTCCGCCGACGCGCTGCGCGTCATCGAACGCGTGGCCGCGGGCGTCGGCCCCGGCGTGCACGTCGGCGCGGGCACGGTCCTCACCGCCGACGACGCCCGGTCGGCGCGGGACGCGGGCGCGACCTTCGCCGTGACCCCGGCCCTGGGCGAGGGCGTGCACGCCTCGGTCGAGCTGGGCCTGCCGGTCCTGGCGGGCGCGCTCACGCCCTCGGAGGTCCTCGCCGCGCACCGCGCGGGGGCCGCGGCCGTCAAGGTGTTCCCGGCGTCCTCGCTCGGGCCCGGTCACGTCGCCGCGCTGCGCGCGCCGTTCCCGGACGTCCCGCCGGTGCCGGTGGGCGGCATCGGCGTCGAGGACGTGCGGCGGTACCTGGACGCGGGCGCGGTGGCGGTCGGCGTCGGCGCGCCCCTCACCGGCGGCGACCCGGCCGGGCTGGCGGAGCGCGCCCGGTCGTTCCTGCGGGAGGCGGGTCGCCCGTGATGGACGCGATCGTGCTCGGCGAGACCATGATGTCGCTGCGCAGCACCGGGCCCTGGCGCCTGGGCGGGTCCGCCACGACCTCGGTCGCCGGCGCGGAGAGCACGGTGGCCATCGGCCTGGTCCGGCTGGGCCACACCGCCCGGTGGGTCGGCCGCGTCGGCGCGGACGAACCCGGCGAACTCGTCGTGCGCACGCTGCGCGCCGAAGGCGTGGACACCTCGGCGGTCGTCCGCGACCCCACCGCGCCCACCGGGTTGATCCTGTTCGAACGGCGCACCCCGGACGTCACCCGCGTCCTCTACCACCGCGCCGGCTCGGCGGGGTCGCGCCTGAGCGCGGCCGACGCCGTGGCCGGTCTCGCGGGCGGGACCCGGCTGCTGCACGTCACCGGCATCACGCCCGCCCTGGGCGCGGGCCCGCTGGCCGCCGTGCGCGCCGCCGTCGACGCGGTCCGTGCCGCGGGTGGCCTGGTGTCGCTGGACGTCAACCACCGGAGCCTGCTGTGGTCGGCCGACGAGGCGGCCCGCGTGCTGCGGCCGCTCGCCCTGCGGGCGTCGGTCGTGATCGGGTCGCCGGACGAGATCGCGCTGGTGGGCGGCGACGACCTGACCGGCGAGGTGGTCACCAAGCTGGGCCGCGACGGTGCGCGGGTCCGCACCCGCGACGGCACGTGGAGCGCGCCCGCCCACCGGGTGGACGCGGTCGACCCGGTGGGCGCGGGCGACGCGTTCACCGCGGGCTACCTGTCCGGCCTGCTCGACCGGCTGCCGCCGGCGGAACGGCTGGCCAGGGGCACCACGACGGCCGCGTTCGCGGTGCAGGCGGTCGGCGACTGGGAAGGGCTGCCGACCCGGGCCGAACTGCCGCTGCTGGGCCTGCCGCCCGGCACGACGCTGCGCTGAACCGCTCGGACCAGTCGAGACGGTCCGGGGTGGAGGAACTTCACGTTGCGCAAACTCTTGGCTACAGTCGGCCTGGGAACGCTCCCAGAACCCCTGTCGTCCCCCGGTCGGACCTCCCGGCCGGCCATCAGCGCAGATGGCGGTGCCCATGTCCTCGAGCAGGTCGAGAAAAGTCCACAGCGGACTCGTCGTGGCCGTGGTCGCCGCCGCGGCCGCGGCCGGCCTCACGTCCCTGCCCGCGCAGGCCGCCGCCGGCTGCCGGGTCACCTACCAGGTCGGCAGCCAGTGGCAAGGCGGCTTCACCGCGAACGTCAACGTCACCAACCTCGGCGACCCGGTCACGAGCTGGAAGCTGACGTGGTCGTTCGCCGCCGGCCAGCAGGTCACCCAGGCGTGGGGCGGCACCGCCACCCAGTCCGGCGCGCAGGTCGCGGTGGCCAACGCGAGCTGGAACGGGGCGCTGGCCACCGGCGCGTCCACCGCGTTCGGCTTCAACGGCTCGTGGAACAACTCGACCAACCCCGTGCCCACGGACTTCGCGCTCAACGGCACCCTCTGCACGGGCACGACCACCACCACGACAACCACTACCACCACGACCACCACGACGACGACCTCGCAGCCGCCGGTCGACGGCGTGTTGGCCCGCGTGCACACGGTCGGCCGGGTCAAGACCACCTCGGGCGCGGTGCAGTACACCTGGCCGGGCATCTACTTCGAGGGCCGCTTCCGCGGCACCGGCGTCGGGATCGTGCTCAACGACCCCAACAACGACTACGACGTCCAGGTCGACGGCAGGACGGTGGCGACCCTGGTGACGCCGGGCCGCACCACCCACTGGGTCAACAACCTCGCCAACGCCGAGCACACCGTCCGGCTGGTCAAGCGCACCGAGAGCCCCTGGGGCGCGGGCGAGTTCGGCGGCTTCACCGCCGCCCCCGGCGGCGAGGTCCTGGCCAAGCCCGCCGCCCGCACCCGGCAGATCGAGTTCATCGGCGACTCCCTGACCGCGGGCTACGGCAACATGTCCACCACGCGCGACTGCTCGGCCAACGGCGGCGTCAACCGCAACTCCAACGCCGACCTCGGGTTCGCCGCCCAGGCGGCCCGCGCGTTGAACGCCGACTACCAGGTCACCGCCCAGTCCGGCCGGGGCATGGTCCGCAACTACAACGGCGGCGACCCGGGCACCGACTTCCGCACCACCTACGACCGGGCGTTGCAGCACGTCGCGGGCGACGTGTGGCAGAACCCCGGCACCTGGAAGCCGCAGCTCGTCGTGGTCAACCTGGGCACCAACGACTTCTCCACGCCCATCAACGCGGGCGAGCCGTGGACGCCCGCCGGCCTGGTCAGCGCCTACAAGACCGCCTACCAGGGCTTCCTGGACAAGCTGCGCGCCCGGTACGGCAGCGGGACGACGATCGTGGTCAGCGCCAGCGCCTACTCCGGCAACACGGCGTTCCCCCAGGCCGCCCAGCAGGTCGTGCAGGAGCGCAACCAGCGCGGCGACGCCAACGTCCGCTACTGGTACTACGACGACCCGACGCTGGACCTGCTCGGCTGCGACTGGCACTACTCGCTGCGCGACGACGGGATCATCGCGGGCCTGCTCACCAGCTACGTGAACGGGCTCCGGCTGAACTGGTGACGACACCGCCCGGCGGCGTGACCCCGGCGTTCCGCGCCCGGGGTCGCGCCGCCGGGCGCGGGTGCGCGCTGCGACGCACGCCGCCGTCCGGGACGTGGGAATCCGGTCCCTTTCGCCGGTTCCGTCACGTACGCTCCGTCCCGGGTCGGGGGGCCCTTTCGCAGTGGAGATGTCCGTGTTCCGATCCGTGCGCGGCCTTGGCGTCGCGTTCTCCGTGCTGGTCGCGCTGACCGCCCTGTCCGACCTGGTGATGGCCGGGTGGGTGTGGCGGGTGCACGGCGTGCTCCAGGACTACGTCGACGGGCTCGTCGGGGACGCGGAGTTCGACCGCACCCTCGCCGCGACCAACCTGCTCGACCTGGCCGGCACGGCGGTCTACCTCGCCGCCGGCGTGGTGTTCGTGGTGTGGTCGTGGCGGGTCCGCGCCAACGCCGACCTGGTCGCGTGGGACGCCCACCACCACGCCAGGCACTGGACCATCTGGGGCTGGCTGCCGATCGTCAGCTTCTGGATCCCGCGCCGGGTGGTGGCCGACGTCTGGGACGTCAGCGCGCCCCGCCACCAGCCGCCGCGCGGCCACGCCGAGATCAACTGGTGGTGGGGCCTGTTCATCGCCTACCAGGTGGTGGACCGGATCACCGACCGGATGCTGGCCGCCGGCGAGTCCGTCGACGAGTTCGCCAACGGCGGCGTGATGCTCGTCGTCGTCGCCGCGCTCTCGGTGGCCGCCGCCGTGCTCGCGGCGAACGTCGTCCGGCGGATCGGCGCGTTCCAGTCCGTGCCCGGCTTCGTCACGCCGCCCGACATCGTCTCGCCCTCGTCCGTCGGCCTGACCCAGGTCGACTTCCCGCGCCCGCCCACCGCGCCGATCCCGCCACCTGCCCACGACCCGCGCTGGCAGCGCCCGGAGTAGGCCACGCCGGAGCGGGCCGTGCGCCGGTCGACCGTGCGGTGGCAGCGGCCGGAGTTGGCCACGCCGGAGCAGGCCACGCCGGGGTAAGCCACGGCGGAGCGGGCCCGTGCGTCGGTTCGACCCTGCGGTGGCAGCGGCCGGAGCAGGTCCCCGGTCCTCACCGCGTGGCGGCAGCGTCCGGGGGAGGCCGCCCGCGGTCGTTACCGGGTGGCGGCAGGGTCCGGAGCAGGCCGCGCCGGTCCCATCCCGCGGTGGGACCGGCGCGACGCGGCTACAGCGACAGGCTCCACCAGTCGAGGTGGCCCGTCCCCACCCAGATGACGTTGTGCACCCGCAGTTGCCAGGTGCCGTTGCGGGTCTCGCGGGACAGGTCGAGGGTGAACGCGCCGCCGGGGTCCGGCAGGGTGCTCACGACCTGGTGCTGGAGGCGGTAGCTCGTGCCGTCCGGGGCGACGAGGTCCAGGGTGATGAGCGAGCCCTGGAGGTTCTTGTAGTGCACCTCGACCCGCGAGGCGGACCGGGCGTTGCCCTCGCAGCCGGTGACGGTCAGGGTGACGACCACCGGCGGGGTCCGGGTCACCACCGGCGTGTCGGTGTCGTCGACCCGCGTGGCGCACGGGGTCGTCGGTTCGGGCACGGGCGCGTACGGCGCGGCCGCCTGACGTGCCGCGTGGCGCAGCATGGGCAGCGCCTTGGGCCAGAAGAACCCGTCCTGGCACGAGTAGGACGGGAAGAACCCGCCGCACGCCTGCTCGGGCGGCGGGCCGACCTCCCACACGAAGGACGCGACGCCGAGGTCGTCGTACACCCAGTCGTCGGTGGTGCCCGAGGCCGAGTAGAGCACCTGGCCCGACTGCCCGTACTGCCAGCCCGCGCCCGCCAGCCCGGCGAACCGCTGGGCGAGGTCGCGCAGCGCCGCGTCGTTGCCGGTGCGCCGCTCGGGCCCGCCGCCGCTCCACGGGAACAGCACGTAGTTGCCGTAGCTGTGCAGGGACAGCACCAGGCCCGTGGTGTCGGCGGGCGCGGCCCGGGCCGGGTCGGCGGGCCTCCGGTCGCGGTACAGGGATCGCCACAACGCTTGCAGCGCACGGGTTTCCGGCTCGGACTCGGGTGCGCTGCCCCGGTAGGTCTGGTCGCACTGCTGGTCGGACGCGTTCTGGAGACCCCAGTTGGAGCCGGTGTTGCGGTTGAGGTCCACGCCGTGGTGGGAGTGCGACGCGGTGCCGCACGGGGTGCCCTGGAGGTCGGTGTCGTTGCCGTTCTTGCGGTGGGGCACCGGCGTGTCGCCGCCCCGCTGGACCTGCTCCACGCCGTCGGGGTTGGCGACGGGCACGACCCAGAACTCGGTGGTGTCCAGCAGGGCGGCGACCTCCGGGTCGGCGCCGCCCACGAGGTGGTCGATCCAGCGCCACGCGATCTCGCCGGTGGTCAGCTCGCGGGAGTGGAGCTGGGCCAGGACGAAGAAGCGGGGCTTGGGCGCGTCGGGGGACAGGGCGCAGTCGCCGGGGCGCTTGCGGGTGACGCACAAGGCCCGCAGGTCGTGCCCGCCCCGGTTCCGGGTCTTGAGCCAGGAATCGCCGTAGTCCACGACGGTGGCGAGGTCCGGGTGCTCGCGGGCGACCTGGTCGAGGTGCTGCTGGTGGGCGCCGACGGTGCGGTAGCCGCCGTGGAACGTGTCGCCGGTGGCCGCCGACCGTGCCGGCTCGGGCAGCACCTGGTCGACGGAGGCGGTGAACCCGGCCCGGGCGAGCGCGCCGCCCGTAGACCGGTCGCCGAGGACGAAGAGGTTGTCGCCCTCGCGGTGCTCCATCACGTCGAAGCCGGCGGCGAACAGGGCCTGCTCGGAGCCGAGCGGGGCGTGCACCTCGTAGAGGAGGGCGCGGTCGTCCGGGGTCGCCGTCGCCGGGCCGGCCGCCACGAGGGTGGCGGCGGCGCACAGCAGGGCGAGCCGTGATCGGTGTCGCTTCATCGGATCCTTCCTGCGCGGAGGAGGAACGCGGCGGAGGGAACCACTCTCCCAGGCGGGACGCGGCGACGTCCCGGCCGGCGTTCGGTGGGCCGACGTGCGCGGGGCCGGGTGGGCCGGTGACGTCGTCCCCTCGGGGAGTGCCGCCCACCTTGCCGGGACGGGCGGACGTCGTGCCCGCTCCGTGCGGTCCAGGCAGGAGGAACCCCACCGGCCTACGCGGCGGCCCCGGGGCGGCGGCCCAATGGTGGATGCCGGCCGGATCGCCGGGTGGCTACCCTCGGGCCGGCCCCGTGCGCGCGGTCACCGCCGCCGGGGTCTTCGAGGACATCACCCGTCCTACCCCGGTGGAGGCGAGCCGTGGGCGTGCGTTGGCCGGTGCTCCCGAGCGTCGTCGCGATCCTGGCCGGGGCGCTCACCTCCCCCGCCGCGGCACACGCCGCCCCACGCGACTACATCGTGGTGTTCCACGACGCGGCGGTCGCCCGAGCCGGCGGGTCGGGCGTCGCGGCACTCGCGTCGGCGACGGCCGGCCGGTACGGCGGCCGGGTCGACCGCACGTTCCACACCGCGGTGCGCGGCTACTCGGCCTCGATGAGCGAGGACGCCGCCCGACGCCTGGCGGCCGACCCGGACGTGGCGTCCGTGGAGCGGGACCGGCCGGTGCGGGCGTCCTGGCGGCAGCCCGACCCACCGTCCTGGGGGCTGGACCGCGTCGACCGGCCCGCCCTCCCGCTCGACGCCGCCTACACCTACCGCAACACCGGTTCCGCGGTGCACGCCTACGTCGTCGACACCGGCATCGCCACGACGCACCAGGACTTCCGCGACCGGGTCCGGTGGGGCGTCAACACCACCGGGGACGGGACGGACACCGACTGCCACGGGCACGGCACGCACGTGGCCGGCACGATCGGCGGCACGGCGCACGGCGTCGCCAAGGGCGTCCGGCTGGTGGCGGTGAAGGTCCTGGGCTGCGCCGGCGCCGGCACGGTCGCCGGCGTCATCGCCGGGCTCGACTGGGTCGCCGCCAACGCGGTCGCGCCCGCCGTCGCGAGCCTCAGCCTGGAATCGCCCGGGACGAGCACCGCGCTGGAGTCGGCCGTGCGCCGCCTGGTCTCGTCCGGTGTCACCACGGTCGTCGCGGCGGGCAACGCGGGCGGCAGCGCCTGCGACACCACGCCCGCCAGGGTTCCCGAAGTCGTCACGGTGAGCGCGACGGACCGCACCGACCGGCGGCCCGCCTTCGCCAACACCGGCCCCTGCGTGGACCTGTTCGCGCCGGGGGTGTCCATCACGTCCGCGTGGGGTACCGGCGCCAACACCGTGAGCGGCACGTCGTCCGCCGCCGCGCACGTCGCCGGCATCGCGGCGCAGTGGTTGACCCTGCGCCCGAACGCCTCGCCCGCCGAGGTCGCCGCCCGGCTGCGCGGGAACGCGGTCGCGGGCCGGGTCGTCAACGCGGGCGCCGGCGCGCCGAACCTGCTGGCCCTGGCGCTCACCCACCTCACCCCGGTGGTCGACCGGCCGGCGACCGCCTCCGGCGTCGTGGGCGCGCAGTTCGCGGTGGCCCCCGCCGTGTCCGGCGGCACGCCGCCCTACCGGTGGACGGCGACCGGCCTGCCACCCGGTGTGGCGCTCGACCCGGCGACGGGCCGGTACGCCGGCGTCCCGACCACCGCGGGCCGCCACACCGTGACCACCACCGTGACCGACGCGGCCGCCCGCACCGACACCGTCACCACGACCGTCGTGACCCGGATGCCGGGGCCCGTCCTCGGCCAGGCGGTGGACCAACCGGGGTTCGAGGCGAGGCCGGGCCCCGTGCCGTGGAGCGCGACGCCGGGCGTGCTCGGGCAGACCGGGCGGCCCGCGCGCACCGGCGACGCCTCGGCCTGGCTGGGCGGCACGGGCTTCGCCGGGCGCACGTCCCTGTCCCAGACCGTGACGATCCCCGCCGAAGGCGCCGTGCACACGCTGTCCTTCTGGGCGCACGTCGAAACCTCCGAGTGGGCGATCGGCAGCGGCCCCGCCGACACGCCCGCGACCGTGGCCCACAAGCCGAACCCGGAGGGGACGCCACCGCCGCCCAAACCGTGGCCGTGGCCGTGGGGACCGTTCCCGGACCCGTGGAGCGCGGGCCCGCAGCCGGTCCCGTGGGGGCCGCGCCCGGACGCCTCGGACCTGCTCGTCGTGGACGTCGCGCCGGCCGGCCCGGGACCGCAGCCCTGGGTGACCCTGGACGTGCTGTCGAACTTCGACGCGGCGTCCGGCTACCGGCTCAGGGCCTACGACGTGTCCGCGTTCGCCGGGACGTCGGTGGTCCTGCGGCTCACCGCCGTCGAGGACACCGGCGCGACGACGTCCTTCGTGATCGACGACGTCGCCCTCGACACCACCTGACCACACCTCCGGAAGGAGCCCACCGTGAAGCGCACCGTGGCCACCGCGGCGGCCGTGCTGATCGCGGCGTTGTCGGTCGCGACCCCGGCGCAGGCCGCGCCTCCGGCCGACTGCACCAACGGCAGCTACAGCGACGCGCTGCCGCCGTACCACACCCACTGGGTGCTGGGCGAGCGCTCGTACACGGGCGGCACCATAATCGCGAACACCACCTACCGGTTCTGGCTGCGCGAGAACGCGGCCTACACACCGCCCCTGTTCGTCTCGGCGCGCCGGGCGACGTGCAACGTGCTGGTCCAGTACGTCGACGCGATGCAGCCGACCTGGCAGACCGGCAACCTCCCGTGCCTGGTGACCGGCGAGTACCGCGACCCGGCGAGCACCACCACCTACCACGTCCTGCTCGGCGAGCGGGTCAACCGGCTCAACACGACCACCCAGGCGACCGCGAACTTCCGGTTCTGGATCACCGAGCAGCGGAGCGCGTCGGGCCGGAGCTACCTCGACAGCAGCATCGTCATGTGCTGAGACCGGTTGGGGGCCGCCCTTGGCCGGCAGCGCGGCGGCACGAGCGGCCGCGCTCGGCAACGCGCCGCCGGAACAGCTCCACGAGCCGACCTCGCCCGCCCCGTTTCGTCCTTTGTGGACTTCGGCGCGCAGGCGGCGGTGGCCGGCGCGCACGGGTTCGGTCGAGAGCGGAGCGCGGCGGTCCGGTCGCCCACCGGCAGGACGAGCCGCCGGGCCGCTCCCGCCGGGCTACGTGCGCCGGCGGATCTTGATCAGGTCGAGGTCGGTGGCCGAGGCGCGCATGTCGCGGAAGTCCACACCGAACTCCTCGACCGCGCGCGACGCCATGGCCAGCGCGCGGTCGCACACGGCACGGTCGGTCGCCTCCACCTCCGCCCGCAGCTGCACGCGGAAGCTGAAGAAGTCCAGCGACCGGTCGTAGGCCAGCGCCCCCTGCTCGGAGAAGCCGTTGTCGAGCACCCCGTGCCGGTCGACCTCGGCCAGCAGCCGCGCGCGGCCGGCGTCGTCGAGGTCGGTGAACCTGCCGCGCACCATGACCCGGTAGGTGTGCTCCGCCATGTGCCGTCCCCCGCTCGCCCGGATGTGGGGTGCATCGTGGAACACCGGCCGGGCGGACGGCAACCGACTTGACCGCCGTCACGGCGACGGCGCACGGGGTCCCGATTCCTGACGTCGGCACGTCAAACAGGCAAAACCGCCATTCCACGCCCGTCCGCCGAAGGTCACCGCGAACCCGGACGGGGTTCCCCCATGGTGTGAGAGTCCGCCCCGCGCGCCGCGCGCGGAAGGTGATGGGCGACAAGGGAAATGACCTGGGCGAGTGGTGTCCTGTCCGGTCGGACGACATCGCCGACCAGACGGCCGAGCCGTGATGTGCGCCGGGCGATGCTGGTTCGACGCGGGGCGCAGGACGCGGTGGGCGGCCTGGCAGCGCACCCGGCGCGAACAGGGAGGGAGGAGCCGATGTCACCGACGTCCCGGACGGCGTGGCTTCGCGGCGCCGCGGCAGGTGCGGCGGCGGTGGCGTGCGCGGTGGTCGTGGCCGCCACGCCGATCGCGCCCCCGGCTCACGCGGACCCGGGGATCTGCATCGACCTGGTGATGGAGCACGGGTACGAGGCGACCGACACCGTGCTCAAGGCGTGCAAGATCGCCAAGACCGGCAAGCACGACGACCGCCGCAAGTGCCGCCGCATGCTGGTCGACGAGGGCGTCGACTCCGATGTCGCGAAGGAGGCGTGCCGGATCGCCTCGGAGCCCGACCGGCGGCGGGTGCCCGCATGACGGCCGACACGCCGCCGGGCGAGCGCACCTCGACGCTCCTGACGGGCGGGGCCGAGCCGGCGGGCGACGCCGCGTCGGCGGTGGGCCGGCTGCGGGTGGTCTTCCGGCTCCGGGTGGCCGACGGTCAGCGGCACCGGTTCCTGGAGGCGTACCGGCGGATCCGGCACCGGGTGGCGCGGGTGGACGGCTACCTCGGCGACCAGCTGTGCCAGTCCGAGGACGACCCGGACGAGTGGGTGCTCACCAGCGAGTGGTCGAGCCCGGCGCACTTCCACCGGTGGGAGGCGAGCGCCGGGCACCGCGAACTCGCCGGGCCCCTGATGGCGTGCGTGACCTCCAGGGAGTCGCGCCGCTACCACGTCCGCCTCGCCACCGCGCCGCTGCCGCCGGCCCGGGGACCGGTCGGGGGCGGACCGGTGCGCCGTTACGCGTTGGCGTTCACCGTGCGGCCGGAGTCGGTGGCCGAGGTGGCCGAGATCCTGGCCGGCTACTCCTCGCCGCCGGCGGGGCGGGCGGGGGACGGGCCGCGGCTGCTGGACCGGACGTCGGTGTTCATGGCCGGGCCGCTCGTGGTGCGGGTCGTGGACATCACCGGCCCGCCGTCCGAGGTCGTGCGGCACCTGGCCGGGCAGCCGCAGGTCCGGGCGGTGGAGGAGAGGCTGCGCCCGCACCTCACGCTGGACCGCGACCTGTCCGACGACGACGGGCGACGGCGGTTCCTGGCGACCGCCGGGATGCGGGTCGTCGCCTCCGCGCACGGGTGCCCCGGCCACCCGCCCCGCACCGCCGCGGTCTACCGGGCGCTGCCGGGGCGGGGCGGGGAAGTGGCCCGCCGGCTCGCCGCCGACGCCGCGGTCCCGGGCCGCAACACCACGGTGTTCCGCCGGCGCGACCTCGTCGTGCACCTGGTCGAGTCGCCGGACGCGACGCTGGAGGTGCCGCTGGCGGGCGAGCTGGCGCCGATCGTCCGCACGGCCCGCCCGATGACGTTGGTGACCGATCGCATCGCAGGGGTGTCCTCATGACCAGCCAGACCTACCACGTCGTCAGCTCCCGCGACGCCGCGCCGAACCGGGCCCGGGGCGGGGACCTCCGCGTCCTGCTCGGCCCCGCGACCGTGGGGGCCACGACCGGGTTCCTCGGCGTGGTGCGCCTGGAGCCGGGGGAACGGGTCGACGAGCACTACCACCCCTACTCCGACGAGTTCCTGTACGTCGTGGAGGGCGAGGTCGAGGTGGACCTCGACGACGTGCCGCACGCGGTCCGCGCGGACCAGGCGCTGCTGTTCCCGACCGGGGTGCGGCACCGGGTCCGCAACACCGGCCCCGGTCCCGCCCGCGCGGTGTTCCACCTGTGCCCGCTGGCGCCGCGCCCGGACCTGGGGCACGTGGACACGGAGACGACACCGTGACCCGCCGGGTGGCCGTCACGGGGTTGGGGGTGGTGGCGCCGGGCGGGATCGGGGTGAAGCCCTTCTGGGAGCTGCTGACCTCCGGCCGGACCGCGACCCGGCCGATCGGGCTGTTCGACGCGCGGGGTTTCCGGTCCAGGATCGCCGCCGAGTGCGATTTCGACCCGGACGCCGCCGGGCTGTCGGCCGTGGAGGTCGCCCGGATGGACCGGTACGTGCGGTTCGCCGCGGTGGCCGCGGACGAGGCGTGGCGGCAGGCCGGACTCGACGTCGAGGACCCCTGGCGGGTGGGCGTGTGCACGGGGTCGGCGGTCGGCGCGACCACGCGGCTGGAGCTGGACTACGTCGCCACCTCGCACGGGGGCCGGCGGTGGCTGGTCGACCCGGGGGCGGCGTCCCCGTTCCTGTCCCGCGCCCTGTCGCCCGCCACGCTGGCCGCGGAGGTCGCCGACCGGGTCGGCGCGCGCGGACCGGTGCGCACCGTGTCGACCGGCTGCACCGCCGGGCTGGACGCGGTCGGCCACGCCGCCCGCCTCATCGAGGAGGACCGGGCGGACGTCGTGGTCGCGGGCGCGGCGGAGTCCCCGATCTCGCCCATCGCGGTGGCGTGCTTCGACGCGATCGGGGCCACCTCGACCCGCAACGACGACCCGGGGCACGCGGCCCGGCCGTTCGACCGCGACCGCGACGGGTTCGTGCTCGGCGAGGGCGCGGCCGTGCTGGTGCTGGAGGAGTGGGAGCACGCCCGTCGCCGGGGCGCGGTGGTGCTGGCCGAGGTCGCGGGTTTCGCGACCCGCAGCAACGCCCACCACATGACCGGTCTGACCGCGGAGGGCGTCGAGATGGCCGAGGCGGTGCGGCGCGCCCTGGCGCAGGCCCGGTTGGCCCCCGGGGACGTGGACTACGTCAACGCGCACGGTTCGGGCACCCGGCAGAACGACCGGCACGAGACCGCCGCGCTGCGCCGGGCGCTCGGCGCGCACGCGTACCGGACGCCGGTCAGCTCGATCAAGTCGATGGTCGGCCACTCGCTGGGCGCGATCGGCGCGATCGAGCTGGTGGCCTGCGTGCTGGCGCTGGGGGAGGGGGTGGTCCCGCCGACGGCGAACCTGGACACCCCCGACCCGGAGTGCGACCTGGACTACGTGCCGCACACGGCGAGGGAACGGGACCTGCGCGCGGTGCTGTCGCTGGGCAGCGGGTTCGGCGGGTTCCAGTCCGCGGTCGTGCTGACCCGCCCGGACCGGCGATGACCGCCGTGGTGACCGGCCTGGGCGTGATCGCGCCCAGCGGTGTCGGCGTCGAGTCGTTCTGGCCCGCGGTGCGCGCCGGGCGGGTGTCGCTGGGCGCGGTGCGCCGGTACGAGCCCAACCCGTACCCGGTGACCGTGGTCGGCGAGGTGGTCGGGTTCGAGGCCGAGGGCCGGGTCGATCCGCGCGTCGCCGTGCAGACCGACCGGTTCACCCACTTCGCGCTGGCGGCGGCGGACCTGGCGCTGCGCGACGCCGGGCTCGACCCGGCCGCCGTGCCGCCGTTCGGGTTCGGCGTGGTGACGGCGGGCTACGCGGGCGGGGTGGAGTTCGGCCAGCGGGAGATCGAGCGGCTGTGGCGAGGCGGACCCGACCACGTGGGGCCGTACCAGTCGATCGCGTGGTTCTACGCGGCCGCCGCCGGCCAGGTCTCCATCGGCAACGGCCTGCGCGGCCCGTCGAGCGTGGTCGTGGCCGACGAGTCGGGCGGCCTGGACGCGTTCGCGGTGGCCGCCGGGGAGCTGCGGCGAGGGGCCGCGGCGATGCTCGTCGGCGGCGCGGAAGCGCCCTTCTGCCCCTACTCGATGTGCTGCCAGCTCGGGCTCGACGTGCTCAGCACGGTCGACGACCCGGCCACCGCGTACCTGCCGTTCACCGCGCACGCCGCCGGTTTCGCGCCGGCCGAGGGCGGCGCGATGCTCGTCGTGGAGGCCGAGCGCGCCGCGTCCGACCGGGGCGCCGCCGCGCGGGCCGTCGTCGCCGGGTGCGGCGCGACCTACACCGGCACGGGGTGCCCCGACAGCTCGGCCGAAGGGCTGCTGCGGGCCGCCGAGGACGCGTTGGCCGAGGCCGGGCTCACCGCGGGCGACGTGGACGTGGTCTTCCTCGACGCGGTGGCGGATCCGCGGGCGGACGCCGCCGAGGCGCTGGCCCTGCGCCTGCTGCTCGGCGACCGGGCCGACCGGGTGCCGGTCACCGCGCCCAAGGCCGGGTACGGGCGCTGCTACTCCGGCGCGGCGGTGCTCGACGTCGCCACCGCCGTGCTGGCCGTGGAACACGGCGTCGTGCCGCCGACGCCGGGCGTCCGCGACTGCCGGTTCGACCTCGACCTCGTGACCGGAACGGCCCGCGAGGCCGACCTTCGCACGGCCCTCGTCCTGTCCCGCGGCCGGCACGGCGGCAACTCGGCGCTGGTGCTCCGACACCCGACATCGCTCACGGGAGGCAACTGAAGTGGAAGCGAACCTTTCCCCGGTCGACCTGGCGGCCCTGATCAGCCGGTGCACCGGCGTCGTGGTGACCGCCGGGCAGGTCACCGACCCGCGGCTGACCTTCGACGACCTCGGCATCGACTCGCTCGGCCTCATGGGGGTGCTGGGCGAGCTGCGGCGCGACCACGGCATACCCCCCGACGTGGACCTGCGACCGGACCGGTCGCCGCGCGAGCTGCTGTCGCTGCTGTCGGGGAGGGCGTGAGGTGGCCGGGCACACCGAGAACGAGATCGTCATCGCCGCGCCGATGGACCTGGTGTGGGAGCGCACCAACGACGTCGAGAGCTGGCCGGAGCTGTTCAGCGAGTACGCCTCGGCGCAGGTGCTGGAGCGCGACGGCCACCGCGTCGTGTTCCGCCTCACGATGCACCCGGACGAGCGGGGCAACCAGTGGACCTGGGTGTCCGAGCGCGTGATGGACCCCGCGACCAGGACGGTCACCGCCCGCCGGCTCACCACCGGCCCGTTCGAGCGGATGGACATCAGGTGGACCTACGAGCCGGCCGACGGCGGGGTGCGGATGCGGTGGGTGCAGGACTTCGCCATGAAACCGGACGCGCCGCTGGACGACGCCGCGATGACCAGGCGCATCAACGAGAACAGCCGGGTCCAGATGTCTCTGATCAAGCACAAGGTCGAGGAGTTGGCGTGCACCGCACCGTGATCGTGGCCCGGATGGTCCCCGAAGCCGCCCCGGAGGTCGCGGCGGTGTTCGCCGACGCCGACCGCCACACCGGTCTCCCCGAGGCGATCGGCGTGCGGGCGCGGAGCCTGTTCCGGTTCGGCGACCTGTACCTGCACCTGGTCGAGGGCGACCGGCCGCTGGACGACGCGCTGGCCGAGCACCGCCACGACCACCGCTTCACCCGGATCAGCGAGGACCTGCGCCCCTTCATCACCCCGTACGACCCGGTGGTTTGGCGCGAGCCGAAGGACGCCCTCGCGCACGAGTTCTACCGGTGGGAGCGCCGTGGCTGACGCGCGCGCGACCCGCGTTCCGGTGCTCGTCGCGGGCGGTGGTGTGACCGGGCTGTCCGCCGCGGTGTTCCTGGCCTGGTACGGCGTGCCGACCGTGCTGGTGGAGCGGCGCGGCGAGCCGTTGGCCGAACCGAGGGCCCGCGCGCTCAACCCGCGCACGATGGAGCTGTACCGCGCCGTGGGCCTGGAGGACGCCATCCGCGCGGTGCGGTCGCCGATCGCCGACCACGGCGTCGTCGCGCACGTCGAGACCCTGGCCGGCGCGGAACTCCTGCGGCTGCCGGACCGCCTCGGCACGGGCCCCGACCCGCACAGCCCGTGCGAGTGGGCGGCCATCGACCAGGACCAGCTCGAACCGCTGCTGCGGGACCGGGCCGTCGCGGCCGGCGTCGACGTGCGGTACGGCACCGAGGTCGTGGCCGTGCGGGACCGGCCGGACGGCGTCGTCGCGGTGCTGCGCTGCCACCGCACCGGGCGCGAGGAGGAGGTCGTGGCCGACCACCTCGTCGCGGCGGACGGCGCGCACAGCCCGGTCCGCCGCCTGCTCGGGATCGGCCACGGCGGTCCCGGGACGCTGGCGCGCAAGCTGAACGTCTACTTCGACGCCGACCTGCGCGAGCCCCTGCGCGGGCGCAGGATCGTCGCGCTGACCGTGCGCAACCCGGCCGTCCAGGGCTTCCTCACGCCGGTCGACGGGGTGAAGCGCTGGCGGTTCGCCCTCTCCCTCGGTCCCGACGACGACACCGCCATGACCGAGGAGCGGTGCGTCGGGCTGGTCCGGGCCGCCGTCGGCGTGGACGACCTCCCGATCACCCTCGACCACGTGTCCGACGTGCCGTGGGAGATCGCCGGCCGGGTCGCCGACCGGATGTGCGCCGGTCGGGTGCTGGTCGCCGGCGACGCCGCCCACACCATGCCGCCGGTCGGCACGTTCGGCGTGGCGACCGGCGTCCAGGACGCGTTCAACCTCGCGTGGAAGCTCGCCCTGCGCCACCGCGGCCAGGCGGGGCCCGGGCTGGTCGCCAGCTACGAGACCGAGCGCCTGCCCGTCGCCCGTCACACGACCGGGCTGACGGTCAAGCGGTACGGCCTGGTCAACGGCAACGCCGGCGACCCGCGCGAGAGCGCCCGGCGGCAGCGGATGGCGATGTACGGCTACACCTACCCCGACGGGGCGATCGTCCCGGACGGCGCCACGCCGGACCCGGTGGAGGACCCGGAGCGGCCGTCGGGCGCACCGGGCACCCGAGCACCCCACGTGCCGGTGGAGCACGACGGGCAGCCGGTTTCGCCCGTCGACCTGATGGGCCGGGACTTCGTCCTGCTCACCGGCGTCGCCGGCACCGGCTGGGCGCGGACCGCGACGCTCGCGGCGGAGCGGACCGGCGTCGGCGTCGAACACCACCGGACCCGTCACCTCGACCGGTTCGGCGTGACCGACGCCGGGGCCGTGCTGATCCGCCCGGACGGCTTCATCGCCTGGCGCACGCCGGGAGCCGACGACTCCGACACCCTCGTCGCGGCGATCAACCGCGTGCTGTTCAGCCCGAACGCGAAGTGCATCCGTGAACGCGGAGGGCCGCAGCGCCACGAGTCCGTGCCGTAGCCTGCCACCGGACCGGCCGGCCGCCGGTCCGGTGGCACGAGGAGCCGGGGGCGGGCATGACGGCAGGGCGACCGGCGCCCACGCAGGACGACGTGCTCGGGTACTTCGACGCGTTGTCCAACTGGGGGCGCTGGGGCGACGACGACGAGCTGGGCACGCTGAACCACGTCACCGACGACGTCCGGCTGGCGGCGGCGCGGGCCGTGCGGCACGGCCGGAGCGTGTCGTGCGCGTGGGAGGTCTCGGCGCCGGACGACATGGAGCGGTCCACGACGACGTTCCCGCGCGCGGCGGACATGCCGGGCGGCGAGCACCTGCCGGCGGCGTTCCACCGCGACCGGCGCTGGGGCTTCTCGTCCGAGCGGCTCGGCATCGCGTTCCACGGCAACACCGTCACCCACGTCGACTCGCCGTGCCACGTCCACTGGGACGGCAGGATGTACAACGGGCGGTCGCACTCGCTCGTCGACCCCGCGACCGGATCGGCGTGGGGCGCGGTCACGGCGGCGGCGAACGGCATCGTCACGCGCGGTGTCCTGCTGGACGTCGCGCGGGTCCGCGACGTGCCGTGGCTGGAGCCGGGGCAGGGCGTGTTCCCCGAAGACCTGGAGGAGGCCGAGCGCCGCCAGGGCGTGCGGGTGCGGCCGGGCGACGCCGTGCTGCTGCGCACCGGCCACGGCCGAGCCCGGCACGAGTCCGGCGCGTCGGGCGGGTTCACGCAGGCCGGCTGGCACGCGTCCTGCCTGCCGTGGCTGCACGCCCGGCAGGTCGCGCTGATCGGCGCGGACACCCCGCAGGACGTGCAGCCGTCGGGCTACGACGACGTGCTGATGCCGGTGCACGCCGTCGGCCTGGTGGCGATGGGCCTGTGGCTGCTGGACAACTGCGACCTGGAGGCGTGCGCGGCGACGGCCGCCGGGCTGGGCCAGTGGGACTTCCAGCTCGCGGTCGCGCCGGTCCGGTTCGCCGGCACGTCCGGCAGCCCGGTCAACCCGATCGCCACCTTCTGACCGCTACCGCCGGACCTCCACCCGGACGTCGCCGCTGGTGCTCGTGCCCGCCGCGTTCACGAACTCGGCGCGGTAGAGGTAGGAGCCCCCGGGCTTGCCGGTGACGGCCAGCTCGGCCCTCTGCGCGTTCGGCGTGGCGGCCGGCAGCGGTTCCTCCGCGACGAGCACGCCGTTCTCGAAGAACCGGTACGACGTCGCGTTGGTGCCCCACCACAGGTTCGCGACGACCCGGTAGTCGCCGTCCCGGTCGGCGTTGTCGTGGCTGATCGAGGGCGTCGCCGGGGCTGCCCGGGTCACCGTGACCGTCACCGGCCGCACGGCGGTCCGGCCCCGGGAGTTGACCAGCTCGCCGGTGTACACGTAGGCGCCGTTGGGCTTGCCCGTCACCGGGACGCTCGCGGACTGGGCGTTGAGGCCGTCCGGTGCCAGCGGCACGCGGGCGATGAGCACGCCGTTCTCGTAGAGCCGCAACGACGTGGCGTTCTCGCCCCACCACAGGTTCATCCGCACCGCGTACGCGCCGTCGTGCAGGCCGGTGTCCCAGCCGTTGTCGTGCGAGAGCACGCCCTGCCCGGGCGCCTGCCGGGCGCTGTCGCGGACGACCAGGTCCGCCACCGCGTCGGCGAGCGCGCGGCGTGCGCCGTCCACCGCGTCCCGGGTCGGGCGGTCGGCGTCGAGCACCACGTGCGCCCGCTCGATCGCGGCGACCAGCGTCGCCGCCGACCCGGGCGTGTAGCCGCCGCGGTCGATCCCCTCGGCCTCGGCGACGGCCGCCGCGAGCCCGTCGGTGTCCACGTCGGCCGCGCCGGCGCGGACCAGGCGCAGCTCGTCGATCGAGCCCCACGCGCCCGCGCCGAGCGCGAACGACGCCGACACGGTCAGCTCGCCGTCCGCGTCGACGGCCACCGGCGCGGTGGTGGCGGTGCGGAACGCCTTCCAGCCCGCCAGCTCCAGCGGGACGCCGGCCGACCCGGCGGTGGAACGGGCCGACAGCGTCAACGCGTCGGAAGGGCTCGCCCCGGCGCCCTGCGTCACGGCGGACAGCACGTACTCGCCCGCCGGGAGGCCGGACAACCGCTGCGTGAGGGTGAACGAGTAGGCGGAGTCGAGCCAGAACGCCAGCGCGCGCGAGCCGCCGGCCGCGTCGTCGGTGCCCACGATGCGCGCGCCCGGCCCGTCGACCGTCCACATCGACGTGTCGGCGTCCTCGAACCCGCCGTTGCGCAACCAGTTCCGCCCGGTCACCGTGACGCGCGCGGTCACCGCGAGACCGGCGTCGGTGGCGCCGCGGATCGCGTACGCGCCCGGCCCCGCGATCCACCGCACGGCGTCGGACCACGTCACCGGCTGCTCGGTGACGACGCCGTCGTAGGCCGTCACGGTGACGTGCGGGGGCAGTCGGACCGGCTCGCCGTCCACGACGGCGACCGCCACCGGCTCGACCCTCGGCGCGGGGGCCTCACCGACGGGTTCCAGCCCGCCGAAGGCGTCGTCGAGCCGCCGCACGGCCCCGGCCACCCGGTCGGCGGCGGGGGAGAGCGCGCCCAGGACCACCCGGCCCACCTCGACGGCGCGGTCCAGCGGGGCGAGGTCGGCGAACGCGGCGCGGTCGATCCGCCCGGCGCGGTCCACCAAAGCCCGCAGCGCGCCCGTGTCCGCGCCCGGCGGCAGGTGGCGGACCAGCTCGACGTCGTCCAGCGTGCCCCACGCGCCGCCCGGCAGGTCGGCCGTGATCGTCACGGTGGCCGAACCGCCCTCGGGGACGGTCACCGCGCCGGTCGTCGGCGTCGACCAGTTGCGCCAACCGGTCAGCGCGAACGAGGCCGTGCCGGCGCCGGCCGGGGTCGCCAGCGTGATCCGGACGTCGTCGGGCGTGGCCTCGCCGTCGCCCTGGAGCGCGGCGCGGGCCACGTAGTCGCCCGCGGCCAGGCCGTCGACGCGTTGCGAGAGCGTGAAGGCGTAGGGGTCGGGGGAGTGGAAGTGCGCGGACCGCTCCCCGCCGTGCGGGTCGTCGGTCGCGCGGACCGTGACGCCCGTTCCGGCGCGTTCCCACATGCCGGTGTCCGGCGCCTCGAAACCGGGGTTGCGCAGGAAGTTCCGCTGCGCGACGACGACGGCCGCCTCGGTCGCGCGCCCGGACGCCGTCACCCCGCTCACCCGGTAGGAGCCCGGGCCGGAGATCCACTCCTGCGCGCCCGACCACGTGACGGGCTGCTCCTCCGCGGAACCGTCGTTGTAGGCGACGGTGACCGCCGACGGCAGGACGACCGGCTCGCCCTCCGGCACGGTCAGCGCCACCGTCCCCACGCCGGTCACCTCGCGCGGCGCCACGGACCCGGTGCGGGCGTACGCGAACACGTTCAGCGATTCCAGCGGTGTGCCGTCGGCGGCGAACAGGGCCTGGTTCTCCCAGGCCGAGCCGCCGAAGTGGAGGCCCGCGTCGTGCGGGTCGTACCCGCCCGCGTGGCTCGACGCCCACCCGGAGCCGTCCCGTTCCCAGAGCAGCCTGTTCGCCTCCAGCGCGGACGGCGGCCCGACCGGCAACCACGCCGGCTCCCAGTAGTAGACGCCGATGCCCGCCGCGCCGACGTCCACGACGGCCTGGACCACGTCGCGCACCGCCGTGGCCTGGCCCTGCACGCTCACCGGGTACTGCGTGGCCTCCGAGGGCAGGTCGATGACGTTGCCGTGCCCGTCGCCATCGGCCAGCGTGTGCGCCCACGACGTCTCCGCGACCACGACCCGCTTGCCGTAGGTGTCGGCGACGTGCTTGAGCACGGACGTCAGGTTCGCGGGGGTCCCGTGCCAGTACGGGTAGTAGCTGGACGCGAAGACGTCGTAGTCCACGCCGCGTGCCGCGAGTTCCCGCGCGTACCCGGCGTAGCGGCCGCTCGACTCGGGATTGGTGAAGTGGAGGGCGACCAGCGCGTCGGGCAGCACCGCCCGAACCGCCGCCGAGCCGGCCGAGAAGAGCCGGGCCATGCCCTCCCACCCGGTCACACCGGCCACGGCGTTGTTGGTCTCGTTGCCGACCTGCACCATGCGCACGTCGACGCCCGCCGCCTTGAAGCGGTGCAGCGCGTCGGTGGTGAACCGGCCGACCGCGTCGGCCTTCTCCGCGACGGAGAGCCCGGCCCACGCCTTCGGCGCCTGCTGCTTCGCCGGGTCGGCCCAGAAGTCGGAGTAGTGGAAGTCCACCAGCACCCGCAGCCCGGCACGGGTCGCCCGCGCCCCGATCTCCACGGCCCGCGCGACGTCGACGGTCCCGCCCCCGTACCCGTTGCCGGCGGCGTCGTACGGGTCGTTCCACACGCGGACGCGGACGTCGGTGATCCCGGCTCCGGCGAGGACCGCGAACAGGTCGGCCGGCTGCCGGGCGGCGTCGCGGAACACCACCCCCGAGCGCTCCAGGGCGATCACGGACGACACATCGACCCCGTTGACGAAGTCCTCGGGCAGGTTCTCGACCTTGCGGACCACGATGCCCGCCTCGACCGGGCCGTCCGCGGCCTGGGCGGGCGGCGTCGCCAGGGCGCCGGCGAGCACCAGCCCGACCACCGCCACCGCTCGCGGTCCGTGCAGGGAGGCGACTCGCATGGCGTGCTCCGTGGGGTGATCCGGCTCCAGGGTGCTGTGAACGTACACAACAAGTCGGCGCAGTACCAGGGGTCAGACTGGCTCCACCAATGGTGACTGTGTGGGAACGTGCACAGTCGGCCTGTCGCCGCCTGATGTCCCTGGTGAGGTGGGGTGGGAGGGAGTGGCCGGAGCCGTGCGCAGCGGATCCGGGGCCGGCGAAACGGCTCGTCGCGGCCCGGTGACCGGAAGTCGCCAGTCGTATTGACACCGTCGAGCGCTTCCTCGCACACTATGACCGCTCCGGATGTTAACGCAAACATCCGGGTTCTCCACCCGCCCGCAACGCCGTGGACGACGGTCGACGGCGACGCCGAGCCGGGCGATCCCGACGGGCCGCCGCCGGAGGTCGCGACGACCGGCACGCCGGGCACCGCGGAACCGCCGGCCAGGGCCGGTCGACCGAGCGCAGTCGTCGACACCTCCGAGGAGATCAACGATGAACTCTTCACCCGCCCGCCGCGCACGCCCCACCCGTCGCGTCGCCGGTTAAGCGCTTTCCCTCTCCGTCCACACCGGACGGCACGACCGGTCCGCTCCCGTCCGCGTTCGACCGCGTCCGTCCGCGTCCGGGGTGCTCACGCCTGCCCCGGCCCCGAGCCGCCGACCGCGTGCCCGATCCCGCCGAACCGGGAGACCACCCGTGACCCGAACGCCGAAGCCCGGACAACCGGCCGGCCCGACTCGGCCTCGCGGTGCCCACGGCCGCCTGCGCCGCGGTGGTCGTCGCCCCGCCCGCCCGAGCCGCCTCCGGGCACGTCCACACCACGTTCAAGGGCGACGCCCGGTCGAGGACGCCGGCGGCGGCTACTCCCGCGTGGTCAACCAGAACAGCGGCAAGTGCCTCGACGTCGTGAACTCCGGCGCCGGCGACGGTGCCGACATCCCGCAGTACACCCGCGGCACCGGCGCGAACCGGCAGCGGAGCCGCACCCGGACCTGATCCACGACACCCGAATCCCCGCACCCGGCGGGACCACGCCTGATTGGACAACCGATGACACCGACCACGACGTCCGACGGCCACCCGGCACGAGCGCCGAGGAGAACCCGGCGTTCGCTGACCGCCCTGGTGGCGACCGCGCTGACGGTGACGGCGAGCCTGGTCGCCCTCACGCCGACGGCCACCGCCGCCACCAGCCAGTTCCGCGGCATGAACTGGGCCATGCTGGGCGACAACTTCACCACCGGCACGCTCGTCGTGCAGGGCCTCAACCAGTCCGACAGCTACGCGACCGTGCGGGCGAAGGCCAACGCCCTGTACGACGACATGGCCTCCACCATGGGCGTCAACACCGTCCGGTTGCCGATCAACACCCACACCGTCGCCAACACGACCTGGTGGAACTCCTACCGAGGGGCCATCGACGCCGCCACCGAGCGCGGGTTCAAGGTCATCCTCGCGTACTGGGAGGACGGCGCGGCCTCCGGCGGCCGGATCACCAACCTGGCCGCGTGGAACACGATGTGGTCCAGCGTGACCAACACCTACGGGTCCAACGCCAACGTCTACTTCGAGCCGATGAACGAGCCGCACGGCTACTCGTCGGCGGAGTGGCGCACCGTCGCGGCGAACTGGTTGGCCTACCACACGTCGGCCGTGCCCGGCCGGGTGCTCATCGGCGGCACCGGCTTCAGCCAGGACCTGCGCGACATCTGCAACGACAGCCGCTTCAACGCCACGCTGCTGTCGTTCCACTACTACGCCTTCTTCTACAGCCCGATGACCTACGACGCGTTCCGCAGCCACATGCAGACGCGCTTGGGCAACTGCGCGTCCCGCGCGGTCGTGACCGAATTCGGCTCGCCGCAGTCCACCGGTCTCAACTACGGCGACGCCAACAGCACGGACAACTTCGTGCGCTACCTCCGCGCCGTGGCGCAGGTCATGCGGGACAACAGGATGGGCGGCACGTACTGGCCCGCGCTCGGCGGCAAGCTGACCGGCAACCTCGGCTACGACCACTACTCGCTGTACGCGTTGAGCGGCAGCGGCACCAACCTCGACCTGACCCTGCGCAACGCCTCCGGGGCCGACCGGGTCCGCTACGCCTGGGGCGACGGCTCCACGAACCCGCCGGTGGGCACGTACTACCGGCTCGACGTGCGCCACAGCGGCAAGTCGATGGACGTCCAGCAGCCGAACACCGACAACGGCGCGCGCATCGGCCAGTACACCTACGGCGGCAACGCCTGGCAGCAGTGGCAGTTCGAGGACGCCGGCAGCGGCTACTGGCGCATCGTCAGCCGCCACAGCGGGAAGTGCCTCGACGTGGTCGGCGCGTCCACCGCCGACGGCGCGGAACTCATCCAGTACACGTGCGGCAGCGGCACGAACCAGCAGTTCCAGATGGTGGCCAACGGCGGCTACTTCCAGCTCCGGGCCCGGCACAGCGGCAAGTGCGTGGACGTGCCCGCCGCGTCGACCGCGGACGGCGCGATCCTCAAGCAGTACACCTGCAACACCGGCGCCAACCAGCAGTGGTCGCGCACGACCGTGTGACGACCTCCTCCGCGGGTCGTCGGTTCACGCGCACGTCCGTGAACCGGCGCGGCCACGGCCCGGCGTCGTCCCTTCGACGCCGGGCCGCTGGGCGCGGGAGTCCTCGCGTCCCGACGGCCGGCGTGCCCTCGGCCGGATCCCGAACCCCGGCGCGCACGACCGGAAAGCCTTGCGCCGCGCACCGCTCGGCCCGTCCCGCTCGGCGCGGTCCCTGCCCGGCCGGGTCGGCTCGTCGCGGTCGGCGCGATCGCGGCCCGGTCGGCTCGTTCCGCTCGCCGCGATCCCGGCCCGGTCGGCTCGTCCCGGTCGGCGCGATCCCGGCCGGTCCGCGGTCGTCCCGGTCAGTGCGATTCCCGGCTGACCCGCGACCCGCTGGAACCGAGCAGGAAGTCCAGATCCGCCCCGGTGTCCGCCTGGAGCACGTGGTCGACGTAGAGGCGTTCCCAGCCGCGACGGGGGTTGGCGAACCCGGCGACGGTGGCCTCGTCGGGCGTGCGGGCGGCCAGTTCCTCGTCCGACAGCTCGACGTCGATGCGCCGGGCCTCGACGTCCAGGGTGATCACGTCGCCGGTGCGGACGAGCGCGAGCGGCCCCCCGGCGGCGGCCTCGGGCGCGACGTGCAGCACGACGGTGCCGTAGGCGGTGCCGGACATGCGGCCGTCGCAGACGCGGACCATGTCGCGCACGCCCTGCTCCAGCAGCTTCTTCGGCAGCGGCATGTTCGACACCTCCGGCATGCCGGGGTAACCCTTGGGCCCGCAGCCGCGCAGCACCAGCACCGAGTCGGCGTCCACGTCCAGGTCCGGGTCGTCCACCCGGGCGTGGAAGTCCTCGATGGAGTCGAACACCACGGCCCGGCCGCGGTGCTTGAGCAGGTGCGGCGACGCGGCGGCGGGCTTCACCAGGGCTCCGCGCGGCGCGAGGTTTCCCCGCAGCACCGCGATGCCCCCGTGCTCCACCAGCGGCGTCGCGCGGGTGCGGATGACCTCCGGGTCCCAGATCGGCGCGTCGTCCAGGTACTCGACCAGCGGCCTGCCCGTCACGGTGAGCGCGTCGGGGTCGAGCAGGTCGCGCACCTCGCGCAGCACGGCGAGCAGACCGCCCGCGCGGTGGAAGTCCTCCATGAGGAACCGGCCGGCGGGCTGGAGGTCCACGAGCACCGGCACGTCCGAGCCGATCCGGTCGAAGTCGTCCAGGGTCAGGTCGACGCCCAGGCGTCCGGCGATGGCGAGCAGGTGGACCACCGCGTTGGTCGAGCCGCCGATCGCGGCCAGGGCGACGATGGCGTTGTGGAACGACGCCCTGGTGAGGAACGCGCCGGGTCGCCGGTCGGCGGTGACCAGCTCCACGGCGAGCCGGCCGGTGCGGTGCGCGGCCTCCAGCAGGCGGCTGTCCGGGGCGGGCGTGCCCGCGACGCCGGGGACGACGACGCCCAGGGCCTCGGCCACCAGCGCCATGGTGGACGCGGTGCCCATGGTGTTGCAGTGGCCCCGGCTGCGGATCATCGCCGACTCGGACCGGATGAACTGCTCGTTCGACAGCGAGCCCGCGCGCACCTCCTCCGACAGCCGCCACACGTCGGTGCCGCACCCCAGCGGCACGCCGCGGAACGTGCCGGTCAGCATCGGTCCGCCCGGCACGACCACGGCGGGCAGGTCCACCGAGGCGGCGGCCATGAGCAGCGACGGGATGGTCTTGTCGCACCCGCCGAGCAGCACCACGCCGTCGATCGGGTTGGCCCGCAGCATCTCCTCGGTGGCCATCGCGGCCATGTTCCGCCACAGCATCGCGGTGGGGCGGACCTGCGTCTCGCCCAGCGACACCACGGGCAGCTCCAGCGGGATGCCGCCGGCCTCGTGGATGCCGTCGCGCACCGACGCGGCCACCTCCGTCAGGTGCGCGTTGCACGGCGTCAGGTCCGAGGCGGTGTTGGCGATGGCGATCTGCGGGCGGTCGAACGCGTCACCGGGCACCCCGCGCCGCATCCACGCGCGGTGGATGTAGGCGTTGCGACCGTCCCCCGCGTACCACTGGGCGCTCCGTAACGTCACCTGCGACCGCCTTCCACCTATCGACACGATGGTCTAACTTGTGGAACGCGATGAACGATAACCACCCGTCGGCGAAAGCGACAGCACCCGCGACCGGGGACGTGGCTCGGCTCGACGCGAGCAGGCTCGTCGGGTCCGACCGCGTGCTCGCCGTCCTCAAGGAGCTGGCCCGCCACCCCGGCGGCGTCGGGCTGGAGGAGCTGACGAGGGTGATCGGCAGCCCCAAGCCGACCGTGCACCGGGCGCTGGGCTCGCTGCGCCGCGCGGGCCTGGCCGACCAGGACGCGCGCGGGCGCTACCTGCTCGGCGACGAATTCCTCCGGATGGCCTTCGCGCACCACGAGGCGCGCCCGGACCACGTGCGCGTGCGCCCGGTGCTGGAGTCGCTGGCGCACCGGTTCGGGGAGACGACGCACTACGCGGTCCTCGACGGCCGCGAGGTCGTCTACCGGGAGAAGGTCGACCCGCCCGCGGGCCCGGTCCGGCTGACCTCGACCGTCGGCGGGCGCAACCCGGCGCACGCGACCGCCGTCGGCAAACTGCTGCTCGCCCACCGCCTGCGGACCCGGGACGACGTCGCGGCGTGGATCGGCCCGACCGACCTCGAACGCCGGACCCCGAACACGCGCGGCACGGTCGACGCCCTGCACCGCGACCTGGTCGAGGCGCGCGAGCGCGGCTACGCCACCGACGACCAGGAGAACGAGCCGGGCGTGAACTGCGTCGCGCTGCCCGTGTACGCGACCTCGCCCACGACGCCCTCCGGCGCGCTGAGCGTCAGCGCGCTGGCCTACCGCACGCCGTTGCGCGCCCTGGTCGACGCCGTGGACGGGATCCGCGACCTGCTCGGCGACCTGGGCGGGGCGCGGTGACCGCCGCCGCGCGGACCCGGCTGCCCGGCCCGTCGTTACCGCGCCCCGTCGCCCCCTGATCGCCCGTTCCACCGAGCCCGGAGAAAAACCCTTGTACCTCATGCGCATCGGCGCGCCCGGCGCCGAGAAGCCCGTCGCCCGCCTGGACGACGAGACCTACGTCGACCTGTCCGACGTCGTCCGCGACTTCGACGAGGAGTTCTTCGGCAGCGGCGGCCCCGACCGCGTCCGCCCCGTCGTCGCCGACCGCGCCGAGGCGGGCCGGGTGTCCCGGTTCGCGGGCGAGCGCGTCGGCGCGCCCATCGCCCGCCCGCACCAGATCCTGTGCATCGGCCTGAACTACCGCGACCACGCCGCCGAGACCGGCCAGGCCGTGCCCGACGAGCCGATCCTGTTCACCAAGTCGCCGAACACGCTCGTCGGCCCCGACGACGACATCCGCATCCCGCGCGGCTCGACCAAGACCGACTGGGAGGTCGAACTCGGGATCGTGGTCGGCCGGCGCACCTCCTACCTGGACTCGGTCGAGGAGGCGCGCGACGCGATCGCCGGCTACCTGGTCGTCAACGACGTCAGCGAGCGCTCGTTCCAGCTGGAGCGCGGCGGGCAGTGGACCAAGGGCAAGTCCGCCGAGACGTTCAACCCGGCCGGCCCGTGGCTCGTCACGCCGGACGAGATCGACGACGTCCTCGCGCTGGACCTGTGGCTCGACGTCAACGGGGAGCGCCGGCAGACCGGCAGCACCGCCACGATGGTCTTCGACCCGTACTTCATCGTGCACCACCTGAGCCAGTTCATGGTGCTGGAGCCGGGCGACCTCATCAACACCGGCACCCCGCCCGGCGTCGGCATGGGCCTCGACCCGCAGGTCTGGCTGCGGCCCGGCGACGTGGTGGAGTTGGGCATCCGGGGGCTGGGCAGCCAGCGCCAGCACGTGCTCGCCCCGCGATGAGCCGGGCCACCATGCGCGCCTTCGTGCTCACCGGGCCCCGGGAGGGGGAGGCGCGCGAGGTGCCCGTGCCGGACGCCGTCGCGGGGGAGGTGGTCGTGGACGTCGAGCGGGTCGGCGTGTGCGGCACGGACGTCGAGTTCTTCACCGGCGAGATGGCCTACCTGCACGAGGGGCACAGCTCGTACCCGATGCGGCTGGGCCACGAGTGGTCGGGCACCGTCCGCGCCGTTGGCGAGGGCGTGGACCCGGCCTGGCTCGGCCGCCGGGTCATGGGCGACACCATGCTGGGCGACCGGACGTGCCGCCGGTGCCGGCGCGGGCGGCAGCACGTCTGCGAGCGGCGGCAGGAGGTCGGCATCCGCGACGGGCGGCCCGGCGCGCTGGCCGAGCGGATCGCCGTGCCCGCGTGGTCGTTGCACGTGCTGCCGGACCGGGTCGACGCGGCGCTCGGCGCGCTGGTCGAGCCGGGCGGCAACGCGCTGCGCGCCGCCCGGGCCGCCGACGTCGGCCCCGGCGACCGGGCGCTGGTGCTGGGACCGGGGACGATCGGCCTGCTCACCGCGATGTTCCTGCGCGCCGAGGGCGTCGAGGTGCACCTGATGGGCCGGGCCGACGAGTCGCCCGCCTTCGCCCGGGCGCTGGGCTTCGACCGCACGTGGACCGAGGACACCCTGCCGGACCTGCCGTTCGACGCCGTGGTGGACGCCTCGAACGCCGCCCACCTCCCGGCGCTGGCGCTCGACCGGGTGGAGCCTTCGGGCCGGGTCGTCTACATCGGACTGGCGGGCAACCCGAGCCGGATCGACACGAGGGCGTTGGCGCTGAAGGACGTCACCGCCGTCGGCGTCCTGTCCGCCTCGCCGGGCCTGGCCGACACGATCACCGCCTACGCCACCGGAACCGTCGACCCGCGCCCACTCGTCGCCGCGACCGTGGGCCTGGACCGGGTCGCCGACGTGTTGGCCGGGCACCCCGTCGAGGGTGCCGGACCGGGCCCGAAGATCCACGTCGACCCGACCCTGCTTTGACCGGACCCCGCACGCGCGCCGGCCTGACTCGCACCGCCGGACCCGCGCCGGCCGGACCTTCGCTGGTCAGATCCGGTCGGACTCGCGCCGGCCGGGCCTCGCGCTGACCGGCCGCCTGCCTCACCCGGCGTCCGGCGGGCCGGCGAACAGCGCCAGTTCCACCTCGTCCGGCGCGCAGCGGTGCTCCCGCGCCCACCGGGCCAGCAGGTCGCAATACCGCTGGTAGGTCCGCGCCGGCCAGGACCCGGCGGGGTCGAGGGAGGCCCAGCCGCAGTGGTCGCGCAGGGCGGTGGCCACGACCCGGTCCAGGATCAGGCACGGGTGCTCCCGGCTGCCGCCACCGGCGAAGTAGAGGAACTTCGTGAAGAACGACGGGCCCAGCCACCCGATCGCGCTGCGCCCGTCGGGCCACAGCACCGCGTACGCGCCGGCGGGGTCGTGCCGCGACCTCGCCGCCGCCTCGGTGAGGAGGCGTTCGGCGCGCGGCACGTCGGCGGCGATGCTGTCCAACCTGCGCGCGTTCTGCCGCAACCGGCTGCCCGACCCCCACGCCAGGACCCGCCACAGCGTCGTGAACACGTCGTCGGCCGGCGCCCACACCTCGGCCCGGGTGAGCGTCGGGCCGACCGGCGGCCGGCCGGGCAGCCCGCGATCGCCGATCGCCGATCGCCACCACCGCTCCCGGATCCGGATGGCGTGGTCGCCGACGCCCACCTCGCGGGGACGGGACGGTACCGCCCAGGGCGGCAGCGCCACCGTCGTCAGATCGGTCATCGGCATGTCCGGTGCATCGCGGTCCGCGCGCTGCCGTTACCCGACCTCACCGCTCGCGGTCGCGGGCCTCGTCCGAGCGGGCGCGCAGGGAGCCCGCGTGCGCCTTGGCCGACGGGTCGCGGCGGGTCTTGACCAGGCTCGCCACGGTCACCACCAGCAGCACGACCACGATCACGCCGAGGCTCAGCGGGGTCGGGATCTCGGGCACGCGGTCGTCCACGTCGACGTGGGCCCAGTGCAGGATCAGCTTCACCCCGATGAACGCGAGGATCAGCGCGAGCCCGGCCGACAGGTACACCAGCCGGTCGAGCAAGCCCTTGACCAGGAAGAACAACGCCCGCAGCCCGAGCAGAGCGAACGCGTTCGCGGTGAAGACGATGTAGGGCTCCTCGGTCACGCCGAACACCGCCGGGATCGAGTCCAGCGCGAACAGCAGGTCCACGCCGCCGATGGCCACCAGCACGACGAACAGGGGTGTGGCCACGCGCCGGCCGTCCACCCGGGTGAGGATCCGGCCGCCGACGTAGTCGTCGGTGAGCGGCAGGATCCGGCGCGCGGTCCGGACCACCACGTTGTTCTCGATGTCCGGGTCCTCGTCGCGGTGCCGGAAGAGCTGCACCGCGGTGAAGATCAGCAGCACGCCGAACAGCAGGAACATGAACGAGAACAACGCCAGCAGCGTGGCCCCGACCGCGATGAACACCGCCCGCATGAACAGCGCCAGCACGATGCCGAAGGTGAGCACCTTGTGCTGGTGCTCCTCGGGCACCGCGAACGTGGTCATGATGATCACGAAGACGAAGAGGTTGTCGACCGACAGGCTCTTCTCGACGATGTACCCGGCGAAGTACTCGGTCCCGAAGCCGCCGCCGTGGGCCGACCAGAGCCAGACGCCGAAACCGACGGCGACGAGGATGTAGAAGACCGACCAGAGGCCCGCCTCCCGGAACCCGACCCGGTGCGGCCGTGCCGCGGCGAGGGCCAGGTCCACCGCCAGCAGCAGCACGATGAGCGCGATGGTGACCGCCCACGTGAGGCCGGTGATCTGCAGCACGCGCCCCACACTAGACCAATCGGAGCACGACGACCGGGCACGCGGGCGGGTGTCGTCGCCCGTCCGTGACGCCTCAGCCGGCGGTCGGCGGGGCGAGCAGGCCCCACCGGCAGGCGACGTGCACGGCCGCGGTGCGGTTGTGCACGTCGAGCTTGCGCATGCCGCTGCGCAGGTACGCCTTGACCGTCTCGGGCCGCAGCCCCAGCTCGCCGGCGATCTCCAGGTTGCCGTCGCCGCGGGCCACGAGCCGCAGCACGTCCAGCTCGCGCGGCGACAGCCGGGGCCCGCCGGGGACCGGCCGGGCGGGCACGCCGCCGAGGTCGCGGTGGATGCGGGCCAGCCTGGCCCGGAGCCCCGGGTCCTCCGTCGCCGCGACGACCGCCGCCAGGTCGTCCAACGCCCTGGCCCGCGGGTCGGCCACGACGGGCGGGGCGGGCCGCAGGAGGTCCTCGACGTCGCGTTGCAGCCGGGAGGCGATCGTTGTCGCCGCGGTCAGCACCCGGTCGCCGATGGGGTGCGGGTCGCGCACCGCCCCGTAGAGCACCCCGCGCACCGAGCCGCCGACGACCACCGGCACGGCGAACACCGACGTCAGCCGTTCCTCCGCCACCACCACGCGGTCGTAGTCGTGCGTGATGCCGGCCGTGGACGCGTAGTCGTCCACCCGCCGCGCCGCCCCGTGCCGCAGCACCGCTCCGCCGAGGCCGAGCCCGGACCGCACCACCAGGCCGTGCAACGACGTGCCGAGCGTCCCGGTGAGCCGGCTGATGACCAGCGACGACGTGCCGCCCACCGGCCTGGTGGCCCCGCCGAAGACGACGGGCACGCCACCGACCCGCCGCAGCCGCCGCAGGCGCTCCGGCAGCAGCCGCTCGATGAGGTCGTGCACCGCGACGTCGTCGTCCATGCCCTCTCCGGTGGTCGGTGGTGGTCCCCGGGTCGAGACTCGGTCAGCAGGCACGACGAGGTCAAGGGCGCGCTACCCCCCTCCGTGGGTAGTCGGTGGCGAGCGTGCTCACGCAGAGTCGTGCCGTCCGGGACCGGGCGCGCCACGAAGGAGTACGACGATGACCGCGACCGAGGCGTACCGCGCAGCGCGTGACGCGCTGCTGGCGCTCAGGGACGACCACGCCCGTGCCGTCCGCGAGTTCCGCTGGCCGGACCCCGGCGAGCGCTTCAACTGGGCCGTCGACTGGTTCGACGCGATCGCCCGCGGCAACGACCGGCCGGCGCTGGTCATCGCCGAGGAGGACGGCACGGTCACGACGCGCACGTTCGACGAGCTGGCCGTCGCCTCCGACCGCCTGGCCGCGTGGCTCGCGGACCGCGGCGTCCGCCGGGGCGACCCCGTGGTCCTGATGCTCGGCAACCAGGTCGAGCTGTGGGAGTCGATGCTGGCGATCATGAAGCTCGGCGCGGTCATCACGCCCACCACCACGATGGCGGGCCCGGCCGACCTGGTCGACCGGATCGACCGGGGCGGCGCGCGGCACGTCCTGTGCGCGGCGGCGGACGTCGGCAGGTTCGACCGGGTGCCGGGGGAGTACGGCCGGTTCTGCGTGGGACGCGCCGAGGGCTGGGCCGACACCACCGAGGCCGCGGCGCTGGACGTCGCGCCCGCGGCCCACCCCGGCACCGCGCCCGACGACCCGCTGCTGCTGTACTTCACCTCCGGCACCACGTCGCGCCCCAAGCTGGTGCGGCACACCCAGGTCTCGTACCCGGTGGGGCACCTGTCGACCCTCTACTGGCTCGGGCTGCGGCCGGGCGACGTGCACCTCAACATCTCCTCGCCCGGCTGGGCCAAGCACGCGTGGTCGTGCTTCTTCGCCCCCTGGATCGCCGAGGCGACGATCTTCGTCGTCAACTACCGCCGGTTCGAGCCCGGCCCGCTGCTGGAGCGGATCCGCGAGCACGGCGTCACCACGTTCTGCGCACCGCCGACGGTGTGGCGGATGCTGATCAACGCCGACCTGTCGGGCGGCCCCGGCTCGCTGCGCGAGGTCATCGCGGCGGGCGAGCCGCTGAACCCCGAGGTGATCGACCGGGTGCGGCAGGCGTGGGGGCTCACCCTGCGGGACGGCTACGGCCAGACCGAGACGACGGCCCAGATCGGCAACACGCCCGGCTCGGCGGTCAAACCGGGGTCCATGGGCCGGCCGCTGCCCGGCGTGCCGGTGGCGCTCGTCGACCCCGTCACCGGCGAGGTCGTCACCGGTCCCGGCGAGGGCGAGATCTGCCTGGACCTCTCGGCCCGCCCGCTGCCGCTGATGACCGACTACCAGGGCGATCCCGAGCGCGACGCCGAGGCGAAGGCCGGCGGCTTCTACCACACCGGTGACGTCGCGAGCGTCGACCAGGACGGCTACGTCACGTTCATCGGCCGCACCGACGACGTCTTCAAGGCCAGCGACTACAAGATCAGCCCGTTCGAGCTGGAGTCCGTGCTGGTCGAGCACCCGGCGGTGCTGGAGGCGGCCGTCGTGCCGGCCCCGGACCCCGTCCGGCTCGCCGTGCCCAAGGCGTACGTCGCCCTCGCGCCGGGCCACGAGCCGACCGCGGAGACCGCCGGGTCGATCCTCCGCTACGCCCGCGAGCACCTCGCGCCCTACCAGCGCGTGCGCCGGTTGGAGTTCTTCGAGCTGCCGAAGACCATCTCCGGCAAGATCCGCCGGGTCGAGCTGCGCGCCCGCGAGACCGACGCCGCGGCCGGCGGGGAGGACCGCGCCGAATGGCGCGACGACATGTTCTCCGGCTGATCCCGGCCGGTGCTCAGCGCCGACCGAACGCGGACGCGACGGTGTCCGCGTCGGCCCCGGCGGCGAGCAGGCCGTGCAGCAGGATGCGGGCTTTGAGCGGGTCGAGGAAGCCGGCGCCGATCAGCCCCCGGGACAGCAGGTCGCGCTCGGAGCCGGGGAACGCGTAGGTGCCGGCGAGCACCGGGCCGGCGCCGGTGCGGGAGGCCAGCACCACGGGGATGCGGGCGGCGAGGCGGGCCAGCGGCGCGACCCACGTGTCGGGGACGTGGCCGACGCCGAACGCCGCCACGACCAGGCCGTCCACGGCCAGGTCCGCCAGGTGCGCCCCGTCGTCGCCGAGCGTCGCGGTGACGAGCCCGACCCGCACGTCCCGGCGCTCGTCGTCCGAGTGGGGCAGGACGGTGCGGCCGGTGGGGCGGTTGAGGATCCGGGGCGTGCCCTCGACCACCTGGCCGAGCGGCCCTCCGTTGGGTGACACGAACGTCGCGCCGCTGGTGGTGTGCGTCTTGCGGACGCGGTGCGCGGCGTGGATCTCGTCGGCGAACACGACCAGGCAGCCGAGGTCGCGCGCGTCCGGGTGGGCGGCTGTCTGGACCGCGGCGAGCAGGTTGGCGGGACCGTCCGCGCCCGCGAGGGTGGGGTTGCGCATCGCACCGGTGACCACGACCGGCTGCGGCGCGGTGTGCCGCAGGTCGAGGTGGTAGGAGGTCTCCTCGATGGTGTCGGTGCCCTGGGTGACCACCACCCCGTCGAACCCCGCCGCGCACCGCTGCCGGACCTCCGCCACCAGCGCCGCGAGGTCGGCGAAGGTCAACGACGCGCCGGGCGCCCGCCGGAAGTCCACCACCTCGACCTCGACACCGGTCGCGGCGAGCCCCGGCACCGCGGCGACCAACTCGTCCGCCGACAGCGCGGGCACCACACCGCCGCCGTCCGCCGCGGTCATCGCGATCGTGCCACCCAGACCGATCACGACGACCCGCCGGTTTCCCGTGCCCGACCCTCCGGACGACGTTCCCTGCACCGGTGCCTCCTGCCGTGGCGCGCGTGGACGTGGGGTGCGACGCCGGCTCCGGGCGACGGCCGTCCCGTCCGGCGTGCTGGCACGCGTGGCCACCGTAGTCAGTCTTGAGCGGAGCCGTGGCGCGAATCCCACGGCGCGTCCACATCACCACCACCGCACCCGCCGCGGCCCCGACAGTTGCCACTGTCCACCGGCAGCGGATCGCCCCTTTCCCCGGCTCGGTCGAAATGCGTTCGCGCCAATCGACTCGCACGTCGGATGCGGATTGCCGCGCACTTCCGATCCGCAGAGCACATCGCCGACGCACGGGCGGTAATCCGGCCGGCCCGCGCGGAGTGGTAAAATTCCCCGCCGTCGAGATTCGTGCCCGCCGAACGGTTCCCTCCCACGAATGGCCCTCACATGACTTCACCCGACGGCGTTCTCTTCGCCACCGCGGAGGACAGTTACCGCGACGCCTCCCTGGAATTGAAGAACGCTTTCGGCCGGCAGCTCGACGTCAAGCGGGTCGGCCCCGACGAGGGACTGGCCGTCGGCCTCACCGCCGCCGAGGTCGCCGAGGTGTGCCGCCGGGCCGAGATCGTGTTCGTCAAGCACCTGACCGACCAGGTAGCCCACGTCACGGGCCCCGAGCGGGCGGACCCGGCGGCGATCGCCCGGGTGGCGCGCGAGGTCGTGTCGCGGCACGGGCTCGGCGGCGCGGGGCTCGCGGTGCAGGTGTGGGCCAGCGGGTCGCCGCGGATGGGGTACACGTCGGGTGAGCTGTTCGCCGCCGTGGCGGAGGCGATGGCCGAGGACGGCGTCCGGGTCGGCCGGGCGGGCGAACCCGTCGTGCTGTCCTGCTGCATCACGGCCGAGGGCGTCCGGCTCGGCGTCAACACCGCCGCGGACAGCCTCACCGACTGGCCGGGCGGCCGGGTCCGGTTGGCGCGGGATCCGGCGCAGGTCTCCCGCGCGGAGTTCAAGCTCGAGGAGCTGTTCCAGGTGTTCCCCTCGGACCTGCCGACCGGCGGCCGCGCGGTGGACCTCGGCGCGTCCCCCGGCGGCTGGACGCGGATCCTGCGGACCAAGGGGTTCGAGGTGTGGGCGGTCGACCCGGGCGACCTCGCGCCGCAGGTGGCGGCCGACCGCCGGGTGCACCACGAGCGCACGACGGCGGGCGAGTTCTTCCGCCGCACGGACCGGGCGTTCGACGTGGTCGTCAACGACATGCGGATGGACCCGGAGCTGAGCTGCGAGGTGATGCTGGAGGCCGCCGCGCGCCTGCGCCCCGGCGCGGTCGCGATCCTCACCCTGAAGACGGGCACGCACCGCCCGGTGGAGGTGGTGGAACGCTGCCGCAGGCTGCTGCGCAAGCGCTACGACGTCACCTTCGCCCGCCAGTTGCACCACAACCGCCACGAGCTGACCGTGGTCGCCACCCGGCGCTCCTGATCCCGAGCTGCCCGGACCACCCGGACGCCGGACCACCGCCGGCCCGGACCGCGCCGCCGGTGGTCGCCGAGGAGGTCAGCGCCCGGCCGACGCGGCGCAGGGCCGGCAGGGGATGTGGTCGCCGACGTAGACCGCGTCACTGCCGTACAGCTCGCGCGTGAAGCCGGACGCGTACTCGTGCGAGTCGGTTCCGGGGAGGTTGTAGGTCAGGTACGCGCCGTACCCCTCCTCCACGGTCCGCCGGGCGAGCCGGGTGGCGGTGTCGGCGGGCGTTGCGGTGAAGTCCACCGCGGCCGGGGAGAGGCGTGCCCTGGGCAGGTCGATCTTCGGCACGTCCCAGCTGCCGTAGTCGGAGTTCCACGAGTAGTCGAACACCTTGGCCAGGTCGATGTCGCCGTACTTCAGCCTCTTGCTCGCCGGGCCGTAGAAGAACAAGGTGATCAGCTCGTCCTCGAGGTGGCCGCGCAACGCCGACACCAGGTAGGGGAACGAGAAGTCGTTGACCGGCTTGCCCTTGTGGTACTCGGCCCACTCGTCGTCGAAGTCGATGCCGTCGAGCCGGTGCTCGCGCACCGCGTCGGCGAGCTGCGCGGCGAACGCGGCGGCCGCCTCGCGGGTCTGGAAGTTCGACACGCCGACACCCTGGTGGTTGCCGATCACCGACAGCAGCACCTTGATGCCCTTGCGCTGGAGCGGGCGGATCTGCGTGTCGGCGTTGTCGAGCACCCACCGCACGTTCTCGTTGAAGGTCAGCTTCGCGGCCTTCCGGACCGGGTCGTAGTCGATGTTGGCGGCGAAGATGATGGCGATGTCGAACACGTTCGCGCCGTCCTTGGCGAGCCGGTACTTGCCGACCTCGCGCAGTTGGCGGTTGTTGTTCACCTCGACGTAGACGGCGGTGATCGGCCCGTCCTTCGCGGACGCCACCGCGACCACGGGTGTCGTCGAACCGACCAGCAACACCACCGCGGCCACCAGCGCGAGGCCGGCGCCGCGACCGAATGCCCGCATCGTTGATCAACCCCTCCGTGCCGACGGTCGTGCACCGAGTGTGGCAACGGAATCCGGGATCCACGGACACACGATCCGCTGAAAGGCACCCCCGGAACGGGTGCTTCCAGCCCTCGGTCCCGAACGGCCGGGTCGCTGACGATCACTGCGGCACCTCGGGCGCTCGACGGATGCCGATCGTGGTCGGCATCGCGCCGTCGCGGGCTCGCTGTGGACGCCTCGGGCGTTCCCCCGCCGGGACCGGCACATCGGTCCGGGGACGGCCGCCGGTGGGCGGCCGTCCCCGGGGGTCTCGCGGGATCAGCGGTTCGTCGCGCCGGAGGTCGGCTGCACGCGCTCGAACCGCACGCGGCTCAGGTAGCCGGGCAGGTCGCTCAGCACGTACAGCTCGCCCTGGGCGTCGGCGCCGATCGCGGTCGGCTGGGTGGGGAAGTAGCCGATCACCGCGTTCTCGTAGGTGCCGTCCAGCCGGGGCCGCACGGCGAACACGCGGGTCGAGCAGTAGTCGCTCGCGATGTAGGTGCCCCACGCCTCGGGCGTCCGCGAACCCCGGTACACCACGCCGCCGGTCACCGAGCAGTTGTCGTTGTAGTGGTCGTACTCGAAGACCGGGTCGGTGTACCGCCCGCCGGGCCGGCACTGCTGCGGGTCGAACACCGGGGTGCCCTCCTTGCAGGACCAGCCGAGGTTCGCGCCGCCCTGCGACGGGCGGATGTGGTTGATCTCCTCGACCAGGCCCTGGCCGACGTCGCCGATCCACAGCGAGCCGTCGACCGGGTCGACGGAGAACCGCCACGGGTTGCGCAGCCCGTAGAGCCAGATCTCCGGCCGCGCGCCCGGCACGCGGACGAACGGGTTGCCGGCGGGCACGCAGTAGGGCTTCGTCCCGCAGGCGCGGTTGACGTCGATCCGGACGATCTTGCCGAGCAGCGTGCCGAGGTTCTGGCCGGCCTTGAACGGGTCGTTGGTGTGGCCGCCGTCGCCGAGGGACCAGTAGAGGTAGCCGTCGCGGCCGAACGCGACCTGGCCGCCGTTGTGGTTGCCGTACTCGGCGTGGGGCTGGGTGAGCAGCACCTGGAGCCGTTCGGGCGCGCCGATGGGCACCCGTGCCAGGGTCAGCTCGCCGGCCGGCAGGCTCGTGTAGGCCACGTACAGGATCCCGGTCCGGGAGAAGTTCGGCGCGGGCGTGATGCCGAGCAGGCCGCGTTCGTTGTCGGAGGAGTCGACGCGGGCGGTGAGGTCGAGCACGGGCTCCGCCGCGAGCCCGGTGTCGGGCCGGTAGGAGCGGACGGTGCCCTCCTTCTCCACGATCAGCATCCGGCCATCCGGCAGGCCGGTGATCGCGACCGGGCGGCGCAGGCCGAACGCCACCTGTTCGGACACGACGGTCAACTCGGCGACCGGCACCGCGCGGGCGCGGGGTGCGCCGACGGCGGCGTTGCCGGCCGTCGACACCGAGGGCAACAGCAGGGCGGACAGGGCCAGAACGAGCAGGCCGGCCAGCAGGGTGACCGGGCGACAACGTCGTCGCGACATGGTTCGGCTCCTCGAGGCAGGGTGGAAGGCGCTTTCTGGGAGCGCTCCCAACGTACCGTGACTCCCCGACAACTTCCAGTCACCGCCCGGCGCGAGCGGTGATCAGGCCCGCCACCGCCGCATCCTCGGGTCGTGCGTCGGGTCGGGGTACATCGGCGGGCAGCCGCCGGCGACCGCCTCCGGCCGCAGCTCGAAGTGCCAGGGTTCGTTGCGGTAGACCTGGCACAGGCCGTAGCGCGCGCCGTGCTCGGACAGCCACCTCCGCGCGGCGGGCGGCCCGATGTCGACGGCCCGCCCCGACACGTGCGCGGAGGTGTCGGGGGTGGCCACCCACCGGGCGGCTTCCGCTGCCGACCCGTGCGTTGAAATCGCCTCGCGGAATAGCTCTCCCTGGTATTCCGGGGAACGCCAACCGCCATTCACGAAGAACTCGACGCCGTCCCGCGCGGCGTCGGTCGCGGCCCGGCGCAGGGCGGTGAGGAGGTCGGGGTCGAGGTTCACCACGGCCGGGCTCCCGTCGTCGAAGACCGTCACCGGGCGGGGCACGGCGCCGTGTGCGCGCCGGGCGGTCGAGGACACCGGGAATCGGGTGCGGCGGACCGCCGTACCTGCTGGTTCGCTGTAGCGCATGCCGCCAATGAACGCAACGCGGTGTTGCCGGGGCGTTCCGGTTTTTCGATATGCCGGCGATATGCGACCGCCCGTAGCATCGGGGCATGCGTGTGTTGATCGTCGAGGACGAGCCCTATCTGGCGGAGGCGATCCGGGACGGGCTCCGCCTGGCGGCGATCGCCGCCGACATCGCCGGTGACGGGGACACCGCACTGGAGTTGTTGGGCGTGAATTCCTACGACATCGCCGTGCTCGACCGCGACATTCCCGGGCCGTCCGGCGACGAGGTCGCCGAGACCATCGTGGCCTCCGGCAGCGGCATGCCGATCCTGATGCTCACGGCCGCCGACCGGCTGGACGACAAGACGTCCGGCTTCGAACTCGGCGCCGACGACTACCTCACCAAGCCGTTCGAGTTGCCGGAGCTGGTGCTCCGGCTCAGGGCGCTCGACCGCCGGCGTGCGCACAACAGGCCGCCCGTGCGCGAGCTGGCGGGCCTGCGGCTGGACCCGTTCCGCCGGGAGGTCTACCGGGACGGCCGGTACGTCGCGCTGACCCGGAAGCAGTTCGCCGTGCTGGAAGTCCTCGTCGCCGCCGAGGGTGGCGTCGTCAGCGCCGAGGAGCTGCTGGAGCGGGCGTGGGACGAGAACGCCGACCCGTTCACCAACGCCGTGCGCATCACGGTCTCGGCACTGCGCAAACGCCTCGGCGAGCCCTGGGTCATCGCCACCGTGCCCGGCGTCGGCTACCGCATCGCCACCGCACCCGACATCACGCCCGGCACTTCGTCCGACACCGCGCCCGACACTTCGCCCGCCGCCGCGCCCGGCACCGGAGCTGACGCCGCGCCCGACGCCGGACCCGCGGGACGGGACCGTGGATAGGGAACCGGGGTTGAGCGTCCGCCTCAAGCTGACCCTCAGCTATGCCGGGTTCCTCATGCTCGCGGGCGTCTTGCTGCTCGCGGTCGTGTGGGTGTTCCTGCTGCGGTACGTGCCCGAGGTCATCCACCCCGAGCGCGACCTGCCGGGGACGCTGCGCCCCGGCCCGGCGGTGCCCGACCGCACCGCGCTGGAGGAGGCGTTCGTCCCGAAGGCGGGCCTGGCGATGCTGTTCCTGCTGGTGTTCGGCCTCGTGGGCGGCTGGCTCCTGGCGGGCAGCATGCTCGCGCCCCTGACCCGCATCACCCAGGCGACCCGCCTGGCCGCCGAGGGGTCGCTGTCGCACCGGATCCGGCTGGAGGGCCGCGCGGACGAGTTCCGCGAACTCGCCGACGCCTTCGACACCATGCTCGCGCGGCTGGAGGCGCACGACGCCGAGCAGCAGCGCTTCGCCGCGAACGCGTCCCACGAACTGCGCACCCCGCTGGCGATCACCCAGACCCTCCTCGACGTGGCCCGCAACGACCCGGACCGCGACGCGGGCGAACTCGTGGAACGCCTGCACTTCGTCAACACCCGGGCGATCGACCTCACCGAGGCGCTGCTCCTGCTCAGCCGCGCCAACCGGCGGACCTTCAGCCGGGAGCCGGTCGACCTGTCGCTCGTGGCGGAGGAAGCCGCCGAAACGCTCCTCCCGCTCGCGGAGCAACGCGGCCTCACCATCGAGACGTCCGGCGACGCGGCACCCACCACCGGCTCGCACGCGTTGCTGCTGCAGATGACGACGAACCTCGTGCACAACGCGATCGTCCACAACCTGCCCGACCGGGGCACCGTGTGGGTCCGGACCGGCGCCGACTCCCGGAACGCGGTGCTCAAGGTCGAGAACACCGGGGCACGCCTGACGCCGGAGCTGATCCCGACCTTCACCGAGCCGTTCCAGCGCGGCACCCGACGCGTGCGCAGCGACCACGCCGGCGTCGGCCTCGGCCTGGCCATCGTCAAGAGCATCGTCCAGGCCCACGACGGGACCCTCACCCTCACGCCCCGGGCCGAGGGAGGGCTGCGCATCGCGGTGCGGCTGCCCGTCGCGCCACCGCGCACCGGCCAGTGACCTCCTCCCACGACGACCGGTCCGGCGTTCGGCCCTCGCCCGAAGGCCGAACGCCGGACCACGTCACGGACCGATGGGGAAGTCGAAATAGCGGTCCGGGTGCGGTTCGTCGGTCAAGGTGTAGTGCCACCACTCGTACTCGTACGCCCGGAAGCCGCACGACTCCATGATCGACCGCAGGCGCCGGCGGTTCCCCGCCTCGACGGGGCCGATCCCCGGCGCGCCGTGGTGCGAGACCGGGTCCATCAGGTCGTGGTCGCCGCCCATGGGCGCGAGTTCACCGGTGCCCAGGTGGTAGAGCGTCAAGTCCACCGTGCCGCCCCGGCTGTGACCGGATCTGGCGGCCACGTACCCCTTCCCGACCATCTCGGCGCGGTCGATGTTCGGGTAGTGCCGCGGCTTGGTCCGGCCGTCCTCCGGCTGCCGCGACCAGCGCAGGAAGCAGTCCACGGCGCGCTGCGGGCGGTAGCCGTCCCAGACGAGCAGCCCGAAGCCGAGCGTCGCGGCCTTCTCCTGCGCGTTGCCCAACGCCTCGCACAACGCCCTCGTGCCGACGATCCGGTTCACCTCGTAGCCGTCCACCGGCTTGCCGGTGAAGTTGTCCCAGGTGGCGTACTTGGCGTCCCAGCGGATGCCGGGCACCACCTCGTCCAGGAAGGCGAAATCGCCGTTCATCGCACCGCCCCGGGCACGGCCAGGGACACGACCCGGTCGATCACGTCGCCGAGCGACAACCCGGCGGCGGCCATCATCCTCGGGTAGCGGCTGTACGAGGTGAGGCCGGGCAGGGTGTTGACCTCGTTGAGGACCACCGTGCCGTCCTCCGTCAGGAACATGTCCACGCGCGCCAGCCCCCGGCAGCCCAGAGCGCGGTACACGGTCTTCGCGGTCTCGCGGACGAGCGCGCGCGACTCGGCCGGGATGTCGGCGGGGACGATCGCGACCGAGTTCTCGGACCCGTTCTCCGGCTCGCTCTCCTGGTGGATCCGGAAGAAGCCGTGGGACAGCGCGATCCGGTCCACCTCGCCGGCGACCAGCTCGCCGTCGTTCCCGAGGATGGCGCAGCCGATCTCGCTGCCGACGACCGCCTCCTCGATCAGCACCTTCGAGTCGTACCGCCGCGCGGCCTCCACCGCGGTCGCCAGGTCCTCGGCGCGGGTCACCTTGCCGACCCCGAACGACGATCCGGAGCGGGCGGGCTTCACGAAGACGGGGTAGGTCAGCCGGTCGGGGTCGACGTGCTCGCCCGCCGTGAGGGTGCGGAACTCCGGCGTGGCGACCCCGGCACTGCGCGCGACCAGGTAGGTGAGCGACTTGTCCATGCACAGGGCGGAACTCTGGACGTCGCAGCCGGCGTAGGGGATGCCGGACAGCTCCAGCAGGCCCTGCACCGCGCCGTCCTCGCCCTGCTTGCCGTGCAGGACGGGCAGCACGACGTCCAGGTCGATCGTCCGGTACCGCCCGTCGTCCAGCACGAGCAGCCCGCGCGCGTCGCGGTCCGGCGACAGCACGACCGGGCGGCCCCCGTGCTCCCACTCCCCGTCCGGCCCGTCGCAGAGCCGCCAGGCGCCGTTGCGCGTGATCCCGACGTAGTACGGCTCGTACTTCCCGGTGTCGAGGTGCTTCGCCACCTCCCGCGCGGACTTGACGGAGACGGGGTGCTCCTCGGAGCGTCCGCCGAACACAATGCCGATCTTCATATCCAGTGCTGCTTCCTGCGGTCGAAGTCGCGACAGTTGACGAGGGAGTTCTCGACCACGTCGCTCAGGGCGTGGTCGGTGTAGTAGGCGGTGTGCGGGCTGATGAGCACGTTCGGCATCTCCTGCAACCGCGCCAGCTGCGCGCTGGGCAAGGGCCGGTCCCGGCGGTCGGCGTAGAAGATCCCTTCCTCGCCTTCGAGGACGTCGAGCGCCGCACCGCCCAACCGGCCGTCCGCCAACGCCCGGATGAGGGCGTCGGTGTCGATGAGCCCGCCCCGGCCGGTGTTGACGACGAACGCGCCGGGCTTCATCTGCCCGATGCGGCGACGGTCCAGCAGGTGGCGCGTGGTCGCGTCGAGCGGTGTGTGGAGCGTGACGATGTCGCTCTGCTGCAACAACTCGTCGAGGGGGACGTAATCGGCGGAGGACCTGGGGCGGATGTCATGGGCGAGCTTCTGGCAGCCGAACCCCCACAGCCGGTCGATGACCGCGGAACCGATCCGGCCGGTGCCGACCACCCCGACGGTCAGGTCGCGCAGCTCTTTCCCGCGCACTTCGTGCAACCGGTAGTCGTGGGCGTCCGTGCGCCTGATGGTGGCCTTCGCGTTCCGGATGGCCATCAACATCAGCATCACCGTGTAGTCGGCCACGCTGTCGGGCGAATAGGCGACGTTCTCCACGGAGATGCCGACGCTCCTCGCGTACTCCACGTCGACGTGGTTGTACCCGACGCTCCTGGTGGAGATGTACGACACGCCCACCCGACTCAGCGCGCGGAGCGTGCCGTTCGTGATCGGGGTTTTGTGGCCCACGCTGACGCAGCGGTGCCCCGACGCCAATCCGGCGTTGTCCTCCGACACCGGGTCCCCGGTGATGGTCGGCACGACGCCGTGGCGCGGCGCCATCGCCCGGAACAGGACGGCTTCGTCCGGTTCGCAGCCGTACACCGTGATCCCCGTGGTGGGACCGGCCGACGGGGGCACCGGCGACCGGGCGCGGCGGGCCGATTCCCGTGCCGTTTCGCTGTCGAACATGCCACCAGTCAAGACGGCGTGGTGTTGCCGGCACGTATGCGGTTTTGGATATGCCGACGATATGCGCCGGCCGGTAAGGCGCTTCCCCTTGTGCTCGGGGGAATGGCGGGTTTCACGGGCGTGTCCCCGCGTCGGCGCGCCCGACGGGAAGCCGGGCCGGCGGCGCGCGGTCAGTCGTCCGCCGCCTGGAAGGCGGCGGTCCAGAGGTCGTGCCACATCGGCAGCCTCTGGTCGCCCGCGTGCCCGCGCTGCATGAAGAAGAGCGCGGTCAGGTCGCGGGCCGGGTCGTTGTACCAGGCGGTGCCGTAGTAGCCGGACCACCCGTAGCTGCCGGCCGAGGGGCCGAGCCGACTGGGCCGGGTCAGCACCGACACCCCGAAACCCCAGCCCATCTCGTTGAAGAACCCCGGCCAGAACCCGGAAACGGCCTTCTGCGCCGCGGTCAGCCGGTCGCCGGTCATCAGCGCCACCGACGGCCCGGACAGCACCCGTTCGCCGCCGTGGGAACCGCCGGCCAGCAGGGCCGAGGCGAAGGCGGAGAAGTCTTGGGCGGTCGAGACGAGCCCGCCGCCACCCGATTCGAACGGCGGCGGCCGGCTCCACCGCCCGTCGCGGCCGTCTTCGACCACCGGCTCGCCGGTGTCGGCGTGGTCGCGGCGGTACGCCGTCGCGAACCGGTCGGAGCCCCCGCCGGCCACGCTGAAGGCGGTGTCCTTCATCCCGAGCGGGTCGCAGATGCGCTCGCGCAACGCTTCCCCGAAGGACATGCCGGTGGCCCGGGCGATGAGCACGCCGGTCACGTTGGAGGCGGTGTCGTACATCCAGCGCTCACCCGGCTGGTGGGCCAGCGGCAGCGCGCCCAACCGGCGCATCCACTCGTCCGGCGACGAGTAGTCGAGCGCGCCCAACGCGTCCGCGATCGGGATCTTCCCCGGCCCGGTGGGGATCACGCCGGTGCCGAAGGTGTACGTCAGCAGGTGCCGCAGCGTGATCGGCCGTTCCGCCGGCACGGTCCGGTCCAGCGGCCCGGCGGGATCGGCGAGCACGGTCATGTCCGCCAGTTCCGGGAGGAGGTCGTCGACCGGGTCGTCCAGGCGCAGGGTGCCGTCGTCGACCAGCGTCATCGCGCACGCGGCGACGAGCGGCTTGGTCATCGACGCCAGGCGGCAGATCGTGTCGGCCGCCATCGGCGTCCCCGACCCCGCGCCCTCGAAGGCGAGCGTGCCGGTCGCCACGACGCGCACCTCGCCGTGACGGGCGAGCACGGCCACCGCACCGGGCACGAAACCGGACTCGACCTGGCGCTCCAACACCTCCCGCACCCGCGCCAACCGTCCCGACGAGAAGCCACCGGCGGCCATCCGCCTCCCCCTCCGTCCGCACGTCGCCCAGCGCGCGACGACCGTAGCCCGCAGGCCGACGCCGGGGGAGGAGCGCGCGTCCCGGCACTACGGCTCCCCGGCCTGACCCGCCACCCGCTCACGGCCGACGGCCGGTTGTGACCGGTTCCGTCCTCACCGGTGCGTGCTCGTCGCGGTGGCCGAGCACGGCACGCATCCCAGCCCGGCACCGCTCGTCGTCCGGACCGGGGATCGGCGTCCCCGGCCGCCGCCGGCCCGGACAGCGGTGGACAAGCGCCCGCCGGAGCGAACCGGCCATTACCAGTTGTCGGTTATCTCCACCGAGCGTGAAGGGGCGGGCGGCCGTTCGACCGAACCCCGTTGACCGGGCACATAAGCGCTGGTCAGGCTGCATGTCTGGACTCGGGCGAGTGAGAGGTCGACCCCGTCAACCCTGCGTCGGGGCGCACTCGTCCCGGTTCTCCAGGAGGAGCCGACCGTGCGTCCCTTCCCTCGAACGTTCGTCGTCCTGGCCGCCGCGACCACCGTCGCCGGCCTCGCCACCACCGCCGCCTCGGCCGAACCGCCGCACCAGGCGGAGATCGTCACCGCGACGGCGTCCGCGACCGTCCACCCCATCAAGGACTCCTACATCGTCCTGCTCGGCGCCACGGCCCGCAGCGGCGCGAGCGTGGCCGCCACGGCGGGCGTCACGCCGACCCGGGTCTGGGACGCGGCGCTGCACGGGTTCGCCGCCAAGCTCACCCCGGCGCAGCTGCGCAAGCTCAGCCGCGACCCGGCGGTCGTGACGATCGAGCAGGACGTGCTGGTCACCGACGCGCTCGACGCGACCCAGGCCAACCCGCCGTCGTGGGGCATCGACCGCATCGACCAGACGGCCCTGCCGCTGTCCAAGAGCTACACCTACAACTACACCGGCGCGGGCGTGCACGCCTACGTCATCGACACCGGTATCACGCCGGGCCACGCGGACTTCGGCGGCCGGGCCACGTTCGACTACAACGGCATCGACGCCGACAACACCGACTGCCACGGGCACGGCACGCACGTCGCCGGCACGGTCGGCTCGGCCACCTACGGCGTCGCCAAGGGCGTGCGGCTGCACGGCGTGAAGATGATGAACTGCTCGGGCAGCGCCACGACCACGTCGGCGCTCAACGCGATCAACTGGGTCACCGCCAACCACACCAAGCCGGCCGTGGCGAACACGTCGTGGAACTTCACCGCCTCGGCGAGCCTGGAGACCGCGATCCGCAACATGATCGCCGCGGGCGTCTTCCTGGCCACCTCGGCGGGCAACACCGGCGGCAACTCGTGCGACCGCCTGCCGCGCAAGGTGGAGACGGCCAGCGTGGTGGCGTCGTCCACGAGCGCCGATGTCCGGTCGGCGAGCTCCAGCACGGGCGCGTGCGTGGACCTCTACGCGCCGGGCAACCTGATCGTCTCGACCGTGCGCACCGGCGGCTCGGGCACGATGAGCGGCACCTCCATGGCGACGCCGCACGTGACGGGCGTGGCCGCGCTGTACAAGCAGCGGTTCGGCGACCAGTCGTCGGCCACCGTGCACAACTGGCTGAACGCCGGCGCCACGCCGAACGTGATCGCCGGCGGCGACACGGGCGGCACGGTCAACCGCCTGCTGTTCACCAACGGCCTGTGAGTTCCCCCGGCGCGCGGGGACGACGTCCCGCCTCGCGCGCCGGGGCCCCACTCCCGGTTGTGCCTGGAGACGTTGGGCATCCCGGTGCCCCGCCGCAGCCGCCGGGACGGTGGTCACCCCTTCGCGAAGCGCAGGAAGGAAACGACAGCCCCGGCCCCGCAAGAGGGACCGGCCGACCGTCGGACCCGCGGTTCACAGCTGACCGCGGCCTCGACCCCGCGATCGGGCGCGCAGCGCGGCGTGCCGGGCCCCGGTTCCCAGGTGCCGCTCCCGCCGGGCCCGGACGTGGCCTTGTCGGGCGGCGTGGCGGCGGCGGGGCGAGGACGGGCCGTGGACGTGCTCGTCACCCTCGAACAGCCGCCGCCGATCGCGTTGGAGCAGCGGGACGTGGATGCGTTCGCGGGTGGGCACGCCCGGTGCGGTGCGCGGGACGAGGTCGTCCGCGAGCCAGAGGAACACGCGCTCGGGGCGTTCGGCGGGCAGGGCGGTACGGCGGAGTTCGCTCATGGGTTCGTGGACTCCAGTGCTCGTGCGGGAGGCGTGGTGCGGTGCACTGCCTCGGGACCGGTGGTGCGCGGCCGGCACCGATCACGCGGTGCGGGTTTCGCATGGCACGGCGGAGGTCGGCGGGGAGGTGCTCGAACCCGCCGTCGGCCTCTTGGTCGTCACTGGTCACTGCCGCATGTCGGCCATGATGTGCAGCCGGCCGACCGCGGTCAACGGGTTTTCGGGATGCTCACGGCTCGACCGGCCCGACCCGCGGGCAGGACTGCGGGCCGGGCGAAGTGGCTCCGGTCAGATCGGGAACCGGCCGCGGCGCCACTGCCAGTGGCGGCCGGCCTCGAGGTGGTCCACGGCCGCGCGTTGGAGCGCGGTGCGGCGCGGCAGTTGGTCCAGCGGTGTGGTCAGGGTGCGGAACACGAACCGCAGCACCTCGACGTCGGCGTCGATCCCCTCGGGCTGCTCGTAGGGTTCCAGCTCGAACCTCCGCTGGAACCGGACGATGTTGGAGTCCTCGGGCAGGTAGTCCAGCAGTTGCGGGTCGAGCAGCCACGAGCCGCAGGAGAACGCCGTGTGACGCTCGTCGGGGAAGTGGCGCGGGAAGAACGCGCGGGCCTGGTCCAGCGATGCCTCGACCGCCTGCGGGGTCAGCGGTCCGGACTCGGGGACGTGCAGGTCGAGGGTGGTGTCGCCGCGCTGGAACTGCAACCGGCCCAGCTCGTAGACGCCGCCGCGCGCGTGCAGGGTCAGCCAGCTCTGCATGACCGGCCAGCCCTCGCCGCGCATCCTCCGGTCGACCGCGAGGTTGCGCCCCAGGTCCGCCAGGGTCGCGTACGACACGGACTCGGGGATGCCGTGGTCGCGGTGATACCCCACGACGACTTCGACCAACGCCAGGTAGGCGTACACGTACAGGTGCCGCCAAGCGGGACCCCGGTCACGCGGCAACTCCGGACCGGGCACCAGCCAGCCGTACCCTCCGAGATCGGCGCGGACCAGGGCGGTGGAGCGGTCCAGCAGCCACCGCAACTCCGGGGTCCACCAGGGAGATCCGGGATCGGGCCAGCCGGCGATGATCTCGGCGGCGTCGTCGGGCCGCACCGCCAGGCGGGCGAGGAGCGCGGACGCGTCGGACTTGGCGGGCAGCGGAGCCGAGGGCAGGTCGCCCGCGAGCCGGTGCACGCGCTCGACGTCCTCGACGGGCACCCCGAGCCGGGCGGCCATGGCGTCCAGGTCCACGCGCGCGACCCTACCAGCCAGGCCGATCCACACCCCCGCCTCCGGACGGACGATCGGACGACACCCAGGTCCGCATGCCGTGTGCACGGTCGTCGCCCGCTGCGCGGGCGACGGAACACCCGTGTGGCGGTCTCAGGCGGTCCCTTCCACCGGCCGGACCTCGGCGAGCCGACGGCGCGCGTACTCGTCGTCCCAGCAGACGGCCGCCTCCCACGCCGCCGACGCCTGCGCGGCGACGTCGAGCGCGTCGCCCCCGAGGCCGGCGGCGTTGTCGGGCAGCACGAGGTCCAGGTCGGGCACGTCGACGTGCGCCTCGTCCCAGTCGATCAGCGCGACCCGGTCCGCGGTCACGCGGACGTTGCCGGGGTTGGCGGGGTTGCCGTGCACGACGCAGGTCGGACGTCCGGCGAGCCGCGCCCACGCCGCCCGGCACCGGGCGACGCCCTCGGCGGGCATCGCCCGGAGGTCCACCCTCGTGCCGGTCCCGGCGTGCAGGAGGTCGGTCGACGACCGCCACCCCGGCCGCTGCGGCCAGTCCCGGGTCGACCGGTGCAGGTCGCGCAGCGCGTCGGCGACCCGGCGCCAGTCGTCCCGCGTCGTGGGCGGACCGCCCTCCACGTAAGTCATCACCACCACGCCGCCCGCGAACAAGCGGCCGTCCGCGGTCGGGATCGGCACCGGCACGGTCAGGCCCGCGCGGTCGAGGTGCCGCATCAGCCCGGTTTCCCACGCGAGGTCGGCGTCGCTCCTCGTGCCGAGCCGGGCGACGGCGAGCCGTCCGCCGAGGCGCACGCTCCACACGTCGTTGGCGACCCCGCCGGTCAGCCGTTCGACGCGGGTGACGTCCCCACCCCAGTGCGCGAGCGCCTCCCAGCCCATTCACGGGATCGTACGTCGCCGCCGACGGCATCCTGGGACGCACCGGAGACGCCGAGCTGCCACCTACTCGTCGTCGAACCCGTGTTCCATGGCCTGCGCGAGGTCGATCCCGGACGGGACGACCTTCACGTACAGACCGGTGAGCTGCCCGGCGAGTTGGGCGTTCAGGCCGCCGCGTCCGACGGCCGCGCGGTACTGCGGTCGGGGCACGGCCACGACCGCGCGCAGGCCGTCGATCAGGATGTCGGTCGGCTGGGCGTAGACCAGGGCGTTGGCGAGCATCGTCCGCCGGTCGCCGGAGTAGGGCACGATCTCGACCTCCTCGTCGGTCACCCCGCCCGTGAGCAGCCGCTGGAAACCGTCCATCCGCTCCGCGCCCACCCCGATGAACGCGCCCCGGACGCTGTTCGCGGGCCGGGTGGCGGCGACCGCGACCCTGGTCCGCGCGCCGGGCACGCGCGCCGTGCCCATGACCGCCACCTCGCCCGCCGCCAGCTCGGGCACGAACCCGGCCAGCACGCGCTCGACCAGCGCCGTGGCGGTCAGGGACAGCACGTGGGCGCCACCGGTCACGGCCGGCGGTCCCGCCAGCAGCGCGGCTTCGTCCGCGTTCAGCACCAGCGCGACGAACGTGTCGCCGACCGCCGGGCCCAGGTCCGGACGGGCCCGGCGCAGGTCGTCGAACTCGCCCGCCGGCAGGACGGCGTCGTGCGCCTGCCCGGTGACCGGGTCGTGGACCGTGCACCGGTACGCGTCCGGCAGCACGGCGGCCACGCGGGCGGTCACCGCCATCCCCGGCGCCGGGAACCGCTCGCCGTCGTCCAGGATGAACGCGGCGGCCTCGTCCGGCGTCAGGCGCAGCGCGTCCATCGTCAGCCGCACGAGCCCGACCTTCTGCGGGTAGCAGCTCTTGCAGGCGACCAGGCTCACGCCGCGCACCTTGAGCACGTGCTGTCCCTGGCCGCCGGGGTCGCGGGGGCAGGTCCACCGGGACCCGTCGTCCGAGACCGCGCCCAGCCGGCGCAGCAGCGCGACGGCGTCCGTCGCGTTCGCCTCCGCGATGCGCCGGTCGAACGGCGAGACCGCGGGCGGGGGAACGACCTCGACCGTCTCCGTGCCCCGCACCAGCTCCTTGCGGTACGCCTTCGCGGCCTGGCGGATCGCCTCCAGGTCGAGGCCCTGGTCCCGGGTCGACTTGTCGGTCGGCAGCGGCTCGCCGCCGGTGGACAGCACCGGGAGCCGCCAGTTGGCGCCCCTGGTCCGCAGGGCGGTGAGCTTCACCAGCAGGCGCAGCGCGGCGGACGGGGACTCCGGCGGCACCATGCGCAGCCGTGCGGCGTAGCGCAGCGTCCCCGCCGTGGTGTCGTCCGGCCACGAGTCGGGGTCCGACGGGAACGCCACGGTCGGCATGCCCTCGACCGGCGCGCCGCCCACCTGGGCCCACGGCAGGTGCGCGTCGGGCCGCACCGGGTCGCCGACGCCCTCGGGGCGGTGGTCGGCCAGGCCCAGCACGTCGCCGTCCGCGAGGACGTCCACCCAGCGGTGGGCGAACCCGGCGAGCGCGGCGAACACCGGCAGCGCCCGCACACCGGGCGGTGCGATGAAGACGATCTTCGAGGCGGCGTCGGCCAGGGTCAGGCCGCTCGCGCGCAGCGCGTCGACCGTCGCGGACTTCGGCTCGCACGGCTCCTCGAAGGTCCACGGGACCTCCACCTCGTGCACGGCCAGGCCGGGTGGCGCGGGCGGCGAGTGCGGCGTCCGGATCGCGACGTCGTAGCGCAGCATGGCGGGAGCGGGCCGCGACGGGTCCGCCGAGGCGGGCGCGCCGGCCCCGTCCGGGGCGGTGGCCTCGCGCAGCCACGCCAACGCCGAGCCCACGGCATGGGGGCCGGCGTGCGACCCGCGCGCCGGGCGGGTCAGCAGCGGCCGGAGCACGGACCGGGCGTCCAGGCTGGTGCGGTGCACGTCCAGCCACGCCAGCGCGGCGGCGATCGCCCGTTCGCCGTCCTGCGGGTCGAGGTCGGCCCGCGACAGCAGGCGCCGCAGCACGTGCCGTGCGTCCGGGCTGGTCGGGTGGTGCTCCAGCCAGACCAGCGCGGCGGACACGGCGCGTCGCGCGTCCTGCGGGTCCAGGTCGGCCCGGTCGAGCAGCGACCCGAGCACGAACCGGGTGTCGGGGGTGGTGGGGTGGTGCCCGGTCCAGGCCAGGGCGGCGGCGATCACCCGGGCGTTGTCGGCCGGGGCGAGGTCCGACCGGGCCAGCAGCGACCCGAGCACGAACCGGGCGTCCGGGGTGGGGGAGTGGCGGCTCAGCCAGCGCAGCGTCCGGGCGACGAGGGCCCGCACCGTCTCCGGCGGCAGTTCGGACCGGGAGGCCAGCGAGGCGAGCACGTAGCTCGCTTCCCGCTTGCGGCCGTGCGCGCGCAGCCAGGACAGCGCGGTGGGCACGAGCAGCAGCGCCCCGGCCGGCGAGAGGTGGCGCAAACCCCGGTACAGCAGGTGACGCGCGTCCGTGCGGTCGCCGTGGTCCCGCAGCCACGGGGTGACGACCTGCTCCCAGCACCGCACGGCGGAACCGGACCAGGGCGCACCCGAGCAGAGCGCGCCCAGGGCGTAGCCGCCCACGTCCGGGCTGCGGCGCAGCACCTGGCCCAGGTCCTGCGCGTGGTCGGTGAACCACTCGTCCAGGGCCGCGGTCACGGCCGCGGCGCGGCCGGCGAGTTCCAGGTCGCCGACCAGCCGACCGAGGTTGACCGCGAAGCGGCCGACGGTGCGGGGTTCGGTGAGGCACCCGGCCAGCAGGGCCCGGGTCCGGTCGACGTCCGGGCTCGCGCCGCCCTCGGGCAGCAGGACGGATTCCGCGAGCTGGTCGGCGACCACGTCGTGGGCGACGGCCACCAGACCGCCGTCCTCCTCCAGCCAGCCGAACGACAGGAGGGCGGCCACGACGTGCTCGGCCTCCGACGCGGTGTCGCCCGCCGCGACCAGGCAGGCGTGCGCGGCGGCCGTCACCTCGGGGAGCGCCTGCGGGCAGGCCGCCGCCGCGGCGGCCGCGGCCGCCAACTCGGCCGACGCACGAGCGGGCCTGAAGTGGTTCTCCCGGCCCGGGACGGTCAGGTTGTCCTCCCGGAGCCTGCTGTGCAACCACGGGGACAGGTCCCCGCCCGACCGCAGCGCGGCCGTCTCCGGCAGCGAGATCCCGGCCGTCACCCGGCGTTCGATCTCGCGGGCGACCAGCAGCGCGATGACCGGCCGGCGTCTGCTCACCTCCACCATGCGCGCCATGCCGAGCCGCGCCACCGCCGTGGGCGCGAGGTTGCGCAGCGCGTTCTCGGTGACCAGGCGTTGGAACGACTCGTCCTGGCGCAGCTCGACCTCGTCGAACAGCTCGTGCAGCTGGGCGCGGTCGGCCCGGAGCAGCCAGCCCGGGCGGACCGACGCGAGCACGGCCAACTTGGCGTGGTTCCGCCGCACTTCGGGGAGCAGCCGGTGGCGCAGGCCCACCAGGTCGAGCTGCGACTCGTTGAGGTAGTCCACCACGACGAGGACCGGGCTCGCCTCGGCGAACACCTCGCCGATCAGCTCGTCGAGCACGCCGCGGCCCTCGCCGGGCATGACGTGCAGCACCCGCCACCCCGCGCGCAGCGCCTCGTGGCCGACCTCGACGCCCGTGCGGGTCTTGCCGGTGCCCGCGGGGCCCACCAGCAGCACCCCGCGCTCGTCCGACGCGCGCAGCTTCGCGAAGATCCGGGCCGGGTGGGCGGGGTGGTCGTCGCCCGGCGAGACGAACGGAACCCGGTCACCGATCAGGTTCTTCTTGAAGTCGCCCAACCCGTCGACGAACTCCTGCTGCCGCAACACCGCCCGCAACCGCGCTCCGGGCGCGTTCACGGTGATGGAGCCGTTGTTGACGCCGACCTGGATCGCGGTCCCGACCCGCGAATCCGTCACGGAGTTGGTCACGCTCGGCAAGCGGGGATCCGTTCCGTCGCCCATGATCCCGAGTATGGCCGCGACGGGGCACGGCGCGCCCGCGATCCGCGTCCTGTGCCCCGAACGGACTCCCGACGACAACCCGACCGCGGACGGGTCGGCCGGTCACCGCCGACCCGTCCCCGGCACGCCGGTCAGCGCCAGCCCAGCGCGGGGGCGACGTGGGTCAGGATGCTCTCCAGGACGTGGGCGTTGTAGTCGACGCCGAGCTGGTTCGGCACGGTCAGCAGCAGCGTGTCGGCCTCGGCGATGGCCTCGTCGGCGGCCAGCTGCTCGACCAGCACGTCGGGCTCGGCGGCGTAGGTGCGGCCGAAGATGGCCTTGGTGTCCGCGTCGATGTAGCCGATCTTGTCGGTGCTGTCGCCGTCGTCGCCGAAGTAGGCGTGGTCGAGGTCCGTCGTCAGCGCGAAGATGCTGCGCGACACCGAGACGCGCGGCTCGCGCTGCCAGCCGGCTTCCGTCCACGCCTTGCGGAACGCGCGGATCTGCTCGGCCTGCTGCACGTGGAACGGCGCGCCGCCCTCGTCGTTCTTCAGCGTCGAGCTCATCAGGTGCATGCCCTGCTCGGCCGCCCACACCGCGGTGGCGTTCGACCCCGCGCCCCACCAGATGCGCTCGCGCAGCCCGGCCGAGTGCGGTTCGAGCCGCAGCAGCCCTGGTGGGTTGGGGAACATCGGGCGCGGGTTGGGCTGGGCGAAGCCCTCGCCCTCCAGCACCTTGAGGAACACCTCGGCGTGCCGGCGGGCCATGTCGGCGTCCGTGTCGCCCTCGCTCGGCCGGTAGCCGAAGTAGCGCCAGCCGTCGATCACCTGCTCCGGCGACCCCCGCGAGATGCCGAGCTGGAGCCTGCCGCCGGCGATGAGGTCGGCCGCGCCCGCGTCCTCGGCCATGTACATCGGGTTCTCGTACCGCATGTCGATCACGCCGGTGCCGATCTCGATGCGCTCGGTCTTGGCCCCGATCGCGGCCAGCAGCGGGAACGGCGCGGTCAACTGCCTGGCGAAGTGGTGCACCCGGAAGAAGGCGCCGTCCGCGCCCAGCTCCTCCGCGGCCACGGCCAGGTCGACGGCCTGCAACAACGCGTCCGAGGCCGTCCTCGTCCGCGAGTGCGGCGTGTCGGACCAGTGCCCGAAGGACAGGAAACCGATTTTCTTCACGTCCGGTGGAACGTCCGGGCGAGCTGGTTGATTCCTCAACTATCCGGGTCCTCGCGGTCGGGTCGGCTCCGGGGCAGGACGCCGCGCACGAACGCGGCCTGGCCGACGTGCTGGAGGTCGTCCTCGATGACGCTGAGCAGCCGCACGGCCAGGGTGACGGGCGGGTCCCACGACTCGTCCACGATGCGGCTCAGGTCGGCGGCGCGCAGGCCGCGCACGTAGTCCTCGGTGCGCTCGTGCACCGCGCGGTGGTAGTCGAGCAGCAGGTCGGCGGGCGCGGTGACGGCGGCGACCTGGTCGCCGTCGTGCCCGTAACCCGTGTCGTCCACGGGCAGCGGCAGGTCGAACCGCTTCGCCCAGCCGTCCGCCGTCCACACCTGCTCCGTGCCCGCGACCTCGGCCACGTGGTCGTCCTGCACGCGGGTGAGGTGCCACACCAGCCAGGCGATCGGGTTGGCCGTGCCGCCGACCCGGTGGGTCAGCTGCGCCGCGGTCAGGCCGTCCAGGACGCGTGCCACGGACTCGTGCACCCGCCCGAACCCGTCCAGCAACACGTCCACCGCGGTGACCTCGGTCATGGGCGCTCTCCCTCCGGTCGGCCCCCGTGCGGTCGAGGGGCGTGGTCGCGGAGTACCCCGGCTCCCGCCGGGTGCACCCCTCCCGCCGGGTGCACCCCTCCCGCCGGGTGCACCCCTCCCGCCGGGTGCACCCCTCCCGCCGGGAGCACGTCGCTTCGCCGGGAGGACCCCGGCTCTCGCCGGGAGGGCCCCGCTTCGCCGGGAGGACGTCGCTCCGCCGGCAGCACGTCGAGCGCCGGTTGCGCGATACCGAAGCCACCGGCGGACGCCTCAGCGACGCGACACCACTGACAGCGATGCGCAACCGATCGGCACTCGCGTTGCGGTGCGCCCCGGCACGGCGTCCGGCCACCCCTGGCCACGGTATCTTCGGCGCGATGTGCGCCGTGTCGTCACAGCGGAGGTCGGCCGGATGTCGGACGGGCGGCTGACCGGCGAGGTCCTCAAGGGCAGGTACGCCCTCGGCGCGCTCTACGGCGCCGGCGGGACGGCCGAGGTGTACCAGGCGTTCGACGTCGGCTCGGACCGCAAGGTCGCGATCAAGCTGTTCCGGGGGACGGCCACCCGCGAGGACGAGATCAGGCTCGGCCGGGAAGCGCACGTGCTGACGAAGCTGTGGCGTTCCGGCATGGTCGCCGTCCACGACACCGGTTCCTTCCGGGGCAGCCCGTTCCTCGTCATGCAGGCCGTCGAGGGCGGCACCCTGCGCCGGTGGACGCGCGAGCCGCGCGCGCCGGAGCGGGTGGCGTGGATCGGGGCGCAGGTCGCCGAGGTGCTGGCGCACGTGCACCGGCACGACGTGGTGCACCGCGACGTCAAGCCGTCCAACATCCTGCTCGACCGCGACGGCCGACGTGCCTACCTGACCGACTTCGGCCTGGCGCTGCAGGCGCACGCGACCCGCGTCACCCGGTCGGGAGTCGTGGTCGGCACTCCCGGCTACCTCGCGCCCGAACAGGTTCGCGGCGACGAGGTCACGCCCGCCGCCGACGTCTTCGCCCTCGGCCTGGTGCTGCTGGAGTGCCTGACCGGGCGGTCGGAGTACCCCGGCGGCGACACCGGGTCGGCGCTCGCGCGCCTGCACCGCGGCCCGGTGATCCCCGACGACCTGCCGACGCCGTGGCGCGAGCTGCTGACCGCGATGACCGGGCTGAGCGCCCGCCGACGCCCCACCGCGGCCGACTGCGTGGCCGGGCTCGCCGCCGCGAGCGGGATCGCGTTCGGTGGCGCGGCGGCGAACGACGACGAGCGCTTCGCCGCGACCCGGCGTCCCGGTGCGCGGACGGGCTGGATCCCCGCCCACCCGGACCGGCGCGCCGTTCACCGGGAATGACGGCACGAGTGAACGGCCCGGCGTAGCCGCTCGGGGGTTCGGCCGGCGAGCCGGGTCGGCTTCGCCCGTAGGTGTGCGTGGCCTCCGGGGCCGCCTGCGCGTCCTTGGTTCAGTCGGCGAGCCGGGCCAGCTTCGCTCGAACGTCGTCGGCGTCCGGGTGGCCCAGTTGGTCCAGCAGGGCGAGCGCCCGCCGCCACACCTGCGCGGCGGCGGAGGGCGCGTCCAGGGCGACGTGCGTGTCGCCCATGCGGGACCAGGTGGTCGCTTCGGTGTAGTAGTCGCCGAGTTGGCCGGACAGCGCGATGGACTGCTCGTAGTGGTCGAGGGCCGCGGCGTGGTCGCCCAGGTGGTGGTGGATGTAGCCGAGGCTGTCGAGGGTGTCGGCGAGGCCGGGCCGGTGGTCCAGCTCCCGGAACAGCGCCAGCGCCGCACCGCAGTTGCCGAGGGCCCGCACGTGGTCGCCCAGCAGCGCCTGTTCCCAGCCGAGCTGGTCGAGGGCGCGGGCTTCGCCGGCGCGGTTGCCCGCCGCGCGGAACAGGTCCAGCGCGCGGGCGGCGTGGTCGACGGCTTCGGCGTAGCGCTGCTGCAGTTCCCGCACCCAGCTGAAGACGATGTGCGTGCGGGCCCGGCCCAGTCCTCGGCCCAGGTCCTCGTACAGGTCCAGGGCGCGCTGGAGGTGCGTCGCCGCGTCGTCGTAACGGCCCAGCCGGATGGCCGCCCGGCTGAGCAGGCGGTGGGTCCGGGCCTGCGCGGCCCGGTCGTCCAACCGGGTCGCGGCGGACAGGGCGGCCTGTTGCGTGGCCACCCAGTCCTGCCAGTGGCCCTGGCGTTCGAGGTAGGTCGCGAGCGCCCACGCGAGCTGCCAGGCGTGGACGTCGAGCCCGTGGTGGACCGCCTGGTCGATGACGACCGGCACCGCGGCGCGTTCCGCGACGAACCAGTCCAGCGCTTCCCGCTCGCCGGCGATGTCGAGCGGTTCCACGCCCTCGGCCGGCTCCGACAAGGTGATGCGCTCGCGCTGCGGCGCGATCCGCCGGTCCGCGGCCGAACAGGTCCGGAGGTAGAAGTCGACCATCCGGAGCACCGCGGCCCGGCGGCGGGCTTCGGGCTCCTCGGCGGCGGCCAGTTCGGCGGCGTAGCTGCGCAGCAGGTCGTGGAACTGGTACCGCCCCGAGTTGAGCTGCTCCACCAGGTGCGCGCGGACCAGTTCGGCCAGCGGCGCCCGGACCTCGGACGGGCGGACACCGAGGAGCGCGGCGGCCGCGGCCGCGCTGACCGTGGTCCCGGGGTGCAGCCCGAGGAGGCGGAACAGGGTGGCGGCGACGGGCGTCAGGGCGCGGTAGGACCAGGAGAAGACCGCACGGGCCCCGCCGTCGGTGTCGCCGGCGTCGAGCGCGTCGAACCGCCGCCGCTCGTCCCGCAGCTCCTCGGCCAGGGTCGCCAGCGCCAGGTCCTCCTGCGTCATCGCCCGTGCCGCCACGAGGGCCAGCGCGAGCGGCAGCCGCGCGCACAGCGTGACGAGCGCCTCGACGGCGCGGGGTTCGGCGGCCACCCGTGGCGCGCCGATCCGGCGCCGCAGCAGTTCGACGGCCTCGTCGTCCGCGAGCACCTTCAGGGTTATCGGCCGGGCCCCGTCCAGGGCGATCAGACCGGTGAGCCGGTCCCGGCTGGTGATGAGCGTCAGGCACGTCGCGTGGTTGGGCAGCAGCGGGCGCACCTGCTCGGAACTCCGCGCGTTGTCGAGGATCAGCAGCACCCGCCGGCCCGCCAGGGTGCTCCGGTACAGGCCGAGGAGCGCGTTGAAATCGGTGGGGATGCGTTCGGGGGGCACCTGGAACGCGTCGAGGAAACCCCGGATCGCCTCGGCCGGCGACATGGGGACGCCGGTCGGGTCGAATCCCCTCAGGTTCACGTACAACTGCCCGTCCGGGAAACGCCGGGCGGCCTGGTGCGCCCAGTGCACCGCGAGGGTCGTCTTGCCCACCCCCGCGGTTCCGCTGATCGCGGAGATGATCAGCGTGGCGCCGTCCTCGGCGGCGTCCTGGAGCGTCCCGGTCAACTGGGCGAGTTCCGACGCCCGGCCCACGAAGTACGGGAACGCGCCGGGCAATTGCTGCGGTGTCACCCAGGACCGGTCGGCGGTCTCGGTGACGTGGTGGATGTTCACCGTGCCGGCCTGGACCACCTGGCCCCAGACGGTGCCCCCGAGATCGTTCGTGCTGTTGGTGACGCTCACCGACCACCCCTCGTCACGTCATGACCGGCTCGGCAGGGCATCGATGCGTCACGTGTGACGACCGCGCACGCATCGACCGATGCGTTCTTCCAAGACCGCGCTGTCCATTCATCCGGAAACCCGGCCCCCGCCGGGCAGATGCTAGGACACGGCGAGTCCCGGAAATCCGCAATATGGCGGCGCGCGCCTCCCGGGGTGGAAATGTCCGTTATTTCCAAGGAATCCTCGCATAATTCTGCGTCGCACTGTGGTCGGGTCAGTACGCCGAGTGATCATATTCATTTCCGATGACGACGACCGTAATTCTGCGGTGCGGATTCCGTGAGGGGCGGGCGACGATCGGGTCACGCGCCGGAGAGGGCGTCGCGGATCGCGGACGAGGAGTTCAGGCAGAAGATGAGCGAGCTTGGTACCGGGTCCGACCTGCCCCGGGTGCGCCGACGCGAGTGGCGGACGGTGGCGCCCGCCGATCGCCGGCGCATCGAGGTGATCTGGGAGGAGGCGTTCCCGCCCGCGGAACGCAGCGCGCACGACACGGTTTCGCGCCGCAACAGCACGTGGCTGTGGACCGCCCACTCGGCGGACGGCCGGCTGATCGGGTTCGCCACGGCGCTGCGCCTGCCCGACGCCGGGGCGGCCTACCTGGAGTACCTGGCCGTGTCGCCCGCCGAACGCGGGGCGGGGGCGGGGGCCGCCGTGCTCGCCGCGATCGTGGACGACCTGCGGTCCGACCCGTCGGTGCACGGCATCGTGCTGGAGGTGGAGGATCCCGTCCGGACTCCCGGGCGTGATCCGCTCCTGGCCCGGCGGGTGGCGTTCTACGAGCGGTGGGGCGCACGCGCGGTGACGTCGTTGCGGGACTACTGCATGCCCGACCTCGCCAACCCCGGCGGCCTCGTGCCGATGGTCGTGCTGTGGCGGGGGATCCGCGACAACGCCGTGCTCGACCGGGACGGTGTGGTGCGCGTGCTCACCGACCTGTACCGCGGCTACTACGCGCACGCCGCGTCGGACGGGCACCTCCGGGACGTGCTGGACCGCATGGTGCTCGTCTCCCCGTGACCACTCCGCGCGCGGCCCGGATCGGCGGATCCGAGCCGCGCGCCGTGGGTTCCGTCAGTTCTCCGGCACGGGGACCAGCATGGGCTTGACGTCGAAGTCGGTCTCCAGCAGGCCGTAGGTCCTCATGAGCGCCGCCACCCGCTGCAGGCGGGTGGCGTCGAGGGTGGTCGGGAACTCGCCGAAGTGGACCAGGGCCGCGGTTTCCTTGTCCACCTTCGCGTACTCGGTGAGCAGCTGGCGCACCAGGGCGTGGTCGCCCGCGTCCCGCTGCCCCTTGACCAGCGCCCGCTGGAACGCGGCGACGGTCTTGGGGTTGTCCTGGAGGAACTTGCCCGTCGTGCCGTAACCGGCGATCGGGATGCCGTCGGTCGGGCCCGACGCCGCGTCGAGCACCGCGATCTGACCGGAGTTGCGCTGCGCCCGGGTGATGAACGGCTCGCTGGAGAACGCGGCGTCGACGACGTTGTTCTCGACCGCCGCCTCCATGTCGGGCAGGGGCACCTCCTTGAACGTCACCCGGTTCGGGTCGACGTTGTTGGCCTCCAGGGACGCGCGGAACGTCAGCTCGGCGATGTTCCTGGTGGTGTTGATCCCGAGCGTCTTGCCCGCGAGGTCCCTCGGCGACTTGATCCTCGACCCGGCCTTGGCCAGCACCAGGAACATCTCCGGCTTGGCCTGGTAGCCGTCCATGATCAGCCGCAGCCCGCCGACGTCCTTCGCGGTGTCCTTGGCCTGGGCGTTGAAGAACGACACGAAGTTGCCGAACGTCATGTCGAGGTCGCCGCTGACCAGACCGGGGATCGCGGCGGCCCCGCCCTGGATCGTGATCGGCTCGACCTTGAGGCCCTCGTCCTCGAAGTAGCCCCTCTCGATCGCGATGTGGACCGGCGCGACGTCGATGATCGGCAGCAGGCCGAGCTTGATGCCGGCCTTCTCGACCTGGCCCGGCGTGGTCGAACCGGACGCCTCCTCGGCGTCGCCGCCGAGCAGGCCGCAACCTGAGACGGCGAGCAGGATCGCGGCCACCGACACCGTGCCGACGATCTTCCGTGCCGATGAGCCGACACTTCGAGCCATGGGTACGTCTCCTGGGTGATGACTGGGAATGCGGAACCGCCGCGCGCACGGCGAAGAAGGGTGCGCGGCGGTGGAAAAGGCACTGGTGAGCGCTTACCTCGACCCCCGACGGGAGGGCGTCACCGTGATCGGGACTTCCGCCGCGGCGGAAATCCCGGGGATCAGGAACGGCCGCCGTGTCCCCGTGTCGCGGCGGATGTGGCCCGGTGCGGAACGAACCTTCCTCGTCTTGCTCCGGGCACCGTGCAGCCTTCCGCTTGTCGGGGATTGGCGGCGCGCCGATGAGGGCACGCCTCGACCGCGGCCACTCGTGTCGCATCGTCGCGGCAGCGCGGTGGCCGGGAGGCGAACTTTAGCCAAGTGCCCGCCGGTCCGAACGCGCCCGGAGGCGCGATCGTCCCTCCGGTGATGCGAGGCCCTGTCGGAAACACCGATTCGGATAATCGGCGCGGCCGTCGTTGACCAGCGGTAACGCGTGATTGCGCACGGGTGTTCGATGGCCGGGCGTCGCTATTCACCCGTGGGCGGAAGTCTTCGGGTGTGCGCAATGTCTCCCGTCGCGTCACTGCGGCGGGAGGTGCGGATCGGGGTTGACCCGGTCGTTATTGAATAGCGCTCACGTTCACCGGGGACGATGTGGTCCCGGTGGCCTTCACCGCCGGATTGCGGTAAAGTGGGAATCGCATTCGACACCGCCGGGTCGCGGTGGTTGCGAATGAATCGTGTCCTCGCGGGTCGGGTGGCGGCCGTCGCCACCCGACCCGCGATCGGCTGTCCTCGAACGATTGTCAACCCGTCGTGCGACGGGTGATGTGCCTTCGCGGCGGGTCAAGTGGTCGGTGTGGTATCGGTGCGCCGGGAGTGGCGGGTGAGCACGGCCCACACGGTCTTGCCCACCGCGTGCCGCACGACACCCCACCGCCGGGACAACCGGTCCACGAGCACCATCCCGCGACCCCGGGTCACCCGGACCGAGGACCGGCCCACCACCGGCACGTGCGGCGACAGGTCGGTCACCTCCACCCGGATCAGGCCGCGGGTGCGCCGCAGGCGCAGGTGCAAGGGGTGCTCGCCGTGCTGGTAGGCGTTGGTGACCAGTTCGGACACCACCAGTTTCGCGTCGGTGATCTCGTCGTCGGTGAGGTCGGCCAGGACTTCCTCGGTCCAGCGCCGCACCCCCGCCAGATCCGGTTCCTCCCCCACCAGTTCGAACACCCGGGGGTCGGCCGGCTCGGCGGGTCGGGGTCTGTTCGCGGGACCGTCGTCGGTGATCATGGGTGTGTCCTCCCTGCCGGGGTCGCGTCAAGGCGTGTCTACCCGGACGAACGATCAACAACACCGCCCAAGTGATCACTCGATGCGGTTGCCCGGCCGACCGCCGCCCGTCCGCTCCCTCGAATGGGCTCGACGTGATCGATGCGCCGACGCCTCCCCTGCGTCACCCGGTGAGCCGCCGACGGACCCCGGGAACGCCTCGAACCCGAGGTCGTGCGGCCCTTGATCGCCGTGTGCGCGCGATGGCCGGACCATCGGCGCTTGGTGCGCCCGGGAAACCGGTGGCACCAGGGCCTCGATCGCGACCACGGGGACGACGACCGGGAGCCCTGGGCCGATCGGGTGAAGCGGATGCGATCCGGTTGACCGGCGGGTGCTGCGCTGACTAGGTGTTCCGCGTGGCTCACGCGCTCGATCCCGGAGATCCGTTCCCCCTTGTCGACCGCCTCGCGTTACCGGGAGGCCCGAGGTGACCCGCGACCGGAACGCGCGGGAGTGGGTTCCCGAGGGGGTCGACATCAGCCGGCCCAGCGTGGCGAGGATCTACGACTACCTGCTCGGCGGCGGCCACAACTTCGCCAGCGACCGGGAACTGGCGGGCCGGCTGCTGACGGCGCAGCCCAACGTCCGCGAGATCGCGCGGCTGAACCGGGCGTTCCTGCGCCGCGTGGTGGTGTTCATGATCGAGGCCGGGGTGCGGCAGTTCCTCGACCTGGGCTCGGGCATCCCGACCGTGGGCAACGTGCACGAGATCGCGCAGAACACCGCGCCGGGCACGCGGGTGGTCTACGTCGACTACGAGCCGGTCGCCGTGGCGCACAGCCGCCTGCTGCTGGCCGACCAGCCCGACGCGGTGATCGTGGACGCCGACATCACCCGTCCCGACGACGTGCTCGACGCGCCCGCGACCCGGCGGTTGCTCGACTTCGACCAGCCGATCGGCCTCCTGGCGGTCACCATCGGCCACTACATCCCGCCCGAGGCGGACCCGGTGGGGTTGTTCGCCCGCTACCGCGACGCCCTGGCCCCCGGCAGCTACCTGGCCATGACCCACCTCACCGACGACTTCGCCACCGTGCACGGCGAGCAGATCGTCAAGACGATGAAGTCCACGCGGGACAACGTCTTCCCCCGTCCCCGCCACGAGGTGCTGGCGTTGTTCGACGGCTTCGAGCTGGTCGAGCCGGGGCTGGTCACCACCTCGCAGTGGCGGCCCGAGAGCGGGTTGCACGAGGTGCGCGACGTCGAGCTGGACGCCCTCTACGCGGGCGTCGGCCGCCTGCCGTGACGACCCCGCGGCCACCGCACGCCGGTGGCCGCGGGGTTCTCGCCCCGGTCGGTGGAGCCGCCGGCCGCGAGGGCGATGCGGCGAGCCGCCGGCGGAACGCCTGCCACGCAACGCGAACGCGTCGTCACGCCGCGTCGTTGGGGTGTGCGCCCGACGTGCCGGGGCGTCGGGTCCGGACCAGGGGATGGGTCGACTCCGGCCCACCGGCCGGTGATCGGGGATTCCGGGGCTTGGCGCGCGGTGGGGTAGGGTGCGGTCCGGCGCCGCCCCCGGCGGTGTCGGAGGTGTGCCGGGAAGTCTGGTCGGCGTCCGCGGACCGGACCGACTTGGAGTTGATCTTGAAGCCCTCCTCTGCGCCGCCGTCGCCCACGGGTCGTGCCCGCGGTTACCGTCCCGAGTTGCAGGGGTTGCGCGCGCTCGCGGTCGTGCTGGTCGTCGTCTACCACGTGTGGCTGGGCCGGGTCTCCGGCGGCGTGGACGTGTTCTTCCTGATCTCCGGCTTCCTGGTGACCGGGCAACTGCTGCGCGCCGCCGAACGCGGCCGCATCGAGCTGGTCCCGATGTGGGGGCGGATGGTCAAGCGCCTGTTCCCGGCGGCGCTGACCGTGTTGCTCGTGCTGATCGCCGTGGGCGTGGTGGCGCTGCCGGAGAACCGGTGGTTCCAGACCGTCCGCGAGGTCGTCGCCGCCGCGCTGTACCTGGAGAACTGGCAGCTGGTCGCGGACGCGGCCGACTACTTCAGCCAGCACAACGAGGCCAGCGTCGTCCAGCACTTCTGGTCGCTGTCCATCCAGGGGCAGTTCTACCTGGTGTGGCCGCTGCTGGTGGTCGCCGCGCTGTGGGTGGCCCGCCGGGCCGCGGTCGGGGCGCGCAGCCTGGTGGCCGTGCTGCTGGTCGCCGCCTTCGGCGGGTCGCTCGCCTTCTCCGTGGCCCTGACCGCGGCGAACCAGCCGCTGGCCTACTTCCACTCGCTGACCAGGGTGTGGGAGTTCGCGCTCGGCGGCCTGCTGGCGCTGGTGGTCGACGCGGTGGTGCTGCGCACGTGGGCGCGGGTCGTGCTCGGGTGGCTCGGCGTCGTGGGCCTGGTCGCCTGCGGGCTGGTGCTGAAGGTCGGCAGCGTGTTCCCCGGCTGGGTGGCGTTGTGGCCGACGCTGTGCGGCGCGGCCGTGATCGCGGCCGGCGCCTCCGGCAGCCGCCTGGGCGCGGACCGGCTGCTGTCGGCCCGCCCGGTCCGCTACGTCGGGGACCTGAGCTACGCGCTGTACCTGTGGCACTGGCCGGTGCTCGTGCTCTACCTCGTGGCCCGCGGGCGGGAGGAGGTGGGGCTGCTCGGGGGCGCGTTCGTGATCGGGCTGTCCGTCACGCTGGCCGTGGCGACCCACCACCTGGTCGAGTCGCCCGTGCGCCGTTCCGCGGTCGGCGAGGTCCGCGCGTGGCGCGCCCACGCGCTGGGCGCGGCGGCGATGGTGCCGGTCCTGGTGGCCGCGTTCGCCTGGCAGGTCGTCAGCGACCGCAAGGCCGCCTCCTACGAGCTGCTGGTCGACGACAACGACCACCCCGGCGCCCTGGCCCGCATGCCCGACTTCGAGTACTGGGGCTCCGAGGACGCGACCGTGATCCCGCCGCTGGTGTCGCTGCGCGACGACTTCGCCGCGATCGAGGGCAGCATGTGCCGCACCTCGCCGCGCAACCCGCAGGACCTCCACGTGTGCACGTCGCCGAGTTCCGCCGAGCCGGCCCGGCGGATCGCGGTCGTCGGCGACTCGCACATGCAGCAGTACCTCGCCGCGCTGTGGCCCATCGCGAAGGAACGGGACTGGCAGATCGTCTCGATGCTCAAGGGCGCGTGCCCGTTCTCCACCGACGCCGACGCGATGCCCGGCGACGCCCGGTGCATCCGGTGGAACGCCGACCTCGTGGACGAGCTGGCCGACCTGCGACCGGACCTGGTCGTCGCCAACGGCACGCGCAACGTCCGGGTGGGGCTGACCGAGCACACCCCGGACGGGTTCGTGGCCCAGTGGCGCAAGCTCGCCGACCTCGGGCTGCCCGTGCTGGCCATCCGGGACAACCCCCGGTTCTCCTTCTCGCCGGCCGAGTGCGCCGCCGCGAACGGCCTGGACCCGGCGGCGTGCGCGACGCCCCGGTCGGACCTGCTGACCCCGGACCCGCCCTGGGCGGCCGTGCCCGACCTGCCGCCCAACGTGTCGTTCGCGGACTTCAGCCACTACATCTGCGAGGACGAGACCTGCCCGTCGATCATCGGCAACGTGTTCGTCTACCTGGACGACAACCACCTCAGCTCGACGTACGTGAGCACGATGGCGCCGTTCGTCCAAGCCGTCCTGCTGCCGCTGCTGGGGTTGGCGGAGGAGGGCGAGGAGTGACCGGGGGACCGGCGTCGAACCCCTACACCGGGGTCTGACCCGGCTGGGACGACACCTCTTCCACGGTGGTCAACTGCGTCAGGCCGGAGACGGTGAGCACCGGCATCAGCATCGGGCCGGCGACCACCGTGATCCCGTCGGCGTGGGTGAACAGCGAGTGCAGCGCGCTGCTGTCCAGGTACTGCACGGCGGTCAGGTCCACGACCAAGGAGCCCGCCTCGGCGATGCCTTCGGCGACGGCGGCGCCGAACGCGTCGTTGTTGCTGAGGTCGATCTCGCCGGCGGCGACCAGGACGCGCGTGCCGTCGGCCCGGGTCGTGGTGGTGAGGGAGAGTTCGGTGGTCACTGGCTGATCCTCGCGTGCATCTCGACGGTGGTGCCCCCGGCACCGGACAGGACGGTGACGTCGTCGACCAGGCCGCGCATGACCTGCAGGCCCCGGCCCCGGTGGGCCTCGACCACCGGGTCGGGCGTCCGCCAGGTCCCGCTGTCGGTCACGATCAGCCGCACCTGGTCGGGGAACGCGGACGCGCGGAGGCGGATCGCGCCGCCGAGCCGGTCGCGGTGCCCGTGCTCGATGGCGTTGGTGCAGGCCTCGCCCGCGGCGACCAGGATGTTCAACGTCTGCTGGGCGGTGACGTCGCAACTGCGCAGCCACGCCCGCAGGCTGTCGCGCACCGGGGCGAGTTCCGACGCCTGGGCCGGGAACGCGATCTCCAGCGGGGCGGGGTGGCGGTAGACGAGCAGCGCGACGTCGTCGTCGTACCCCGACTCGGGCGCCAGGTCGGTCATGATCCGGGTCGCCAGGTCGTCCACCGGGACGTCGGGGGCGGCCCGCACCGCGACGGACACCGCCGCGATCCCCTCGTCCAGGGGGCGACGGCGGCGTTCGACCAGGCCGTCGGTGTAGAGCAGCAGCGTGGCGCGGGCGTTCACGACCACGGTCGCCTCGGGGCGCGGGCGGTCGGGGCGCACGGCCAGCGGCAACCCCCGGCCCTGGTCCAGCAGGCCGGTGGTGCCGTCGGGGTTGACCATGATGCCCGGCGGGTGGCCGGCGCTGGAGTAGACCAGGTCGCCGGTGACGGTGTCGAGCACGGCGCAGAGCACCGTGGTGCACATGGCCCCGGACAACGTCGCCCCGAACCGGTCCAACGCGTTCAGGGTCCGCGCGGGGCTGGGGTCGTGCAGCAGCAGGGCCCGGCACGCGCTGCGCAACTGCCCCATCACCGCGGCGGCCTGCAGGCCGTGCCCGACGCAGTCCCCGACGACGATCGCGGTGCGCCCGTCCGGCAGCTCGAACGTGTCGTACCAGTCGCCGCCGACCTTCAGCGGCCGGGTCGCGGGTTCGTAGCGCACGGCGAAGCCCTCCGGCAGCCGGGCCGGGCCCAGCATCGCGCGTTGCAGGGTCAACGCGGTCTCGCGCTGCTGGTCGATCTGGCGCATGCGGTGCAGCCCCTGGCCGAGGTGCCCGGCCAGCAGGGCAAGCAGCGTCTGGTCCTCGGCCGACAGCACGCGACGCCCTTCGAGGTCGACGCGCAGCACCAGCACCCCCGAGGGGTGCTCCAGGGTGATCGACATGGCGGTCGGGCCGTCCGCGACCGGGGTCAGCAACGCGCCCGCGCGGCGGGCGAGGAGCGAGTCCCGCAGGTCTTCGGGCAGCTCCGCCCACGTGGCGGGCTCGCCCACGGACACCAGGTCGGGTTCGTCGCCCCGCTCGAACGTCGCCGCCAGGACGCGGCGCGCGTGCCACAGCGACCGCAGCTCCTCCAGCACGCCGCGCAGCGCGTCGGGCGTGTCCTCGGCGCGGGAGAGCCGCAGGTTCACCGCCGCCAGCGCGGTGCTGCGCTGCACGGCGTGGTGCTCGGCGGTGACGTCGCGGATCGTGCCGACGGTCACGTGCCGTCCGCCGTCGGGGTCGGCGACGCGGTTGAAGGAGGCGGCGACCCAGAGCCGGCGGCCGTCGCGGTGCGTCACGGGCACGATCCCCGTGCCGGTGCCGCGCTCCACGAGGCGGGCGAAGACCTCGCCGGCCTGCCGGTGCGCCTCGGGGTCGGTCCGCTCGTCGGGCCACCAGGGGTGGCGCGCGGCGTAGGGCAGGCCCTCGGGCCCGTACCCGAGCAGGTCGGCGAACGCCGCGTTGACCTCCACGACGGCGCCCTGCTCGTCGCAGACGAAGAACCCCTCCTGCAGCGAGTCGATCAACGCGGTGCGCCACGCGAGGTGGTGGTTGCGCATCCGCGCCAACTCGACGTTGGCCCGGACCCGGGCCAGCAGCTCCGCCGCGGAGAACGGCTTGAACAGGTAGTCGTCGGCGCCGGCCTGCAGGCCCTCGATGGCCGCCTCCTGCCCGGCGCGGGCGGACAGGAGCAGCACGGGCACCGACGCGGTGCGCGGGTCGGCGCGCAGCGCGGCGACCAGTTCGAGCCCGTCCAAGCCGGGCATCATCACGTCGCTGACCACGAGGTCCGGCGGTGCGGCGCGCACCGCGTCGAGCGCGGTCCGCCCGTCGCCCACGGCGGTCACGAGGTAGTGCGGTTGCAGCAGTCGGCGCAGGTAGTCGCGCATGTCGGCGTTGTCGTCGGCGACCAGGACCCGGCCGGGAGGCCGCCCGCCGTCCGCGGCCGGGGTGGCCGCCGGCGTGCCGACCAGGGAGCCGTCGAAGCCGACGTCGTCCGCGGCGGTCTGCTCGGCGGGCAGCCACCGCAGCGCCTCCTGCACGAACGGGTCGGCGGCGGAGCCCCCGACCCCCGCGTCACCGGGGGCCACCAGCGCGTCGGCCGGCAGGTGGTCGGCGCCCAGGGGCAGGCGGATGGTGAACGCGGTGCCCCGGCCGGGGGTGCTCTCGGCGGTGATCGCGCCGCCGTGCAGGCCGACCAGCTCCCGCACCAGCGCCAGGCCGATGCCGCTGCCCTCGTTGGAGCGGGCGCGCACGTTGTCGATGCGGTGGAACCGCTCGAACAGCCGGGGCAGCTCGTCGGGGGCCACTCCGACGCCGGTGTCCGCGACGGTGACCACCGCGTGGTCGCCGTCGCCGCGCACCGCGACCCGGATCGAGCCGTCGAAGGTGAACTTCAGCGCGTTGCTGAGCAGGTTGAGGACCACCTTCTCCCACATCGACCGGTCCACGTGCACGACCTCGCCCGGCACGGGGCAGTCCACCTCGAAGCGCAGGCCCGCGCGTTCGATCGCGGAGCGGAAGACGCTGGCCAGCTCGGCGGTGAACACCGCGAGGTCGAGGGGTTCGTAGCGGGCGCGCATCCGCCCGGCCTCGAGGCGGGAGAAGTCCAGCAGCGTGTTGACCAGCTTGCCCAGCCGCAGGCTGTTGCGGTGCACGGCCTCCAGCTCGACCTTGGCCGGCTCGTCGTCGGCGAACCGGTCCAGCAGCTCCTCCAGCGGACCCGTGATCAGGGTGAGGGGTGTGCGGAACTCGTGGCTGATGTTGGAGAAGAACGCCGTCTTGGCGCGGTCCAGCTCGGCCAGCTCCTCGGCGCGCCGCTGCTGCGCCTGGTAGCTGCGGGCACTGGCGATCCCGGCCGCCACGTGGCCCGCGACCAGGTCGAGGAAACCGCGGTAGCCCTCGTCCACCTGCCGGTAGCGGTTGAGCCCGACCACCACGAACCCGTAGGGCGTGCCGCCCTGCTGCTGCATCGGCGCCACCAGCGCCCGGGTGGGCGGGGCCGGCCAGGCGCCGGTCGGCAGGTCGACGAACGGCTCGCCCTCCAGCTCCACCAGCGCGGCCGCGCCGCCGGCCGGCGCGGCCACCGGCCACACCGGGTCCGGGTCGTCGGCGGACAGGTCGGCCGGGGCCGCAGGGTGGTCGGCGGTGATGCCGGTCGTGCCCACCAGCCGCGCGACGCCGTCGTCGCCGAACAGGTAGGTCAGCGTGAACGGCAGGTCACGGGCGTTGCGCTCCAGTTGGCGGTGGGAGAACGCGAGCGTCTCCTCCTCGGTGCGCACCACGCTGGGGTCCGAGCCCAGGTCCCGCAGCGTCGCCATCCGGCGCTCGCCGATGACGCGCTCGGTGACCTCGCTGACCACGCACAGCATGCCCACGACCGCGTCGGAGTCGTCGCGCAGCGGGCTGTAGGAGAAGGTGTGGTAGGTCTCCTCGCTGTAGCCGGAGCGCTCCAGGAACAGCAGCAGCGCCTCGTCCCAGGTCGCCTTCCCGGTGGTCAGCACGGTGTCGATGCGCGGGCCGATGTCGCCCCAGATCTCCGCCCACACCTCGCTCGCGGGCCGGCCCAGCGCCCACGGGTACTTGCGGCCCAGCGTGTCGCGCCGGTAGGCGTCGTTGCAGAAGAAGGTCAGCTCGGGACCCCAGGCCATCCACATGGAGAACCGGGACGACAGCAGGATGCTGACCGCGGTCCGCAGGCTCTGGGGCCAGCCGTCCGGCGGTCCGAGCGGGGTGGCCGCCCAGTCCACCGAGGCCAGTTGGGGGCCGACTTCCTCGTCGGCGGAGAACACGTTCTCCCCGCCCTCGTCGAAACGCGCCACGAACGTCCCATCACTCGGCAACCACCCGGTGCCGCCCCGCCGAAGGCGATGGTCTGCGCGAAACCGCGTGCGGATCGACGGCCCGGCGGAGGAGTGGGTCACGGGCTCCGACCGGGACCGCGGGACGGGCCACATGATCGTAACGGCAGGGTGGTCGCCCCGCACGTTCGAGAGAGGCGGGGGAGGGCGGCCCGGCCGCCGGCCGCCTCGCCCGTGGCGGTGCGTGACGACCCGTTGGCGAACAGTGAGGCGCGGACCGTGACGCCGTCCGTCCACAAAGGATCGGACGCGGTCCCGGGGACTGCGGCGCGCACGTCACGACGACGCGGTGTGGAGGTGTGCCGACCCCGGGCCGACCGGGTTCAGGGGCGGAACACCGCGCGCGTGCACCCGTCCTCCTTGGTCTTGAGCAGCTCGTACCCGCGCGGCGCGTCGTCGAGCGGCATCACGTGGGTCGCCAGGTGGGCCGTGGTGATCTCGCCGGCGGCGATGCGGTCCAGCAGCATCGGGATGTAGCGCTGCCCGTGCTGTTGCGCCGCGCGCAGGGTCAGGCCCTTGGTGACCGGGGCCGCGACCGGCTGCCCACGGTCGAGCGACCCACACGTCCCGGGGTGTCGGCCACCCGTTCGGCCCAGCGGCGTCGACCTCGCCCGCGCCGCTCCCCCGGTGACGACGTCCCCGCCGGCGGTTGCGCGGCCCGGTACGGGGTAGCCGCCGGGTTCGAAGGAGGGATGGGCATGAGGACATCGGGCAAGGCGGCCGTGCTGACCGCGGTGGGCGCGGCGGCGGTGATCGGCCGGCGGGTCGTGGCCGGGCGCAAGGCGGCCGGGCGGGACGCGCACTCGCTCGCGGTGACGGTCTGCTGCCCGCCGGAGCGGGTGCGGGACCTGCCGGAGCCGCTGGCGCGGCTGCGCGGCGACGTGGAGGTCACCGTGCGGCCGGCGGCGGGTGACAAGGGCACGGAACTGCCGGCGCGCCCCGCCGGCGACGTGTCGCGCGAGGACCTGCGGGTGGCATTCTGCCGGACCTCCAAGTCGTTCACGCCCTCCCGGCACAGCGCCTTCACAGCCTGCCCTCCCCGGCCGCCCGCCTGGTCAGCATCCGCACCACGCGCCCCGCCGGCCCCGGGCGTGTCCGGGCGCAGCACCGACCCGGTCTCGATCAGCGACTTCGCCTCCCGCACGCTCGTGCTGGTACTGCAAGAACGACCTGTGGTCGCTGTGCGACAACACCAACACCAACACCAACCCGGGCATCACGCAGGCGCTGTGGGGCGCGGACCCCGGCGGGATCTTCGGCTACTCGCACGCGATGGGCGGGTTCAAGGGCAGCCACGCCGAGTACGTGCGGGTGCCGTTCGCCGACCACACCGCGATCCCCGCGTGCGGTGGTGGTCGGAAGCCGGGGCGGCGTGGACCTGTGGATCTCCGGCCTGGGCGCGGTCCACGTGGTCACCGCGGCGCGCCCGCCGACCGGGACACCACCACGGGTGAACCCCGATGGTAGAGGACCCGGCGCGGGGGTACCTCGTGGTGGTGGACGACTTCCTGGGCATCTACCTCAAGGACCAGCTCGCGATGGGCGTGGTGTGGCGCGAGCTGGCGCGCCGGGCGCACCGCAACAACCGCGGCACCCAGCTCGGCGAGGTGCTGGCCGGGGTCGCGACGGCCATCGCCGAGGACGTCGAGACGTTCCGGGTGATCATGAAGCGGGTCGGGGTGCGACCGGACCCGGTCAAGACGGGGTCGGCGTTCGTCGCCGAACGCCTCGGCCGGCTCAAGCGCAACGGGCGGCTGCTGTCGTACTCGCCGTTGAGCCGGTTCGAGGAGCTGGAGATCCTCACCATGGGCATCGACGGCAAGAAGCAGCTCTGGACGACCCTGCGCGACCTGGCGGGCCTGGGTTCGCGCCTGCCCGACATCGACTTCGACCACCTGATCGACCGGGCCGCGCGCCAGCGCGCCGACCTGGAGCCGTTCCGGGTCCGCGCCGGGGCCGCCGCGTTCACCGCGACACCCGCCGAGGGCTCGTCAGCCTGATCCGGCGCGCCACCGCGACGTTCCGCCAGTGGCGTGCCGGCGTGATTCGGCGCGCCACCGTGACGTCCGCCAGGGGCGTGCCGGCGTGATCCGGCGCGCCACCGCGACGTCCGCCAGGGAGTTCCCGGCGTGATCCGGCAGGCCCTCACGACACCCGTTGGGGCCCGTGGACCTGATCCGGCGCGTCACCCCCGGCGGGAGGTTCGCGGTGGCCCCGCCGGGTACTCGACGCGCATGGTCATACGTCGGACATTGCACGCGGCCGAGTCGGTCGACGCCCTTGACGCGCCCGCCGGCGCGGTCGCGCGGGTGGTGCGCAAGGCGCTGGGGCGGGGCCGGGCGGACCGGTTCCTGCGCGGCGCCTGGCTCGGCCACCCCGTGCACCCGCTGCTGGTGACCGTGCCGATCGGCGCGTGGGTGTGCGCCGCCGTGCTCGACGTCGGCTTCGGCCGGCCCGCCGACGCACGGCGGCTGGTGGCGATCGGGCTGGCGGCGACCCCGCCCACCGCGGTCGCGGGCCTGGCGGACTTCTCCCGCCTCGACCTCGCCCAGCGGCGGGTCGGCGCGCTGCACGCCGTCGGCAACCTGCTCGCCGTCGGCTGCTTCCTCGCCTCGACCCGGTGCGGCGACCGGGCCGCCCGCGTGTGGCGGCTGGCCGGCCTGGTGGTGCTCAGCGCCGGCGGCGCGCTCGGTGGTCACCTGTCCTACGCGCAGGGCGCGGGCGTCCACCGGTGGCGCGACGACGGGCGCTGAGCCGGGGCGCGCCGATTCACTTCCCGTCGTCGGACAGCGCCCCGCGCACCGCGTCCTTCACCCGGTCGAACAGGGCGACGGCCGGCCCCGCCACCACGTTCGCGGTGGCGGACTGGGTGCTCGGGTGCGGGTGCGTCGGCGCCATGCTCTCGGCGGCCCGGACCCGCTCGGCCATGCGGCGCAGCTGGTCGAGGTCGTGGTGCTGGCGCAGGTAGCGGAACTCGTAGGCCTCCTCGTGGTGCGCGTGCCGCAGCACCGCGTCGCGCAGCCGGGCCAACCCGTCGAGGAACCGCGCGTCCTCCGTGCCGATCGACTCCAGGTGGGCCAACTGCTCCTTGGCGTGCTGCTCCTCGGCGAGCCGGTCCTCCACGATGGCGGCTCCGCCGTCGACGCTGCGCCGCGCCGCCGGGTGGACGACGATCTCCTCGGCGGTCTCGTGCACGGCGAGCAGCCGCACGAGCCGGGCGAAGGCGTCCGCCCGCTGCCCGCCGGTGGACGTCTGGACCTCGCCGAACAGGTCCCGTATCTCCATGTGCTGCCCGATCAGCAGTTCCACGACGTCGGCGTCGTGTCCGGTCTCCGGGCGGGACGTGGTGGTCATCGTGCCTCCGTCAGCTCGTGGTGGGCTGCTGCCGCAGCGAGGCCACCGGGTGCTCGCCGTTGGTCGAGTGCCGGTAGTCGGTGCCGAAGTCCTCGCGGTGCAGGTCGATGACGCGTTCGCTGGGCGGCGCCTCGCCGCCCATCAGCGCCTCCTGCATGGCCTCGAACCGCTCGTGCGCCTCCTGGACGTAACCGGTGCCCAACGTGGTCAGGTCGATCTGCGTGTCCAGCAGCTCGCGCAGGTACTCCTTGTTCGGCTCGAACGTCACCGGATCGGGCAGCTCGGGCGCGAGGACCTCTTCCGGCTCGCGGTCGTCGTAGGCGCGCATCAGGTCGCACGCCGCGTGCAGGTGCTCCAGCTCCATGTTCAGGTGCAGCTCCCAGATCGCCTTGATCCGGCGGTCGGACTCGGTCTGCATGAACGAGTAGTAGAGGTAGCACTCGTTGTACTCGTGGTTGACCAGCCGCTCCCACCACGTCTCGCCCGGGTCCACGAGCGACTCGTAGTGCGTCACGTGCTCTTCCTCGATCAGCGCGATCTCCTGGTAGAGCTGCCGCGCGATGGGCTCCATGTACTCCGGCCCGACGTTGAGGTAGAAGTTCATCGTCTGCTGCTCGGCGGACATGATGGTCAACGCGTGCAGCTTGGAGATCGGGGCCGCGGTGGAGCGGTCGTAGGGCTCGCGCACGTTGTCCGCCGGGTGGCGGTGGTGGTACTTGGTGGGCCGGCCGGGGATGACCTCGGTGAGGTCGTCCACGATGCGCTCGGCCTTGCGCCGCTGGATCATCTCGTAGAGGTTGGCGTAGCGGTAGAGGTGGTCGAAGTCCTCCAGCACGCCGAACTGGTACGCCTGCGTGAGGTACGGGTCGGGCTCCATGCGCGCCACCCACGCGGTGAGGTCGACGGCGACCTGCTCGTACGCGATCGTGGTCTCCAGCGCCGAGGACACGCCGGGCAGCAGCCAGTTCACCGCCTTCTGCTGCTGTTGTTCGAGGTAGCGCACCTCCGCCAGGCGGCGTTTGACGTCCATGTCGAGGCAGTTGCGGGCGAACTGGTGGCTGAACAGCAGCGCCTCGACCTCGATGCCGTTCATGGTGATGATCCGGCACCGGGTGTAGGGGTCGCTGTGGTCGGGGTCGATCGGGTCCACGTTCAGCTCGCGCCAGCTCCGGACCTGCCGGTCCAGGGGGATGCCGCGGTGCTCCAGCGGGTTGAAGCCGGTGGTCATCGAATTCCTCCGTGCGTGTGGTCTGGTCGGTCCGGGCCCGCGCGGTCGGGCGGGCAGAGGGCGGTCAGCACGGGCTCCAGCGACGGCCACGCGCCCAGCAACGCGTCCGGGTCGGCGAAGTGCACCGCCCGGGCGACGTCGTAGGTCGAGATCACCAGCTCGACCGGCACCCCGCGCGCCCGCGCCTCGGCGCGGACGGCGGTCACCACCGCGGCTCCCCGGCCGTCGCACGCGGTCGCGCGGGACAGGTCGAGGACCAGCACGCCGGGCGACTCGCCCAGGCACCGCCGGGCGGCCTCGACCAGCGGTGTCCGCACGGGACCGGCGACACCCAGCACCAGGACGCCCGGAGCGGGCCGCGTGCGGTTGATCGGCGGGGGAGGGTCGGAGGGCTCGGCGGCGTCGGCGCGTCCATCCACAGTGGTCATCTGCTGCCCTTCCGGGAGTGGCTTCGCCTTCGCCGCTCCGGGGAAGACGCGCGGCCGGCGGGCGGGGGGACGTGCGACGGCGCTGCCCCTTCACCGTGGCACGGGTCTCCCGGGGCGGCGACCCGGTCACCGGATCGGGGCGGCGCGGTGACGACCGGGGTGTTTCACCCGGGTTCGGGCGGGTATTCGCGCAGGTTGTCCTCGCGGGCCCGCTGCGGTGCGGGAACGGGCCGCAGGCCGCCGTGCGGGCCGCCGCGGCGCCGTGCTCGGCTCCCGATCGGATGAATCGGGCCCGTACTCCCCGGCCGGGTGGCCTTGCCCGCCGACCCTTGCCGGGCGGCCCGACCGTGCTGCCATCCTCGACGCGGTGTTCCCTCCAGGAGGTCAAGGATGCTCGGCAGGATCGCGCTCGTGGTCGTCGGCACGCTCGTCTCCGGGCTGCTCACCGCGCCCGCGGGCGAAGCGGACGACACGGCCGCCAAGAGGCCGGTCTACGCCATCGCGCACGGGGTGAACAGCCCGGCCGCGCTGCACCGCGCCGTCGCGGCCGGCGCGAACGGCGTGGAGATCGACATCTGCGCCAACTGGGAGCGCCGCGACCGGCCGGCGTGGTACTTCGACCACGACTGCAAGGGCTCGACCAGGGAGCGGGCCGTCGCCCGGATGTTCGAGGAGATCGTCGCGCTCGACCCGGCCACGAGACCGCTGCTGGTGTGGCTGGACATCAAGACCCCGGACAAGTGCCGCAAGGCCGAGGCGCCGTGCTCCACCCGCGGCCTGGCCCGCCAGGCGAAGACCCTCACCAACGCCGGCGTGCAGGTCCTCTACGACCTGACGAGCAAGGACTACGACAAGAACAAGGAAACCCTGCGCGGACCCGGGTACCGCAACCTGGCCCCGGACATCTCCGCGAAGGACGAGAACGGCGTCCCGCTGGAGGGCGTCGGGTTCTGGGGCGACACCGAGCACGCGCTGGCGGCGTTCCGGAAGGCGAACGTGCCGCCCGGCCAGCGGGTCCTGGAGGTCGGCGACTGCGGCAGCATCTACCGCGAAGAGGTGAAGGGTGACGTCGAGACCGGCGCCGCGGAACGCGACAAGCCGAACCCCGGACTCGCGGCCGTGCTGGTGTGGACCATGTACGCCAAGGGTTATCCGGAGTGCGACGAGGTGCTCGGGCCGATCGACGGGATCATCGCCGGCAACCACGACTTCGGCAAGAACGCGGAGGACGCGGCCACCCTCAGGTGGGTGACCGAGGGCAGCGGCAACGAACTCGCCCGACCCGGTCACCGGCTGTTCCGCGAGTAGCGCGACGAAGCCGCCGGGGAGGCCCGGGACCCGGCCGTGCACCCGACGCCCGGCCGCGGTTCACCAGGGCGTCGGGACGGTGAACACTTGCCGGCGGACCTTCGGGTTCGGGAACCCGATGAGCACAATCGCCCCATGATCCAACGTTCCGCCGCGCGCCCGCTCACGGCACTGCTCGGCTGCCTGCTCGTCGCCTTCCTGCTGTCCCCGGCCGCCGCGGCCGCCGGGTCCGCGGAGACCCGGTCGCCCGCGCGCCCGCCGTACTCGTTGCTGCACATGAACGTCTGCGCCAGCGGCTACGCCGGCTGCTACGCCGGGACCGAGTACCCGAAGATCGTGGACGAGGTGGTCGCCCGCATCGAGGCCAACGACGTCAACGCGGTCACCCTGAACGAGGCGTGCAGCGGCGACGTGGCCGAGATCGCCGCCCGCACCGGCTACCACCACCGCTTCGCCACCGTGATCTACCGCGGCGCACCGTTGGCCTGCAAGTCACCGGAGGGGCGGGGCGTGTTCGGCAACGCCGTGCTGACCAAGGAGGCGATCCGCGCCGCCGAGGACGCGCCGTTCTCCGTCTTCAGCGGCGTGGAGGAGCGGCGCTGGCTCTGCGTGACGACCGCCCGCCGGGTGGACGTGTGCACCACCCACCTGTCCACCGGCGGCGAGGCGCCGGGCACCGCCAACGCGACCCAGTGCGCCGAACTGACCGCGATCCTGGCCTCGCGCGGCCGTCCGACGATCTTCGCGGGCGACGTCAACCGCCGTGCCTCGTGCGCGCCGACCGGCCACTGGACCCTGACCGACGCGTCGGCCGCCCAGGCTCCCGGCATCCAGCACGCCTACGGCGACCTCGCCGCCCCGGTGCTGGAGATCGAGCCGACCACCTACACCGACCACGACGCGCTGGTGGTCCGCGCCGGCCTGCGCCGCTGACCGACCGGCGGTCGCCGTTCACCCGGGAAGCCCGCGCCGCCGCCTCGCCCGCACCCCGCGGTCGAGGCGGCGGCGTAATGGTGGGGCGGCCCGCCCCGCTCAGCGGCCCTTGGCGGGGTAGGGGAGCAGCGCCATCTCGCGTGCGTTCTTGATGGCGGCGGCGACCCGGCGTTGTTGTTGCGGGGTCAGGCCGGTGACACGGCGGGAGCGGATCTTGCCGCGGTCGGAGATGAACTTGCGCAGCAGGGCGACGTCCTTCCAGTCGACGTGGGTGACGCCCTCCCGGTGCAGCAGGTTGGCGCGGCGCTTCGGCGCACGTTCCGGTCGTGGCATCCGGCTCACCGGCCCGGCTCGGTGACGCCGGGCAGGACGATCTCCCGCCGCTGCCGCTCCTCGGCGATCTCGGACTCCTCGGCCATCACCGCTCCTCGCGGAAGTCGACGTGGCGGCGCACGACGGGGTCGAACTTGCGCAGCACGAGGCGGTCGGGGTCGTTGCGGCGGTTCTTGCGGGTGACGTAGGTGTAGCCGGTGCCCGCGGTCGACCTCATCTTGATGATCGGCCGGACGTCGGTGGCCTTCGCCATCAGACCTTCACCCCCTGGCGGCGCAGCTCGGCGACGACGGCCTCGATGCCGCGCCTGTCGACGGTCTTGATGCCCTTGGTCGACAGGGTCAACACCACGTACCTGTTCTCGGACGGCAGCCGGAAGCGGCGGCGCTGGGTGTTGGGCAGCCAGTGCCGCGACGTGCGCCGGTGGGAGTGGGAGACCTGTTTGCCGTAGCCGGGTTTGTGGCCGGTGACCTGGCAGTGCCGTGAGGACACGCTACCTCCAGTTGGAAACGACAATCGTTTCCGTTAGGCTAGCGCACAGAGGGACCGAGGTCGTACCGGTGGCCAGGCTCGCCGGGCGCTGGTGACCGACGAGGAGTCGGCGCCGGCCGACGAACTGCCGTTCGCCGAACCGGTTTGCCGAACGGCACGACGAGATGGAGGAGCTGTGAAGCAGGGCATCCACCCCGACTACCACCCGGTGGTCTTCCGCGACCAGGCCACGGGCAAGGCGTTCCTGACCAGGTCCACCGCCACCTCGACCCGCACGATCGACTGGGAGGACGGCAACACCTACCCGCTCATCACCGTCGACATCACCTCCGACTCCCACCCGTTCTGGACCGGCAACCAGCGCGTGGTGGACACCGCCGGCCGGGTCGAGAAGTTCAACCGCCGCTACGGCAGGAGGAACCGCTGACATGGCCGTCCCCAAGCGCAAGACGTCGCGCGGCAACACCCGCCACCGCCGCTCCCGGTGGAAGGCCACCGCACCGGACCTGGTGCCGGTGACCACCTTGGACGGACGGAGGCTGACCGTGCCGCGCCGACTGGTCGCCGCCTACCGCCGCGGCCTGCTCTGACCGTCCGGACGAGTCCTCTGTGGACGGCCGCTCCAGGTCGGGGCGCCGTCGGCCGGGACTCGCCGGTCGCGGGGCGGGACGGCTTCCCCCGCACCCTCAGGAACCGGTCAGGCGTTCCAGCACGGTGACCGCCGCGCCCGGACCGTCCTCGGCCGCGACGCGGGTGGCCAGGGCGCGTGCCGACGCGGTTCGGCCCAGGGCGGCGCGGAGCGCTTCGGTGAGGGCGTCGGCCGTGACGCGGTCCCGGGCGGGGGTGGCCGCGCCGACGCCCAGCTCCGTGACGCGGCGGCCCCAGAAGAACTGGTCGGCGAAGAACGGCACGACCACCGACGGGACGCCCGCCAGCACGGCCGCCGCCGTCGTGCCCGCGCCGCCGTGGTGGACGGCGGCGGCGCAGCGGGGGAACAGCGCGCGGTGGGGGACGTCGTCGACGACCACCACGTCGTCGCCGGCGTCTCCGGCGCCCAGGCCGCTCCAGCCGGACAGCAGCACGGCTCGCCTGCCGACCCGGCGTGCCGCGGTGAGCAGCAGCTCGGCGGCCGCGGCCGGGTCCTGGTCGGGCATGCTGCCGAAGCCCAGGTACACGGGAGGTTCGCCCGCGTCCAGGAAGTCGACCAGGTCCGCCGGCAGGGTGGTGTCGGCTTCGGTGAACCAGTACCCGGTCACGTGGTCGTCGGACGTCCAGTCGGGCGGGGGCGGCACCACGGAGGGGCTGAAGCCGTACAGGCGGGGCGGCCGGCGTCGCGGCGGCGGTGTGCGGCGGGGCAGGGGCGGCAGGCCGAGTCCGGCGCGCTGGTCGTCCAACAGGGGTCGGAACGCCCGCCACAGCAGCGCTTCGGAGAACCGCCAGGTCGCGTGGTTGAGCGCCGCGGGCACCGGGGTCGGCAGGGCGGTCATCGGGAACGCGCGGGTGGGCGTGTTGGGCGACAGGTGCGCCGCGACCGCCGGCACGCCCCGGTGCTCGGCGACGGTGGGCCCGAACGCGACCAGCGTCGAGTGCACGACGACGTCGGCGTCCCGGCACGCGTCCACGGCCGCCGCCAGGGATCCGCGCAGCTCGGGCCCGACCACCTCGCGCAGCCGTCGGACCAGCGTGACCGGGTTCCGCGCGGCGAGCAGCGCCCGACCCTCCGGCCCGGCGAGCGTGGCCTTGGGATCGCCGGGCAGCTCGGCGAAGTCCAGCCCGGCCGCGCGCACGACCCCGTCGAACTCCCGGTGCGTCACCAACCGAACCCCGTGACCGGCCGCGCGCAGCCGTGCGCCCAGGGCCAGGAACGGCTCGACGTCACCCCGCGACCCCGCGGTCAGCACGGACACCTGCACCGGCGGCACCCCTCCCCACGACAGGCGGCAAGGGTAACCACCTCGTCCGACGCCACCGATCACGCCCGCCGCACGCCGAACGGCCCCGCCACCACCCGGTGACGGGGCCGTGCGACGTGGTCCGGCGGTTATCGGACGCTGGTGCGGTGGCGGTTGCCGGCGATGGCCTCCGCGACACCGATGAGCAGCACCGAGGCGATCACGGCGAGGATGAAGCCGAGCACGTTCAGCTCGAAGATGTCGCCGGTGCCGAGCAGGTTGGCGATGGTGCCGCCGATGACCGAGCCGACCAGTCCCAGCAGCAGCGTCGCCACGATGCCGAGGTTCTGCTTGCCGGGCTTGATCAGGCGGGCGAGCGCGCCGATGATCAAACCGGCGACGATGAACCCGATCACGTGACCCTCCTGGTGTCGTTGGTCTTGTGCCCTTCGGCTACCCGATCACCTCGCGCTCCAACCGTGCCGCGACGGAGGTCACGGCGAATTCGCCGGTGGACGCGTGCATTCCGGTGCCGGGGGATCCGCCTCGCGGGTGCGCGGAAGGCTGCGGCGGCGGCCGTCGGGCATGTCAAAGATGCTTGACGTCGTGTCAAGCAGTGCTTACCTTCGTGATGTCAAGTTCGCTTTACACGGCGGAGGGGTGCGATGTCGTACGAGGAGAAGGGGACGTGGCTCTACCTGGCGGTCACCGTGGTGACCTACGTCGGGTACGTCATGGTGGTGTTAGGCCGGACGGGGAACGGGTCGATGGCGTCGGTGGCGTACGTCGCCCCGATGTTGTGGGCCATCGGCGTCTCCATCGCGCTGTCCGTCGTCGGGCGGATCGTGCTCGCGGTGGTCCGACCCGGCGACCGCCACCGGCCCGACGCGCGCGACCGCGACATCAACCGGTTCGGTGAGCACGTGGCCGGGATCGCGCTGGGCGCGGGCATGGTGCTGCCGTTCGCCTTGACGCTGTGGGGCGCGCCGCACTTCTGGATCGCCAACGCGATCTACGCCGTGTTCACCGCGTGGGCGGTGTTCGGCGCGGCCGTCAAGCTGGTCGCCTACCGGCGGGGGTTCTAGTTGGGCAAGCCGACCAGGATCACCAACTCGATCCGCGCACTCCGCTTCGCGCACGACGAGATGACGCAGGCCGAACTGGCCAAGCGCCTCGACGTCACGCGCCAGACCGTCATCGCCATCGAGCAGGGCCGCTACTCGCCCTCGCTGGAGATGGCGTTCCGCATCGCCCGCGTGTTCGGCGTCCCGCTCGGCGACGTGTTCCAGTACCCGGAGGAGGACTGAGGGTCCGCGCGGTGCGGCGGGCGCGGGAGTGGGCCGGACGTGGCCGTAATCGAGCGGTCGTCGTCACCTGGGGGGACCACCGGTCACACCGGCCGTGTCGTGACACGATTTCCCGTGTCACACCGCTGGAGGCTTGGCGGGAAACGCCGCGGCGTCGATGATCGGGTTACGTTTCCATGACGGGGGCAATTCATTCCGGTTGATCGGCCGCGGCTCGCGGATATCCGGTTGTCCTCCGCGTCGCGCCGGTCGGCGGTCGGCCCGAAAACCGGGCCGTGTTCGCGGGCGTGGACGCGAACGATCCCGATCGGAGAATTCATGTCCTATTCCAGCGCGCGGCGTTCCTCGCGCAGATCCGTCGCCGCGCTCACCTCCGCGCTGGTGGTGTGGGCCACGACGGTCGCGATCGTCGCCGCGCCCCAGGCGGCGGCCCAGGTGGACCCCGTCGACGTCGAGGTCACCCTCGGCCCCGGCGCGGGCACGACGGTGGCCAAGTCGGTCACCACCCCGGCGGTCCCGCCCAACCCCGACCTGGTGTTCCTGGCCGACACCACCGGCAGCATGGGCAGCGCCATCACCGACGTCCGCACGAACGCGGGCGCGGTCACCGACGCGGTGCTCGACGCCCAGCCCACGGCGCGGTTCGCGGTCGCGGAGTACCGTGACCAGGGCGACGCGTTCGCGTTCCGGGTCAACCAGAACCTCACCGGCGACACCGCGGCCGTGCAGGACGGGATCAACGCCTGGGTGGCCGGTGGCGGCGGCGACTACCCCGAGGCCGCCGTCAACGCCCTGTTCGAGATCGGCAGCGGCGCGATCGCGTTCCGCCCCGACGGCACCCGCATCGTGGCCTGGTTCGGCGACGCGCCCTCCCACGACCCCAGCCTCGGCCACACCCTCGCCGACGCGATCGCCGCGCTCCGGGCCGCCGACGTCCGCGTCATCGCGGTCAACGTCGGCCCGGCGGGCGGCGGGCTCGACACCGGCGGCCAGGCGACGGCCATCGTGAACGCGACCGGCGGCGTGCTGCTGAACAACGTCCCGGCCAACCAGGTGGCGCAGGCCATCCTCGACGGCATCCGGGCCGTGCAGGTCACCGTCACGCCCACCGTCACGTCCTGCGACCCGCAGCTGACCTTGGGGTTCACGCCCGCGAGCCGCACCGTGAACAGCGGTGAGGTCGCCGGCTTCACCGAGAGCATCTCCGTCGACCCGGGCGCGCCCGCCGGCACCTACCGCTGCACCGTGGACTTCCTGGTCGACGGCGCCTCCCGCGGTTTCATCGAGCGGAACACCGTGCACGTGCCCGGCCTGTCCATCGACGACGTGGTGGTCGCCGAGGGCAACGCCGGCACCACGCCCGCCGCCTTCACGGTCGGCCTGGACCGGCCGAGCCCGAGCCCGGTGACGGTCGCCTTCGCCACCGCCGACGGCACCGCGGTCGCCCCGGCGGACTACGCGGCCACCACCGGCACGGTGACCTTCGCGCCGGGCGAGACGTCCAAGCCGGTGATCGTGCCGGTCAACGGTGACACGGTGGACGAGCCGGACGAGACGTTCACGGTGGCGCTGTCCGCGGCGGGCGGCGCGGCCATCACCGACGCGGTCGGGGTCGGCACGATCATCGACGACGACCGCGACGGCGTCTTCTCCTGCCGGGCGAGCGCGCTGAACCTGGTCGGCATCGAGCCGGTCGTCGCCAACCCGGCGGACGTGCCGTGCGTGGACGACGCCAAGACGCTCGCGCAGGTGGACCTGAACGCGGCGGCGCTGACCGTCAAGGCCAAGGCGCTGACCGCCACCACCGACCGGACGCCGGACGACCCGACCACGACCCCGCCCGCCGCGGGCGACAACGCCACCGCGAACGCCAAGGTGGACACCACCACCATCAGCACGCTCGGCGTGGTCATCGAGCTGGGCGTGATCAGGTCCGACGCGGCGGTCACGTGCGTGCCGACCGGCACGGGCCTGGCGCCGCGGTTCACCGGCAGCTCCTCGATCGCCTCGCTGAAGATCAACGGCGTGCCGACCACCGTGGGCTCCGCGCCCCTGACCATCCCGCTGGTGATCGGCTCCCTCCGGCTCAACAGCACCGAGGTCACGTCGACCGCGGTGACCCAGCGGGCCGTGGTGCTGGACACCCTGCTCGCCGACGTGGTGATCGGTGAGGCGCGCGCCGACTTCCACGGCACCGCCGCCCACCCCGGCGGCAACCCCTGCACCACCTGACCCGCACGGGCCGCCGCATCCGGTACGGGGTGCGGCGGCCCGTGCTCCCCGACAATATGAAAAATGCGGGTCCGTTTTCTGTGGAGGCCCCACGGGAAGTGGCATCCGCGGCGTGTCCATCACCGTGACGATCACCTGGAACACCGGCGAGACCACGACCGTGTCCGCGGTCGGGGTCGTCGTGCTGCGGCCCGCCAACGAGGTCGTCGTGGTCTACCAGGGCACGGTGACCGCGGGCCGGTTCAGCGGCGCGTCGGTGGTGATGTCGGCGGCCCTGGTCAACACCACGCCGGCGCAGTGCTTCACCGCCGCGGGCGTCACGCACACCGAAGGGCCGGCCGCCATCGTCGTCACCGACGTGGTCTGACGCTCCGGGACCGGTTTCGCCGAGCGCCCCGTCGCCGGACGGCGTAGCGGTTCGCCGCACTTCGTGGCCGAGCGCCGGGCCGGTGGACCGGGGCGAGGAGGGCGTCGTGGTGGGGCAACCGGGATGGGTGCCGGTGGACCGGCGGTTCCTGGGCCTGGACCGGCGGACGTTCACGCCCGCGCTGGTCGTCCTGGCGATCGCGCTGGTGCTGATCTACGGGGTGCCGGGCCTGAACGCGGCGATCCCGTGGCACCACGAGATCCGCGCCGGTGACGTGCTGGACCTCGGCGACGGCGGTGCCACCGGTGGGGTGGCAGTTGGAGGACGGCACGCTGGTCGGCGGCGCGGGCGCGTCGCCGACGAACCTGGACGTCGTGCCGGCGTCGTGCGCGCCCGGAGCGAACTGCTGCGCTTGCGCGGGTGACGCGAGCGGGCGTCAGTCCCGGACTCGCTCGGCCACGTCGGGTGTCCGAGGCTGTTGCGCCTGCGCGGGTGACCAACGCGGCGGCAGCACCTGAGCGCCCGGCGTCGTGCGGCCCCGAGCGAAGTGCTGCGCCTGCGCGGGTGACGAGCGGGGCGTCAGTCCCGGACCTGCGCGGCGACGTCGAGCGTCCGGGCGCGTTCCTCGGCGGTGCCGACCGGCATGACGATCAGGTCGGTCGCGCCGGCGTCGCGGTAGCGGCGCAGTTCGCGCAGCACGGTCTCCTCGTCGCCGGTCACGAGCGCCTCGGCGGGCCCGGCCAGGCCGCCGCGGTCGAGCATCGCCCGGTACGCCGGCAGCTCGCCGGACCCGCCGTACCGGGCGGCGACCCGGTCTCGCGCGCCGTCGGGGTCGTCGGTCACCGTCACCATCGGCATCACCGCGATCCGCGCGCCGTCCAGGCGCGGGACCAGGTAGTCGGCGACGGTGCCGGGGCGCACCCAGATGGCGATCGTGCCGTCGGCGTGGTCGCGCGCCACCCCCAGCATCTTCGGTCCCAGCGCGCCGACGAGCACCTTCGGCGGCGTCACGCTCACTTCGAGCTTCGTGTCGACGGTGAAGAACTCGCCGCGGTGGGTGACGTGCTCCCCGGCCATGAGGGGGCGCAGCACGTCCAGGTACTCGCGGGTGTGCCGCAGCGGCGCGGTGTGGGGGATGCCGAACCAGCCGGTGATCGCGGCCGCGTGGCTGGGGCCGATGCCGAGCGTGAGGCGTCCGCCGGTGAGCGCCTGCACGGTGACCGCCTCGGTGGCGAGCGCGACCGGGTGACGCGGGTAGGTGGGCACGACCGCGGTGCCCAGCTCGGCGGGTCCGCCGGTCATGCCGGCCAGCACGGTCAGCGGGTCCCACCCGCCGGGCAGCTGGTTGGTCCAGGCGCTGTCGAGCCCGCGCGCGGCCGCGTCGGCGGCGTCGGCCAGCACGTCGTCGACCGGGCCGTAGGCGGTGATGTGGGTTCCGATCCGCATGCCGCCAGTCCAGCGGGCGGAGCCCCGGCGAACCAGCGCCAACCCGTCCGCGCAGCGATCAGCGAACGTGATCGCCGTAGCATCGGCGGGGTGGAGCTGCGCGCGTTGCGGTACTTCGTCACGGTCGCCGAGGAGCTGCACTTCGGGCGCGCGGCGGAGCGGCTGGGCATCGTGCAGCCGGCGGTGAGCCAGCAGGTGGCGCGGCTGGAGCGGGAGCTGGGTGTGCGGCTGCTGGACCGGACGCCGCGCCGGGTCCGGCTCACCGACGCGGGCCTGCGGGTGCTCGCCGCCGCCCGGGACGCGCTGGCCGCGGCGGAGAGGGTCCGCGCGGTCGCGCACCGGCTGCCGGGCACCGTGCGGATCGGCACCGCACCCGGCCTGACCGGCAGGCTGGAACGCGGCATCGACGCGTTGCGCGCCGCCAACCCGCGGCTCGACGTGGTGCTGGTCGACCTGCCCCTGCCCGCGCGGCTGACCGCCGTGCGGCAGGGCGAGCTGGACCTGGCCCTGGCCCGCGGGCCGGTGGCGGCGCCGGGCGTGCGGGTGCTGCCCGCGTGGTCCGAGCCGCTGCACGCGGTGGTCTCGGTGCGGCACCGGCTCGCCGACCGCGCCGCGGTGTCCCCGCGCGACCTGGCAGGCTTCGCGCTGCGGGCGCCGTCCCGCCGCGCCGACCCGCCGCTGCACGACGCGATCACGTCCGCGCTGCGGGAGCTGGGCGTGCACCCGCCGTTGGGCCGGCCGACCGGCACGGTGCAGGACACGGTGGTCGAGGTCGGGGCCGACCCGACCAGTTGGGCGCTGCTGCCCGCGGACCAGCTCGCGGACGCGGCCTCCACGCGGGTGCGCGCGATCCCCCTCGACCCGCCGCTCCTGGTGGCGGGCAACGTGATCACCCCCGACGACGACACGCCCGAGCACTGCACGCACACCACGGTCGCCGCGTTCCGGTGAGCGGCGCCGGGCCGCCCCGGGTCGATTACGAAGGGCGAAGTCCACACCACCCCATCGCACACACGGCGCGCCCATCGTGGGATGGTGCCCCGCCGTCGGCGGCGATACCGTCGCTCCCGAAATCCGCGACGTTCCGGCGGATTTCGGGAACAGGCCGTCGGCCACCGGGAAGAAGGATGTCATGAGCAACCGCTACCGGGCGAAGATGTCGGCGGTGGCACTCGCCGCCGTGGCCCTCCTGGGCGCGGCGCCGGGCATTTCCGGCGCGTCACCCCTCCAGGTGGACGGGACCCGGTCCGCCGCCGAAGCACCGCCCCGCGCCCCGGTGCGCCTGGGCGTGTGCATCCCGATGCACGTCCCCGAGGGCACCGAAGTCGACAACCAGAACAACGTCCGGCTGTACTTCTACCAGAACGACCGGTGCAAGGCCCCGGCCGCGTTCGTGGTCGAACCCTTCACCAAGAGGGACACGCCCACCTGGGCGGACAGCTATTGGATCGAACCGCTCTGGCCGTAGGCGTCGGCGTCCACGGTGAGGCAATAGCCGTCCACGCCGCGAACCGTTTCCGAGGCCGCGAACTCCGCGCGGGCGTCCCCGACCGGTCGTCCCCCGTGCGCGTGCCGGCGGGGGTCCGCGCATACTGCCCAGGTGCCAGGTGGGACGAAGGAACGGTTTCCCCGGTGGGTCTACGGCGTCGGCGAGGAGCCCGACCCGCGGTTCACCATGGCCAACGAGCGGACGTTCCTGGCCTGGATGCGCACGTCGCTCGCGCTGGTCGCGGGCGGGGTGGCGCTGGAAGCCCTCCACCTGCCGCTCCAGCCGACGCTGCGGCTGGTCGCGTCCATCCTGTTGCTGGTGCTGGGCCTGGTCGCCGTCCTGCAGGGGTGGTGGGGCTGGGCCCGGACCGAACGCGCCATCCGCCGGGGCGACCCGTTGCCGTCATTGGGCCCGGCGGTCGTGCTCGCGGTCGGCGTGGCGGTGGTGATCGTGCTGGTGCTCGTCGCCGTCCTGACCCGGTGACCGCCGTGACGCCGACGGGGGATCGCGGCCTCCAACCCGAGCGGACCGTCCTGGCGTGGCGCCGCACGGTGCTGGCGCTGGCCGTCGGCTCGCTGCTGTCGCTGCGACTGGTGGCCGCGCCGTGGGGCCCGTGGGCGGGCGCGGGAGGTCTGGTCGTGGCGGCGGCCCTGTGGGTCGCCGCCGAACGCCGCGCCCGTCACCGCGCCTCGGCCGGCGCCGGCCTGCTCGCCACCCTGGCCGGGGTCGTGGTCGCGGTGGTCGTGCTGGCCCTGGTGTGGCTCTGCGTTCGCGCCTGAGGCTCGTCCCGTTCCGGGATCCCGGGCCGGGACGGGGACTCCTGGGATGACGTCCGCACGACGCGGGTCCCGTCAGGTGCGGTACGTCACGTCCGGCGGGCTCGGGACGGGCGGCGGTTGAGGTAGGCGGCCAGGCCGCCGAGTTCCTCGCTGGCGATGAACGCCGACCGCACGGTGAGGAGGGCTTCCTCGGCGTGGACGTGGCAACCCCAGGCCGCGTCACCCCAGGCGTCGGCGACCTTCAGCTCGGCCGGTTCGCCGCACCCGTCGGCGCCGCCCAGCTGGCACTGCCGGGGATGGGGCACGGTGGCCTGCGTGGCCGCGGCGGCACGCATCCGGTCGGCCAGGTCGGCCGCGGCGGCGGCGCGTTCCTCGGCTTCGGCGCGCAGCTCCTGCTCCGCGAGCATCGCCTTGGTCAGCTCGGCGTGGGCCGCTTCGGCGCGGGCTTCGGCGTCACGGCGCGCCTGCTCGCTGTGGTGGCGCTCGATGGCCAGGGCCGCGGTGCCGGCGAAGACGCGGGCCAGGGCGAGGTCGGACTCCTGCGGGGCGCGCGGGGTCCGGTGGTACATCGCGAAGGTGCCCAGCAGGCTCCCGTCGCGGGCCAGGATCGGCGTGGACCAGCAGGCGGCGAGCCCGGCCCGGTCCGCCAGGTCTCGGAAGTCGTCCCAGAACGGGTCGGTCGCGATGTCGGTCACGACGACCGGTTCCCGGCGGTGGGCGGCCGTGCCGCAGGAGCCGACGCCCTCGCCGGTGGCGATCCCGTCGATGGCCTCGTTGTAGAAGTCGGGCAGGCTGGGCGCGGCCCCGTGGCGCAGGTGCCGGCCGTCGGGGTCGGCGAGCAGGACGGAGACGAGCACCTCCTGCGGGGCGAGGTTCTCGATGCACCGCGCCATCCCGTCGAGGACGTCGGTCAACGGCGCCTGGCGGGCGATCTGCTCGAGCAGCGCGCGGTGCTCGGCCATCAGGTGCTGGGCATGCTTGACCTGGGTGGTCTCCACCCCGATCACCCAGATGCCGACGACGTTGCCCTCTCCGTCGCGGCGCGGCTCGTAGGTGAAGTCGAAGAACACCTCCCGCGCCCGCGGGCCGGTGTCGAGCACGACCCGGACGTCGTGGCCGGTGTAGGACTCGCCGGTGCGGTAGACCTGGTCGAGCAGGGCGATGAAACCCTGATCGGCCAGTTCGGGCATCAGTTCCACCAGCGGCACGCCGGTCCGCGCCCGGTGCTCGCCGATGGTGGCGAAGAACGCGTGGTTCGCCGTCTCCACCACGTGCGCCGGCCCCACCAGGGAAGCGAACACGGCGATGGACTGCCCGAACAAGACCCGCAAATCCTCCTCGGCCGCCGGTCGGGCGACCGCGTCGAAGGGCTGCCGGTCTGATGCCGTTGTCATCGTGTGGTCCACTCCTCGTCCTGTGGCGCCAATCCTAATGTCCGGGACGCGCCACCGCGTGACGGGCGGCCCGGAGCCCCCCCGGGGCGCCCCGCCCCGCCGAGCCCCAGGCCGCCGCGCCGGGGGACGA